>JANOBP010000516.1:0-20910 GCA_031411715.1 Verrucomicrobiaceae bacterium | reverse complement strand
CCTGCGCAGGCCCAGCACCAGCGCATTGTAAGCCGCCCGCATCGTTTCCCAGCAACCTGTTCGGATATAACGGTGCTAACAAACCTCACGATGTGTAAATGATCATCAATGATCGCCCGACTAAGATGAGCAGAATTCACTCCAAACGCTACAGATCCTTGCTCTTCGGATGGGTATTTTCACGCGTCGCATTGATCCTGCTCGTGCTGCGACTTCTCCTCGCTAGCAACGATTTCGACTTAGCCAACTTCGCGGGGCATATCACTGGGGCCTTACTGGTTGCCGGGGTGATCGCATTCTTTGAGTGTAACTCGTTGCCGAGCCGGTTTTGGTTCGAGTCAGATGTGTTGTGCGTTGAGGACACCACCGGCAGAATTGATCGCTTTGAGAGATGGGTCATCACGAAGGCATTTGGCTTTGAGACGCTCCATGCTCAGTCCTCACAGCGGACACTTCGCATGCCTTTGTGCGGATATGTGAAAAGCTCGCAGAGTTCGGAAGCCGTTACCGCCAACACCGAACATCCAACCCACCACGTATGAGTGCCTCTCCGATTTCGCAGCAACATCGCCAACAAGACGGCGAACATTAAACGGATGCAGGCAACGGCTCGTATGGCATCTGTCGTGTCATCGACGGTTGCCAGCGCGCCCCGGCGCTGCCCTTCGGGTTGCCTTCGGCAAGCGATGTCACCCCGTTCCATTCCCGCTCGCCGTCGCCTGATCCGAGACGTTGTTGGCCGCTTCGCAACGGCACCAACCCCATGAAGTATCTTCTGTTATTGCTCCTCCCTGCGTCCTTCCTGACTGGTTGTCGCACGCCCGATTCCACGCGAGGTGAGCCGAGCACCTGCGAGGTGCATCACGTCGCGATGTCCAAGCGCGCCGTTCCGTTTGCTCACGGGATGATCCCCATGAGCCGTGTCGAGGGAGAACGCGGTGAGTGGAAGCGGCGCAAGGACCATTACCCGCATCCCGGCGACTGCCAGCCTGCGACCAACATCGTCCTGCCGGGCGAGGAGGGGCGGGTGGTCGTTTACGTTTGCAAGCGATGCGAGGCAGCCAAGAAGCAGATGGAGACGCACAAACCCTGACGCGGCCTAACCATGCTGCAGTGAACCTGGTCATCGCATCGTGGTTGCAATCGAGCGCCCTCGCTTGGGCCGGGTCGCTGGGCTTGGGTCGTGCAGCCGCTGACGCCATGCCGAATCACGCCCATTGGAGGGAGGCACGTTCTGTGGGGCGCGTGCGGCCCAGGATGGGCGGGTGAAGCTGGAAGAGATCATCTGGAAATGCGGATGGCTGGCCCAGGATGGATCCAACGTGGCCCAAAGGCTCTTGAGAGAGGCATTGACAAGGAGACGGCGGGTTCCTAGACTCGCGTCCAATTCCAGGGAGACAGCGGCAATGGGCGGCTGAATTTGGAAGGAACACTAACAGGTATGAGGAACTTTGATTCAGATGAAGAACGGCGGCCACATAATCCGCCGCTGCACTCGGAAAAGATCGTGACGGATCGGAAGATTTTCTTTCTCGATCTCAAGGAGAACGAGCGCGGACGCTTCATCAAGATCACGGAAGACGTGCGCGGCCGCCGTGACACGATCATTCTGCCGATCGATGCGGCGCAGGAGTTCATGGATGGGCTGATGCGGACGATCGATGTGGCCAATGGTGGCGATGGCAGCATGGAAGGCGAGGAATGAGCGAGATGCGTGCTTGACCGCGGCGTGGATTCTCCGCAGCATCGCGGACCATGAAACGCTCCCTTATTGCCGCTCTCCTGACTCTGATCTCTGCCACCGCCTTTGCGGGGGATGACTATTTTGTTTATTTTGGGACGAACACGAATGCGAAGAATGGCAGCAAGGGCATTTATGTGGCGAGATTCAATACGGCCAGCGGCGCGCTGACTCAGGCTGAAGTGGCGGTCGAAACGAGCAATCCGGGCTTCCTTTCGATCCACCCGTCGAAGAAGTATCTGCTGGCCACCGGTGACATGGATGCCGGTGGCAAGCGTGTGGGGGCCGTAGGCTCCTTTAAAATAGACAAGGCAACCGGCAAGCTGACGCTGATCAATCAAGTGAGCAGTGTGGGCAACGGTCCCTGCCATGTGAATGTGGATGCGACGGGCAAAATGGCCGCAGTGGCGAACTACGGCAGCGGCAGCGTGGCCTCCTATGCGATTGCGGAAAATGGCACGCTGTCTGAAGCGGCGAGCTTTGTGCAGCATGAGGGCAGCGGTGCTGATCCGAAGCGCCAAGCCGGGCCACATGCGCACTCGGTGAATTTCAGCCCGGACAATCGCTATGCGTATGCCTGCGACCTCGGCCTGGACAAGGTTCTGATTTACAAGATCGATCCCGTGAGCGGCAAGATGACGGCCAATGAGCCTGCCTTTGCCAAAACACCGGCCGGCGGTGGCCCACGGCATCTGGCGTTTCATCCGAATGGCAAATTTGTCTTCGTGAACAACGAGATGGCGATGACAGAGACGAGTTTCGCCTATGATGCGGCGACAGGGGCACTCACGGAGATCGCCACAGTGTCCACACTGCCAGAGGCGGATCGCGAGAAGAAGGGTCTGAGCACCGCTGAGACGATCGTTCACGGCAGTGGCAAGTTTGTTTATGTCTCCAACCGCACACATGACACCGTGGCGGTGTTTTCATGCGATGCCGCCACCGGGAAGCTCACGCTGATCCAGAACGTGCCCGTGGAAGGCAAAATCCCACGCAACATTTGCCTGGACCCGACGGGCAAGTGGCTGATCGCTGCGCATCAAGACAGCGGCACGGCGGCGCTCTTCAAAGTGGACCAAGCGAGCGGCAAATTGACCTTCACAGGCACCAAGGTGGCTGTGCCAGGAAGTATCTGCGTGCGATTCCTCGCGGTGGAGTGAGACCTTGCAAGAATCTGAAATGCCTCATAACTTCCCAGCATGAGCAGCATTACGACCACCTTGAAGTCTGAGGCGGATGGACAAGTGCATCTTACTTTGCCTGAGGAGTGGAAAGGGCACCGCATCCGTATCATCGCTCACTTAATGTCTTCAGACGAAGACGACATCGCGGAACATACCGTCGTGCGTTTGAAACATGATCTGGATGGAGATGGACTCAAGCAAGGCGAGACAGGAACGGTGGTACACGTGTATGAAGGAGGCGTGGGTTATGAGGTGGAGTTTTTAGCAGCAAGCCCTCGTCCCAAGCTGGTCACCGTGGAGCCATCGGACATCGAGCCCGCTTGATCCAGCGATGAAAGGATCAGCACAGCTTCCCAATCGCGAGATGCTGCTGGTGGAGCGAGCGAAGGTCATGAATTATCTGCTGAACCTTGACCACTAGGATGGAAGGTCGAAGGCGAAATTCTTTCTCAATCGTGGCTTTCGCCGTGAGCATTGGGAAGCGATGGCAGCCGCCTTGCGCAAGCATGGCATGACGCAACGAGTGACCTAGCAGACAGAAACCCGGTTTGGGAAGAAATTCACGGTGGAATGCCAGATGCAGACGCCAGACGGCCTGAACCCGTGCATTCTCACCGCATGGATTGTGGAAGGTGCCAATCCACCAAGACTGGTGACGGCACATCCGAACTGGTAGTGACCACTAGGTGAACTTCGTCACCAGCAGTGCTGCATTGTGACCGCCGAAGCCAAAGGAGTTGCTCAGTGCGGCGTTGATCTTGGCGGGACGCGGGGTGTTCGGCACGATGTCGATATCGACTTCCGGGTCGAGGTTTTCGACGTTGGTGGTTGGCGGGGCCACTTGGTCAGCGATGGCCTGGATGCAGGCAACGAGTTCAATACCACCTGCGGCTCCGAGAAGGTGGCCGGTCATGGATTTCGTTGAGGAAACGAGCAGACCGTTCTTGGCGTGGTCGCCAAAGGTGCGCTTGATGGCACGCAGCTCGCACAAATCACCGACAGGTGTCGATGTGGCGTGGGCGTTGACGTAGTGAACGTCCGTGGTGTTGAGCTTGGCGTGGCGGAGAGCCATTTCCATGCACTTGGTGGCGCCGAGGCCTTCTGGATGCGGAGAGGTGAGGTGGTAAGCGTCCGCGCTGACACCGTAACCGGCGAGTTCAGCGTAGATGGTGGCTCCGCGCTTCTTGGCGTGCTCAAGTTCCTCGATGACGACGACGCCAGCGCCTTCGCTCATCACGAAACCATCGCGGTCCTTGTCAAAGGGGCGGGAAGCATGCTCGGGGTCATCATTGCGGAGGCTGAGAGCCTTCATGTTGGCGAAACCGGCAAGTCCGCAGGGACGGATACTGGCTTCGGCACCGCCGCAGATCATGGCGTCAGCATCGCCGAACTTAATCATGCGCCAGGCCTCGCCGATGTTGTTGTTGGAGGTCGCACAGGCGGTGACGACGACCATGTTGGGGCCCATGAAGCCATATTCGGCAGCGATCATGCCGCTGGCGATGTTGGTGATCATCATGGGGATAAGGAAGGGGGAGACGCGGGAGGGCGACTTTTCCAACAGGATCTGATACTGGGTCTCGATGGTGCTCAGACCACCGATACCGCTGCCGACCATGACGCCCACGCGGTGTGGATCGAGGCTGTCAGGGTTCAGGCCAGCGTCCTTGGCTGCCATCTTGGCCGCAGCCATGGCAAACTGGAAATAGCGGTCTGCACGGCGCGCGTCCTTGTGGTTGTTGAAGTAGGGCGTGGGGTCGAAATCCACGACTTCCCCGCCGATTTTGCAGTCGTACTTCTCCGTGTCCATGGATTGAAGGCGACGGATGCCGCTCTTCCCTGCCAGGATGTTTTTCCAGAAGTCGTCCTTAGTGTTGCCGAGAGGGGAGACGATTCCGATCCCGGTGATGACGACGCGACGCTCGCTCATGTGTGTATAGGTGTGGGGTTGAATTGGACGGCGAGAGAACACCGTTTGCAGGGTGGGGCAAGGGAAAATCGTGATGGTGAAACGACGAAAGATGAATGCAGAGGGACGAATGGGTGGCAAAATGGGGGCCATGAATCGTGTTCTGGCATTCTTGTTGGTGGTTTGCCTGCCTGCGCAGGGGGCGGGCGATTTTGCGAAGCAACTGGTGCAGGCGGCCATGCAGCGGACGCAGCAGGTGGTGCGGTATGATCCGGCGTATGTAAAACTCGCCTATCCAGGCGGAGATGTGCCTGCTGGGACAGGAGTGTGCACGGATGAGGTGATCCGCAGTTACCGTGAGCTGGGTTTTGATCTGCAAAAACTCGTGCATGAGGACATGAAGCGCGCTTTTTCCGCCTATCCGAAGCATTGGGGCCTCTCGCGACCCGACACCAACATCGACCACCGCCGGGTGCCGAATTTGCAGACGTTTTTCAAGCGCCAAGGTGCCATGCAAGCACTGACGCAGGTCGAAGCGGATTATAGGCCGGGTGATCTCATCACATGCACCGTGGCAGGGAGGCTCCCACACATCGCCATCGTGGTGCCCGCCCCCGATGGCGGCTCCCGGCCGTGGATCGTGCATAACATTGGCAGCGGGCCTAAATGTGAGGACCGGCTTTTCGAGTTTCCGCTTACAGGGCACTACCGCTGGCATCCGGCGAAGTGAGAGTGGTGGAAATTCCCCTCGCCAGACTGGAATATGCCGCTAGGATTCGCGCCCCTTTCCCCCCGCACCCCTCTCATGTCCGAATCCAACAACATCCTCCGCATCGGTCTGCCCAAAGGCAGTCTGCAGGAGCCTACGCTGGAATTATTCAAGCGAGCTGGATTCAATATCGTCATTCCAAGCCGCTCCTACCGCCCATCCGTGGACGATAAGGAACTCGAGATCCGGTTGCTGCGCGCGCAGGAGATTGGTCGCTATGTCGATCATGGCTTTCTTGATTGCGGCATCACGGGACGCGACTGGATCGTTGAAAACGCAGCGGATGTCGAAGTCATCACCGACATGCGCTATAGCAAGGCTACATCCCTGCCCACACGCTGGGTGCTGGTGGTGCCGGAGGACTCTCCGATCCGCAGTGCCAAAGATTTGCAGGGGAAGCGCATCGCCACTGAGGCAGTCGAGATGACCAAGAAATACCTCGCAAAGCACGGTGTGCAGGCTGAGGTGGAATTTAGCTGGGGTGCCACGGAAGTGAAGGTGCCTGAGCTCGTCGATGCCATCGTCGATATTACTGAAACAGGATCGTCCCTGCGCGCGAACAAGCTGCGCATCGTCGATACGCTGATGGAAAGTTACCCCCAATTTGTCTCCAGCAAGGCAGCCGCGCAGGATGCGTGGAAGCGCCGGAAGATGGAGACACTCGTGATGCTGCTCAAAGGTGCGCTGGAGGCCCGTCATACGGTGGGCCTCAAGATGAACGTGCCCGCAGCCCGCATCACGGAAGTCGTCGCCTGCCTGCCTGCGCAGCGCTCGCCGACGATTTCGCACCTTGCCAACCAGGAGTGGGTGGCCGTGGAAACGGTCATTGACGAAGCCATCGTGCGGGAGATTATCCCGCGGCTGAAATCCCTGGGTGCCGAGGGTATCGTGGAATACCCACTCAACAAAGTCGTCCACTAACAGACCAAGCCAAACACACCGGAGAACACCAACATGGGATCCCTTAAAAAGCGGAGAAAAACGAAGATCAACAAGCACAAGCGTAAGAAGCGCATGCGCGCGAACCGCCATAAGAAGCGTTTGCGCTACAAGTCGTAACCGCTAGCCTAACAGGCATGGCTTGTCCCCCTCGAGTGATCCGACATCATCGGCTCGCTGAACTCCTTTCCATGCCTGCTTCAAGGCGGGCTGGAAGGTTGTTTTTAGCGAGTTGTGGTCTTCTAACACTGTTGGTGGCTCATACCGGGTCCGGCCAAGCCGCCACGGTTGGGGATCTCTCGCTAGGTAGTCTCGCGCCAGCGAAGAGCGACCTGCACATCACTCCCGGAGCGGCCGCCAACGCGGACGCCCTCGCTCACTATAGTGCTGCGTTGCAATTTGAGTCCGCAGGTAAGCTGCGACTTGCCTTGGATCATTATTTAGCCGTTTTCAAGGCGGACCCGACTAATGCCGAGCTCGCCAGTCACACGGCGGTCATTGCCATGCAGTTTCAGGGCCGTGAGGCAGCGCTGAAGATTCTGGAGGACGCCGTGAAGGCCAATCCAGACCGCGCTGACCCACTTCTGCACCTGGCACGTTTTTGCAGCACCTATCCACCGGAGGATCTGTTTGCCAAAAACGATCGTGCTCTGCAGGCCGTCACCACGGCACTGGCTAAGTTCCCCAAAAATACTGCCGTCTATGACGTCGCAGTAATGATTCACCTCACTGAAAATCATCGCGATGAGGCCATCAAGGTCATTGAGCAAGCCGCCAGGCAGGAAAGTAATAGTCCACGTTTTTGGCTCGACCTCGGAAGTCTCGCTGAGCGCATTTGGCCACTAGGGCAGACGGAATTTCGCGCAGATTACACCGCACGCGTTTCACCTTTCTTCGAAACGGCATTGAAGCATGTGACCGCAGCCAATGAAGAAGAAATCACGCTCGAAGTAGCCAAGCACTTTCTCATGACCAACAACCTCGCGCGCTCCCAGCAGCTGTGTGAGAAGCTGGCGGCCGACCACGGCAGTCTCCCAGCCCGGAAGCTCCTTTATCGAATGTACGAGGCCTCCCAGCAGGAGGGAAAAGCCTTGGCCATGCTTGAGCAGGTCGTCAAGCAGGCCCCTGAAGATGCAGAGCACCAGCGCCTGCTCGCCCGAAGCTATGAGAAGCTTGAGAAGCCAGAACTGGCCATCCCACATTACGAGGCCGCCATCCAGCATGGCGGCGGTGAATTCAGTGACTACGTCGCCCTCGGTGACCAGCTTTGGATGACCCGAAAGCATGAGCAGATGATCCGCCTTGGCGAGCGCACGGTGAAGCTCTTTCCCGATCATCCCATATCGCATTATCAGCTCGCCCTCGGGTACCGAGCCCGTGAGCAGTACGTCCAATCCGCCGTGCATTTCGCCGAGGCTGAGCAGATCGCCAGCTCCAATCAGGCGGACATGCTCAATTACCAGTTCTACTATCAATACGGCATCACTCTCGAGCAGCTCGAGCGCCACGAAGAAGCTTCACGCGTTCTAGAAAAATCCATCACCCTCACCCCGCGTGAAAAGGCCGAGTTCGCCGCCAACACCATGAACTACCTCGGCTTCCTCTGGCTCGAGCAGGGCACCAGCCTCGACAAAGCAGGCGAGCTCATCACCAAAGCCAACGAACTCGTACCCAACAGCGCCGCCTACATCGACAGCCTTGGATGGTTTCATTTCAAGAAAGGGGACTTCACCAAAGCCCTCGCCGAGCTTCAGCGCGCCGAAAAGCTCATTCCAGAGCCGAAAGCCGAAGACGCCGAAATATACGAGCACATCGGCCTCACGTTCCAGCAACTCGGCAACAAGCCCAAAGCTCTCGAGCATCTCGAGCGTGCCGTTGCCCTCAAAACGCCCGATCCTAAAATGCGCGAGCGCATTGAGAAGAATCTCAAGAAGCTCCAAGGTCTCGATACCGAGAAAAAGTGACGCCGCCGGACGTGGGGCTCACCACACGCCGAGTTTTTCGAGCTGTTTTGTCGCCGCACCTGCCCAGTCGCGATTCGCTGCTGGACTCGCCGGGCTGGGGTGAAGCACACGGCCTATCTTGAAGCCGCCCATCACCTCCAGTGCCCGCAAGGCACGCGCCTCAGCAAAAGCGCCGACGCCAATCACCCACTCAGGCTCCAGTGTCTTGATCACGGCACGCAGGTGCACATCACAAGGTGCCTCAAGTGCCGCCATTTCCGCCACAGGTAGCTTATCAGGCGTAAAATTCTTTCCACTGGCCTCGATGAACACCAATGGGCAATAATTCGTCACGAAGTGCTCACGGAAGAAATTCTCTGCCGCACCAAAACGCGCTGCAAAATGGCCCCAAAGTCGTCGCCCGCTGACTTCGGACTGCGCGCACGCAAAACCCACCACGGGTCGCTTTGGATGCTCGCGCTCCGGCTTGCCCACTGGCGCATGAATTACCATCCAGTCACGCACTGCAGCGATCTCGCCAAACGGCACGCCAGTTTGTGTCATTCCGAACGGACCCGGGTTCATCCCGATAAACACCACGCGCTTTTTTGTCCCGCCAAAACGCCGCACATAGGTTTCCTGCGGCTCCCAGGCATAATCCAGTGGCTGGTACACATACTCCACCGGCGGTGCAAAGCCCAACGGCCGCAGCGCCTCCCGCAAGGTCTTCGCCGCCTTCAATAGTTGATCCGCAATCATACGCGCAACTGCCGCATCGCATGCGGATCGTCAAGCATCACCCTGCCATCAGCCGATCTTCACGCCCCTCACCAGCCATGACCACAATGGCCGACTTTTTCAGCAACCTCTTCTCATCCACATTCAGTCCAAAACACCGCGTCTGGCAGATGCCGCAACCGACACATTTGTCAGTGATCACGACCGGGGCGAGGTAACCCGTGCCTTCGATGGGTTGGCCCGCAGCATCCACTTCCGTGTGCACCTGAATGAACTCGATGGCGTGGTAGCCAGCAGCATGGCATTCATCGACGCAGAGCTGGCAGGCTTCTTGATTCGCATGAGGCAGGCAGGAGAGGGGATCAACGATGGCCAAGCCCATGCGCGTTCTCTTTTTTTCTGCCAAAGGAAGCGCGCGGATGGCACCTGTGGGACAAACTTGACCGCACGCATTGCAACTCGACTCACACCCAGCCCAGTCAGCCTTCACCATCGGTGCCCACAATCCTTCCAGGCCTTGCTCGAAGCCCTCAGCCTGCAACACGTTATTCGGGCATACCTTGAAGCACTCTCCGCAGCGGATGCACATGTCGAGGAACTCGCGCTCTGGCACGCTGCCCGGCGGCCGCACAGGACGGAAGGCTTTAGGGTCATCGAGATTTGCTCCCCAGAGCTTGGTGGTTGCCGCGATGGTAACACCACTCGCCGCTCCAATGCTGGAGCCGGTAACAAGCGACATAAAGCCACGGCGACCGAGTGCTGTCTCGCCCGTGGGCGGATCATTCACAGCTTTGAGGTCCATCACGTTCCAACGCTCAACGAATTTGATCGACTGCGTCGGGCAAACACCACCGCAGGTCTGACACAGCGTGCAATCCGTCACGCGAGTGGTGAAGTCCGGTTTAATGGCATCAAAGGGACAGATGGCGACGCACTTGTTGCAGTTGATGCAGCTCGACTCGACCTTGCGCTCGCTCACGCGAAACAGATTGGCCACAGAAAACACTGCACCACTCGGGCAGACGTATTTGCACCAAAAACGCGGCTTTAGCAGGCCTAGCGCAAGCACGCCGAGGAAGAGCAGGATCGAAATGACATGCCCCAAATGCATCGCTGGCACGAGGTGCCATTCGCGGGCTAAACCACTCTGCAACGGCTCACCGATGAAGAGTAAACCTCGCGTGATCACCGGAATCGCCGCCACGAAGCCTGAAACGAGTACTCCACAAAACGCGGCGACGATAACCGCCAGCAGCAGGTAGTATTTGATGTGAACCCACCAACCATCCTTCGACACACGAAAGCGCGTCACACGCTTGCCAATGGCCCAATCAAATAAATCGATCAGCGTGCCCAACGGACACAGATAGCCACAAAAACCACGTGGGATGAAGACGCACGCCAGCAGGATGATTCCCGCACACACCAGCGACCACACCCAACTTCGCGCCGCGATAGCAGTGGACAGGCTCACCAGTGGATCGATAACAAGGAAGCTCTCGGCGGGCACGATTTCTTTGCGTGCGAGATCATCCGAGTAATGCGAGGGCCACTTCCCGGGCTCCGTCTCATGCAGCGCCCACGTGCCGGCTCCAAACAGCACCCGGTCTATTTGCTCGGCACTCAGAGGCGTTTCCGGCACAAGTTGCACCAGTTTATCATCAACCGCCGTGACTCTAAAAAAACCAGCGACAAGGCCCTCATCGACCAAAAAGCGCTTTTGACCCACGCGCAGCTGTTGCGCCGCATGTTCATTCTCCAAACTCAATCCGCCACTCGCTTGCTCAAACTTCGCAACGCGCCAGCCTTCTTGAATCATGCCTATAGCATGTGGTCTGGCATGGTAAGGCCAGCAGACATAAAAAAACAGCCACAGGAAGACCAGAAAGCACAACGCCTGCACAGCTCGGCGTAATGGCGCAGAAAGCACCGTTGGCCCGATTCGGCGCAGCAGCTTGCGCATGGATGATGCGGCAGTTTTCGCCTGTGGCTTGCTTGATGCTCGTTGGAATGGCAGGAAGTGATCCAGCCGGAACCAACTGCGCTTGCGCTGAGGCGGTTTGTTCATTTCACGCCTTCGGCGAGTGCTTTGGCAGTGGCGTTGATGATGGCGTTGCCGGTGATGGTGGCGCGGCTGGTCGCGTCCACACCTTTAACGCCTTGCTTGGCGATGATCTGAGCGGGCACATCCCGCATGGAGGAGTAATACTGCTTCTCTTTGTGCTTCGTGACCTTGACCGACTCGATGCGGCCCGCTTTCACCTCCACGTCGATATTCACCGGCCCTTCGTAACCGAGACTGCTCGACTGGTAGGTTCCGTCCGCCACTTTCGTGAGATTCAAGAGATCGAACAGTTTGATGGCCTCGATACTGGCCTGTGCGCGGCTGATCAGGCGCTGGAATCGGTTCTTGTTGTTCGGATCGGGCGGCGCGTCGATCACCTTTTGATAATAGGCGATCGCGGCTTCATTGCGACCGGCCAGACGGCAGGCGTCGGCGACCAGCAGGAGCGCCCACTGCGGCTCGCGCGTGCCTGCGATGTAGCGCTCGGCCATGGCCACGGATTTGTCGATCTCTCCCATATCGCCGAGGAGCTTGATGCTGTTGAGGTAGCCGTCCGGATCCTTCATCAAATCGAGCGCCATCTGCTTGTTCCCAAGCCGCCAGTAACACTCAGCCAGGAACACGCTTGCTGCCGAGCTTTGCTCAGTCACGCCCGCCTTTTGCCACCACCAGGCGGCGCGTGCGTAGTCCTGAAAGAAGCGGAAATACATGTTTGCCGTCTCCATGGTCGCTCGCTCGCGAATCTCGGCATCGTTTTGGTTCACGCCAAGCACATGGTCCACAAACTTAATTCCTTCGCGCCAGCGATTCTCATTGGGATTGATAATGTCCCAGATGAACTGGCCGACATACTTCTGGTTGTCCCATTTACCTCTCGGTTGTGGCGACCATGAGAGATCGAGCCCCTTGGGAAAGTTCAAATTCGTGGACATAAACCAATCTGGCGGCGTGGCACCGGCTTGCGTGATGAGCGCCTGCACTTCGGCGGGTGTGCGTGTCGTCGACGATGCCACCGTTGTCGCGGCGCCAGCTTTGACGGTGATCACCGTGCGCAGACCATTAACGGTCAAAGCATGGACTTGAGCCTGCGGCAGCGTGCGCTTGATCGTCTGCCCACCGATCAGCGCTTCGATGCTGACGGTCTTGGCTGCTGCATCCGTAGCGAGAACTTTGCCCTCCACCTTGTTGCCGTTCATGAGCTCGATGGTGTCCGCGCAGACCCCGCGAGTCAGCAGAAGCGCTGCAATGCCGATACGAAGAAGTGAATTCATGAAGAAATCAGGCGTTGAGTGGAAAACCAACCGTGGCGGTGATTTGGCCGCTCTTTGAAACCATCAGTGCATCCGTGCCTGACGTGCGCCTCACCAATTCCATGCCGCGCTCGGCACCAAGCACAAATACGGCCGTCGAAAGCGCATCCGCAGCCATCGCCGTTGGTGCGGCAATGGATACGCTGGCCAGCTCCGTAGGCGAGTGGCCGGTGCGTGGATCAAAGAGATGGTTGTGGACGAAATCATCGCTGAATCGCGTTTCGTAGTCACCGGAGGTCGCGAGGCAGCGATCTTGCAGTTTCGCCATCGAAACGAACGCATCGGTATGTCGCGGATGCTGGATGCCCACGGTGAAGGCCTCACCATCCGGCTTGCGCCCAAGCGCGTTCATTTCTCCGGCATCAATCAGTGCATGCACCACACCGGCCTTTTTCAAAACCGCCATCGCTGCATCTGCCGCGTAACCTTGAGCGATGCCATTCAAAGTGATCGCCATGCCTTCACCATCAAGTTGGACACGATTAGGTGTAAGCTGAACCCGCCGCCAATCCACACGGGAGCGTGCAATCTTCACCGCCGATTCATCCGGTAACTCACCCTGCTGCTGAACGGCACGATAAAGCTCCCACAGTGGCTGCACGGTCATGTCAAAGGCCCCATCCGTCTGCTTCGCGATTTGGGTCGCGAATTCCAACACCGTGACCAAATGCGCGCTTGGTGCATCAAGCACGGCATCCCGATTGAGTCGGCAAATCTCACTTTCAGGCCGGTAAATACTCAGCGCACACTCGATGCGCTCCAATTCGGCGAAAGCAGTCTCGAGCGCCGATTCTGCTGCGTCCTGATCCTGATGCCAAACCGACATGGTCACCGTTGAGCCTAGAGCGTGGGAAGTTTGGCGGAAAATTTGCCAACGCTGCGACTCCCACCAGCGCCAGCCTCCCATTCCAAGTGCAGAACAGGCACCAGCGGTCCCCAGAAGGAAGCGGCGGCGGTTATTTGGGGCGGAGAGTGTCTTCACGGCCTTCGAAACGCTTGGTCATTGTCTCGTCTTGCCAGCATTAGTCGTAAGCCTTCCTACAGTAGCCAACCTTGACGCATCCCAGCCTCTGGCCGAACCTCAGCCTCACGGCATGAAGTGGCTTCAGCATCTGGCTCGCGTTTGGCAAAGATTCATCAACCTTCCCTTTTTGGGAAGGGGTTCCTTCTTGCTCGCGCTCGGCGTGCTGATTGTTGCCATTGTTCTCGACTGGCATCGTGAGCACCCAGATGAGCAAATCGGCGAGGCCATTGAGCTGGCCCATCGCTCAAACATGGAAGTGCCTTATGTCATCAGGCGACTCTCCAGCATCCTGCCCTATCTCAATCTATGGGTCACACTTGGCTCGTTCGTGATGCTGGTGGTCATTTGGCGTCGCTGGAATGAGCCGCGCCGTCTTTTGATTCCACTTCTCATCGCCTCCATTTCCTTCACGGCGTGGGCCATCGCCGGCGAGTTGGTCGATTACATCGCCCAGGCGCAGATGACGGAGCTGGGAGAGCCACCCGTGCCCTTTGCATTTATCGTGAAGCAGGCCATCATCGCCCTCACACTGCTCTCCGTGCCGCTCGCCCTCTTGTATTACGTGCGCTGTGGTATTTTGGAGAGATACACGCTGCGTTCCTTTGTGCAGCCGCTGGTGTTTTGCTTCGTGTCCATCTGCGCTCTGTGGATCATCGGAGACCTGCTGGGGAACCTCAAAGACTTCCAAGAGGCCAAATCCAAGCTCGTCGATGTCGTCGGCTTCTACGTCGGGTTGTTGCCCTACATTTATGTCACCGTGGTCCCGGAGGCACTGCTATTGGCCACACTCTACTCACTGACACGAATGTCACGTGCGAATGAGCTCATCTCCATGCTCAGCACGGGAAAAAGCCTCGCGCAAGTACTGCGGCCCATCTTGTTCTGCTCCATCTACGCCGCCTTCCTGGCTGCCGCTGCGAACTACTACTGGGCACCGCGATCCGAGGGCAACCGTAAAGCCGTCGTCCGCGCTCTGACCACCAATTCCGCCGATACGATCATGGCGGAGTCCATCATGTTCCGTAATGAGCAGACTCGCCGGACTTGGTTTGTTGGCACCTTCCCTTTCTCGTTGCGTGGCGGCAGCCAGCGCATGCGTGGCGTGCAGATGCGGGAAGATGGCCCGGACGGCAAGCCCAGTCGCACAGTCCTCGCCCCATCAGCCAGCTGGACCTCTCGCGGTGGCTGGCGCTTCTACGACGGCTCAGTGATTGCCTATGAAAAGGGCAGCGCCATGTCTGCCACGCCGTTTTCGCCCAATAAAAACGGCGAATTCATCCTTGAGGCACCACAGATCGAGGAAACCCCATGGAGTCTGGTCAGCTACGCGCTCAAGGCCGACTACATGGGCGTGCCGGAGCTTTTGTCCTACCTGAAAGCGCACCCGAAAGCAGCTCCAGAAAAACTCGCCCCGTTCCGCACGCACCTATGGCATCGCATCGCGCTTCCGTGGCAAGCGTTCGCCGTGGTGCTCTTCGCCATGCCACTCGGGGTCGCTTACTCTCGACGTGGGGCCATTGGCGGCATCGCGGGAAGTATTTTCATCTTCTTTGCCTTCATGTTCACAAATAACTTCTGCCTGAACCTCGGCAAAGGTGACCACCTGCCAGGTTGGTTCTCCGTGTGGATCCCGCATCTGCTCTTTGGCACCCTTGGACTCATCTTATTCCACTACCGCTCCAACAACCGAGATTTACCCACCCTCCGTCTCTTCAAGCCCAAGGCCAAGTCGCACATTGCCCGCCCTCGCAATCGCAGCGCCGGCAACTTTGACTTGAAACCGCCCGTCACGACCTCCTAAAGCCCCCATGCAACAGAACTGGCACATCCGCAGTCGCGCTCATGCCTGCACCCTCACTGAGCGCCCTTTCGAGGACAAAGAAGTCTTCCACACCGCCATTTACTTCGACCCCGACAGCAATGATTACGCACGCCGTGACATCTGCGCCGAAGCCTGGCCGCAAGAGCTTGAGCAGCGCACCCCCATCGCCTCCTGGAAGACCATCTATGAGAAGGTCCTGCCAGACCAGAAGCCCGAGATCGCACCCAAGGAAAGCGCCCAGGAACTTCTTCAGCGCTTCATCGAAGATGGCGATCCCAAAACAGAAGATGCCCGCTACATTCTCGCCCTCATGCTTGAGCGTAAACGCCAGCTCGTACAGACCGCTGAAAAAGAAGTCGATGGCAATAAAATGCTCTTCTATGAGAACAAAAAGACCGGCGAAATTTTCATCGTCCGAGACCCCGAGCTCAAACTAAACGAGCTCATGCAAATGCAGGAGGAAGTCGCCTCCATTCTCGCGTTCGGTGGTGCAGTCACTCCTGCCACAAAGGCCCCCGAGCCAGCGCCCGTGGCTGAAGATGTCAAGCCCGACGACTTAGACCCAACGGCCTCCGTTGAGGCTGAATCTGATGACGAAGAAGAAACGACAGCCCCTGTTCCTCCTACACCTGAGGATCACTGATATGTCCCTGAATTACTAATGCCGCCTAGACGGCGAAACACCGCCAATGGTCATAGTGTTTCGGTGTCTGCTTGCATTGCTATGCAAGAACTCCCACCGCCGTCTTGTTCCTTGATTCCCAACTCGCATGAAACCACTCGTCTCCATCTTCCTTGCTGCTTCCGCCCTCACGGCGACTGCTGCTGATCTGAAATTCACCAAGCACACGCTGACGGAAGAATTCGTCGCAGAGGGTGCGCACTTCGCGGATTTTGATCACGATGGTGATAACGACATCTGCTCAGGCCGCTTCATCTGGAAAGGGCCGGACTTCAAGGAGCGTGTCTCCTTTGCTCCCAAGTTCGAAAAAGAGCCTTATGATCCCGCCAAGGGCTACAGCGACTTCTTCCTCACCTACACATATGATTTTAATGGTGACGGCTGGAGTGACATCCTCGCCTATTCATGGCCGGGCAAAGAAACGTGGGTCTTTGAGAATCCACAGAACAAAAAGGAAGAATGGACGCGCCACACCATCTTTGACGTCACAGACAACGAGTCACCCGACTTCCGCGATGCGACGGGCGACGGCAAACCGGAGCTCATTGTCCACACCGGCGGCCAACTCGGCTATGCGGAGATCGATTGGAGCAACGCGCTCGGCACCAAGGCCCGCTTCCGCCCCATCTCGCCTAAATCGCCCGAGAACGACAAGAAGTACTTCAAATACACGCACGGCTACGGCCTCGGCGATGTGAATGGCGACAGCCGCCCAGACATCCTCGATAAGGAAGGCTGGCGTGAGCAACCGGCGGACACCAAAGCTGACAGCGACTGGGTTTTTCATCCGCAGCTTTTCACCACGCCTGGTGGCCGCGGTGGCTCCTTCCTGCTCGTCTATGATGTGAACGGTGACAAGCGCAGCGACGTCATCACCGGCTATGACGCACACGGCTACGGCTTCGGCTGGTTTGAGCAAAAAGCCGATGGCACCTTTGCTGAGCATAAGCTTATGGGTAGCACGCTCGAAGAAAGCCCCGTGGGCGTGAAATTCAGCCAGTTACATGCCATGCAGCTCGCTGACATGAATGGAGACGGCGTCATGGATGTGGTCACCGGCAAGCGCCGCTGGGCACATGGCCCGATGAAGGACGACGAACCCAACGCAGCACCAGTTCTCTATTGGTTCGAGATCAAACGCGACGGCAAAGGCGGTGCCGAATTCATTCCTAACCAAATCGACGACAACAGCGGTGTCGGCACACAGGTCACTCCGGGTGACGTCAACAAAGACGGCAAAATGGATGTCGTCATTGGCAACAAAAAGGGCGTCTTCGTCTTTATTCAGGAATAAAAGACGGCATTGGCAGGCATGACGTGAGGTGCTAACATCCGCGTCATGCAAAGCACAATTCAGCCCGCCGCCGCATGGCATCGTCTCGCCGCACGCACGGCGCGTAAGGTCAATCTAGGCTGGTGGTTCGACCAAATGTTGCCGCTGGTGATAGCGGGCAGCGTGTTGGCTTTTGCGGCAATTTTTTTGGCCCGTTCACGTGGTTTCGAGCTCGGGTGGCACCAGGTGTGGCCATGGGCCATGGGTGCGTGTCTGGCGACCGGTCTCGTGGCGTGGTGGCTTGCCAAAAAGCGTTTTGTATCGCGTGATCAGGCCATGGTGCGGCTGGAATCTCAGCTACACCTCCACAATGCGCTGACTGCTGCTGCGGCGGGTGTTTTGCCATGGCCACAGCCGCCTGTGCAGGCTGCGGATGGCTGGAAGTGGCGTTGGGAGCGCGTTGGCGGGCCTTTTGCTCTGCTGATGGCTAGCTTGATGGCCGCATTGTGGATCCCAGTGAATCTGGAAGCTGGCAATGTGCTGCCCACCGTAGAGCCGCAGGCCTGGCAGCAGATGGAGCAATGGCTGGAGCAACTCCGTAAAGAAGAAATCATCCCGCCGGAAGTGGTGAAGGAAGAAGAGGCCAAAATCGAAGAACTGCGTGACCAGCCCAAAGAAAAATGGTTTAGCCACGAAAGCCTCAACGCCAGCGACACTCTCAAAGAGCAACTCCAACGAGATCTTCAAGCGCTCGGCCAAAACATGGCCAATGCCGAGCGCAGTCTCAATGCGCTGCAAAATTTCGCCGACCAGCTTTCTGCCGAGACTAAAGACATGCTCCTGAAAAACTTCGACGAGGCCATTCAGGGACTGCAAGGCAGCGACATGAAACTCGACCCCGCTTTGATGAAGGAACTCGCCCAAATCGATCCGAAAAACATCAAGTCACTTTCAAAGGAGCAGATGGATCAACTGCGGGAGTCGCTGAAGAAAAAATCCGGCACCTGCAATGGCATGTGCAAAAACCCAGGCTTCCTCGGCGACGGTGAAGGAGAGGATGACGCTCTAGCCGCGATCATGGGCTTACTGGAAAAAGAAGGTCAGCCCGGCAACGGCGGCATCACTCGCGGCCCAGGCACCGCGCCGCTGACACTATCCGATCAAGAGAACCGCTTTGATGCCGGCAAAACAGAGGCCGTGTCCAACAACGACATGTCTCGTGCGCAAATCGGCAGCACCATCGGATTGCAGGATGGCAAACACAAAGTCGATGAGACCCCGCTCCAAACCCGCAGTGCTGGCTCCGTCAAAGACGCCGGAACAGGCGGCGAGCAAGTCTGGAAAGAATCACTCACGCCTGATGAGAAGGCAGTGTTAAAGCGTGTGTTCAAGTAATTGAGATCGCAGGGATCACTTTGAACTGAAGGAGCGTGCTCATGCGTGCCGTACTCCTTCACTGATGCTTCCGCCCCTCAACCGCCGTGATTTTCTGAGCCGCTCAGGCATGGGAATGGCCATGCTCGGGCTGGCGGACTTGCAGGCGGCATCGAAGCCGCATTTTGCCCCGAAGGCGAAGCGGGTGATTCATTTCTTCCTCAACGGCGGGCCGTCGCATGTGGATACATTTGATCCGAAACCAGCTCTGGCGCGTTATGAGGGTAAAGCACTGCCGAAGACTCTGCTTACGGAGCGCAAAACGGGCGCAGCGTTTCCGTCTCCGTTCAAGTTTCAACGATACGGGCAAAGCGGCATTGAAGTGAGCGAGCTTTTTGCGAAAACAGCAGCGCACATCGACGACATAGCGGTGATCCGGTCCATGCAGGCACAGGTGCCAAATCATGAGCCATCGCTGATGCTCATGAACTGCGGCGACTCGATTCAGGCTCGGCCCAGCCTCGGTGCGTGGCTGACGTATGGCCTTGGCAGCGCGAACGAAAACCTGCCCGGCTTCATCGCGATGTGTCCAGGCGGCATGCCAATCAAGAGCGCGGAGAATTGGCAGTCTGCCTTCCTGCCCGGTGCGTTTCAGGGGACTTATGTGGACTCAAAACATGAGGCTGTGGATCGCCTGATCGAGAACATCCGCAGTCCACACGCAGATACGCGCGTCCAACTCCGTCAGCTCGATTTATTACGACAGATCAATGCCGCACATCGTGCCGAGCGCAGTGACCCGAGGCTTGAGGCTCGCATTCAGAGCTTCGAGCTCGCCTTTCGCATGCAGATCGAGGCGGCGGATGCTTTTGATGTCTCCAAGGAGCCGGACCACGTCCGCAAGCTCTACGGCGAGGGTGTTCATGCGCGGCAGACACTCATCGCGCGGCGGCTGCTGGAGCGTGGCGTGCGCATGGTCCAACTCTGGCATGGAGCAGGCCAGCCGTGGGATAATCACGACAACATCGAGACAAATCATCGCAAGCTGGCAAACGATATTGACCAGCCGATTGCAGCTCTTCTGCATGATTTGAAGCAACGCGGCATGCTGGAGGACACACTGGTCATCTGGGGTGGCGAGTTTGGTCGCACGCCGACGGTGGAGATGAGCGGATCGAAGTCGAAGCTGGGGCGCGATCACAATCACTATGGCTTCAGCGTCTGGATGGCCGGCGGCGGGATCAAAGGGGGCACCGTTTATGGCAGCACGGATGAATTTGGTTTCGCCGCACAAAACAACCCGACCAGTGTGCACGACCTTCATGCGACGATTCTCCACCTGATGGGCATCAATCATGAAGAACTCACCTATCGCTACGCTGGCCGTGATTTCAGGCTGACGGATGTTTATGGTGAAGTCATGACGCCCATCATTGCGTGAGGCCTGAAAAGAAAATCATCTTTCCGTGAACTTTTTTGGCGGAAAAGAGCACGTTGGTCATGCTGGGCTGATTTTTCGGCTTGGACTTCAAACGACACACTCGTGGACATCACTGACCAACCGCCGCTGCTCGAGCGTCTCTTTACGGAGAGCGCGGGGGATCTGACGAGTTACTTCACAAGGCGGCATGGCATGGGTGAGTGGGTTCAGGATCTGGTGCAGGAGACGTTTTTGCAGATGGCGCGTGGATTGCGTGATGGTCGTGAGCTGGATTGCGCGCGGGGCTATTTGTTTGGCATTGCCAGGCGGCTGAGTATGGCGGCGTGGTCGGAGCGCGTGAATGTGGTGCCGTTAGATGCGGAGACGAATGAGGTGGCGGCACCGGTGGATGATGATCGCATCTTGGCGGCGCGCGAGACGATCTCGGCATTGGAGCCAGTGCAACGTGAGATTCTTGACCTCCGCTTCGCGCAAGGCCTGTCGTATGCGGAGATCGCTGCGGCATTGAGCATTCCCATCGGTACGGTTCGCTCACGCCTGCATCACGCCGTCTCGGAGGTGCGTCATCGTTTGGAATCTGAAATTTAACCCCTGAACCCCTATGAAACCTGAATCACTACATGCCCTGGTCATCGACCATCACGCGGGTGAACTGCCGCCTGAAGTGGCGGACTTGCTGGAAGCCTTCCTCGCCTC
>JANOBP010000515.1:0-52522 GCA_031411715.1 Verrucomicrobiaceae bacterium | reverse complement strand
TGCCGATCATGCCGATCTGCCCATCACTCCATGGTTGTGAGATGATCCACTTGGCACAGTCCACACCGTCCGGCGCGTCGTCTGTCATCCAGTGCCACACGCCTTCACTGCCGTAGCGACCACGAGTGTCCTGCGCGATGAAAATGTAGCCATGCTGCGTGAAATATTCACCATGCTTCTTCGCGCCCCCCTTGTTGTAAGGCGTGCGCGTCAGGATTACCGGCAGCTTCCCTGCCTCTCCAGCGGGCCGATAAATGTCCGTCGCCAATTTCACACCATCCCGCATCGTCACCATGACGGTCTCCGGCTCGGCGTGAATGGAGAGAGTGAAAAGAAGAAGGCAGAAGAGCGTGCGCATGCGGCCATGATTACGCAGTCGGATGCGAAGAATTGCCACCGTGAATTCAAAATGCCATGTCACAAACCCACCCGCCGCAGCCATTTGGCGATGTCGGTATCCGGTCGAAACACCGGGATGTCGATGGGCACCAAGCCATCGGCCGTGCGCACGAGATTGGCCTGATGCGCGTCCAGCGCCAGCACATCATCCGTTGCCCGGTAAAAAGCATCTTGAGAAGACGGAACTGGCTCGAATCCACGCTGTCGGAAAAAATCCTCGATCTCGCGCAGCTCCGGCGCATCGCCCGTGATGTCACGCTGCGAAATCAGGATCGACAGGCCGTAACCCACTGCCAGCACACGCTCCAGCCGCACTTCGTCACCAAACACCGCGTTGAAGAGACTCCAGCGCTCCAGGTATTGCATCGGCGTGCCTTTGCCCATCACCAGCCGCTGCGCCGGGCGATCCGTCACCGGATCAAGATCGTAACTGATCTGAGGCGCGCCGCCGTAGGTCTCTGGGTGCGTTGCTTTGAACCACCTGCCGCTCGAATCATCAAATCGGACACGATGCTCCTGACCGTCGGCATCTGTAACCGGCATCAGCTCATGCTCGCCACCAAGGATGCCAGACTCGCGGGCCCAGTTGAGGAGTTCATGCTCCTCAAACTCGAGGCGCGTAAACCAGCCACTCTCTTTTGTTCCAGGGCTTGCGCCATAGCCTCCTCGGAGGTGCGCAAGGGCTGCTTCAAGCGGATTTGATGGTCCTTCTCCCACAATACTTTGAGTTTAGGGTTGGTGTGGAGGAGTTCCTCCGTGCTGATGATAGTGCGTTCCATGAGACGGAATTTAACTGACCGCACGATTCATGACCAGCGGAAGTTTTTCACAAACCCATCCACAGCCCTCACTTCACGATCTCGCCAACTAGAAGGATCGCACCGGGATAAAACGCGGTGTCGTTGAAGCGCTCGGGCTTATCGATCTTGTTGCCGTTTTTAGCGAGGATCGTGGCTTTGTCCGGCTGGGCGGGATGGATCTCGATTTTGACGCTGTGAACCGTGTCAGGCAGCTCGCTGCCGAGGCTGAGCGTGGCGAGGCGGTGGTAGGTGCAGTAAGCGTCAAAGCGCGGGACAATCTTGGCGGGCTGGTCATCGACGGTGACGATCACTTGCCCGCAGTCAGGGCCAATGATGTCGTAGATGGAGCAGCGCGTGCCTTTGAACTTGAAGCTGATGGTTTCGCCGGGCTTGGAGGCTTTGTGGAGAGCACTCATGCGGTTGCTCCAGCGCTTCGCAAAGTCCTCGGGAGCCGGTTGCACGCCGCTGGAGAGCGTGGCGGCAGTAATGGGCACGAGTTTGGCCTGCTCGTAATTTGTAGCGATGAAAGGCGCGGCCAATGCGTGAGCGCCGGTGGTTTTGGAAGCGGATTCGATTGGCGCGAGCGAGCGAACGATGGCCTGAAGATACAACTCGTGACCGGTTTCGACGTGCGGATGCACACTGTCAGGTGCGAAGACAAATTTGTCGCCCAGCGCCTTCTTTTCCTCGTCAGTCTTTGGCAACTTGGCCTTCCATACGAGCTTGCCTTCTTTAGCGAGCTTCGCGACTTCCATGGCCATGTGGATGGTCGGAATACCGTAGTGGTCGGCGATCTTTTCCATGGCGCTGGCGCTGCGTTGGAACTTGCCGTCAAGCATCGCGGGCGAGAGTGCCTCTGTCAGCGTATAGACAAAGCAGATGTCGCATTCAGGAAGCGCGCGCCACGTTTGGCGCACAATGCCTTCCATGCAGCGGTGAATCTGCTCTGGCGATGCGCCGCCGTCGTTCACGGCAAATTCGACGAAGAGCAGGTCCGGCTTGTGATCGAGCACGTCTTGCTTCAGGCGGAAGACACCGAGATCCGAGCCGGTGCCGCCGATAGCGGCATTGATCTCGCTGAACTTGGCTTGAGGCCACGTCTTCTGAAAATGCGCGAGCGTCTTCGGCCTCCAACCGGGCTGCGCGGTGATGGAACCGCCGAGATAGCCGATTTTGACCTCTGCGCCGGGCGTTTTGGCTTTGGCGAAGAAATGGGGCAATCCCATGCGCGGACGGCATTCTTGAGCTGGAACGAGCGGATAGTCGCTTTCAGCGGCTGCGAGCATGGAAACGAGGCAAAGGAAGAGTAAGAGCTTCATGAAGTGCTTTTCGACGAAGGATGGCTACGGATCAAGCATCGTCATCGCAGTGGCAAAAGCGTGCATGGCTTCTGTGTTGCTCATTTCATCGTGATACGCTCCACTCGGGCCCGATATGAATCCAACCAACTCATCCCCCGGCCGCCTCGCCTGGACCATCGTCGCGCTGCTCTTTCCCGTGGCGCTTCTGAACTACCTGGATCGGCAGATGATCGCCTCAATGAAGGTTTCGGTGATGACGGAAATCACCAGCATCGGCAGTGAAGCAAACTGGGGTTACATGTTGGGCCAGTTCAAATGGGTCTATGCTTTTTTCAGCCCCATCGGCGGCTACATCGCGGATCGCTTCAGTCGAAAGTATGCCATCTGCGGTAGTTTGATCGTCTGGTCGGCTATCACCTATCTCACGGGCCATGTCAGCGACTATCATGAGCTGCTCTGGGCACGCACAGCGATGGGCATCAGTGAGGCGTTCTACATTCCAGCCGCGTTGGCGTTGATCGCCGATTATCACACGGGCGACACACGTTCACGCGCAGTGGGTATTCACCAGACTGGCATCTATTGCGGCGTGATGCTGGGTGGTTTTGCAGGTTATGTGAATGAGTGGCCGGATTTCGGTTGGCGAGGTGCTTTTGATTACACAGGGCTCGCTGGCATCCTATACGCCGTGCCGCTGCTTCTACTGATCAAAGATGTGCCTCGTGTGGCAAGCTCGGCACCTTCCGATAAGCCATCCGTGCTCATGGCATCGCGAGAATTGTTCACCAATCGATCCTTCATTCTACTGGTGCTTTACTTCACGCTACCAGCCGTCGCCGCGTGGGTCGTGCGCGACTGGATGCCCGCCATTTTGCAAAAGGAGTTCGACATCAGCCAAGGAAAGGCCGGTGTGTCGGCCGCACTCTACTGGCAGGCGGCTGCAGTGGTCTCCGCCTTGGCCGGAGGTTTGCTGGCAGATCGCTGGATGCGGAAGACGCAACGCGGCCGCATTCATGTCAGTGCGATTGGCATGACGCTCATCGTTCCTGCCTTGTTCGGTGTCGGCAATGCGCCGGCCATGCATTCCTTCGCACTAGCCATCGGTTCATTGATTCTCTTCGGCATCGGCTGGGGTTTCTTTGATGGTAACAACATGCCCATCCTTTCTCAAATCACCCGCCCCGAGCTACGTGCGACCGGTTATGGCATCATGAACTTTGTGAGCATGAGCAGTGGTGGAGTCGCCGACTGGGTCTTCGGCATCCTGAACGACCACAAAGTGCCGCTGAACATCACTTTCGGCATCTTTGCGAGCTTCTGCATCGCCTCCGTCTTCCTCGTGCTGATGATTCGACCACGCGAAGAAGCGTTGAAGTCGTAGCGAGCTACCGAGTGGCCTCGAGCTTGAGATCCTTTGTATTCTCAACGATCTCGATGCTCCAATCACCTGAGCCGGTCTTTTGTTCTTTGGTTGTGACCGTGCCATTGGCCGTTTCAAGGCCGGGCACATCGGCGGCGCTGTAGCTGATGGTGAGCTTTGATTTACCGACCACGGGCCCAGTTTTTTCGTCGAGCTTAAACTTGCCGCCCATCACGCGGGCGCACGCGACGGGCGCAGATGCATCCTCGGGATTGAAGATGACACTGCCCCAACTCACAGGCTTGCCGTTGATGTTGAGGCTGCCGTTGATGGCGGTGCGCTTCATGGGCTTGAGGAAACCCTGATTGCGCAGCCAGTCATGCAGATGTGCGCTCCAGGTGCCAAGCACGGGGTCACCGAGAAATAAACCGACACCGTGTGGACCGGGTCGGTAGATGTGCAACTCAGCGGGCACTTTGTTTTTGCGACAGGCGAGATAGAAGGCCACGGCGTTCTCGGCAGGGACGACGGTGTCTTCATCCGTCTGGAAGATAAAAATGGGCGGCGTGTTGGCGGTGACTCTCGTTTCGGTGCTGACGTGCTTCGCCAACTCGTCGCTGTCATTGGGGCCGAGTAGATTTTTACGTGAGCCTTTGTGCCCAAAGTCCTGAATCATCGAAATGACCGGATAAGTCGGCGCGGCGACATCAGGACGCGCGCTGACTTGGTCGATGGCGTCGTTCGTGGCACCGGCGGGCTTTTCATCGAACATGGTGGCTGCCATGGAGGTGAGATGTCCGCCAGCGGAGAAACCGATGATGCCGATGCGCTGTGGATCGATGCCATACTGCTTGGCATTGGCCCGCACATGCCGGATGGCGCGCTGCACGTCGATGAGCTGCGTGGGGAAGTGATAGCCAGCGGAGCCGAGGCGGTAATGCAGCACGAATGCGGAGACGCCGATGCCGTTGAACCATTTCGCCACTTGGATGCCTTCGTGATCGGCCGCGAGACCACCATAACCGCCACCGGGACACACGACGAAAGCTGCGCCGTTGGCCTGCTCCTTCGCGGCAGGCCAGACATTGATGAATGGCTGGTCCTTGTCGGTATCCCCCTTGGCACCGGGAGCGCCTTCCGGCCAGAGGCGGACTTTCGTGGGCTCGGCGTGAGCGATACTGAATAGAAGGGAAACGAGAATAAGGGTGTTGCGCAGCATGGCGTTGGGGATGGTAGAACGGTGAAAAGCGCGGCCTCTTCTCATGATGAGACCGCAGAAGTGAGAAGGGTATCGTACGCCGACGCTGCATTTCCCCATGAAAAATGCGCACCGACTTCAGCGATCACATCACGCTGCCAGGTTGTCGCAGCCATGTGCCGAAGCCCTTCCGTGTAGGCGTTTTGATCTCCAGGTGTGACGAGCAGTCCACGCGTCGGATCATTCACCACCTCGGAAATACCGCCAACATTGGTGCTGAGCACAGGCAGTCCGCAGGCAAAGGCCTCTAAAATGACGTTTGGCAGCCCTTCATTGCGGCTGGAAAGACAAAGATAATCCGCCGCAACCATGCGTAGTGCAATCTGCCCGGAGTCGAGCGGGCCTGTGAGCGCGACACGATCCGCAATGCCGAGCTCGGCAGCAAGATCACGAACTTGGTCAAGCATTGGGCCACGACCTGCCATCATGAGCAGGTTATCCTTCTCCGGCGCGTCTTTCACAAAAGACGCAAAGGCGCGCACCAGCATGAATGGGTTTTTGACGTCGAGAAAATTACCCACAAAAAGCGCAATACGAGCATCAGGTGACAGACCAAGCTGCGCGCGCGCTTCTGCCTGTGGGCGTGGTCGAAACACGGTCAGATCGACACCATTGTAGATCGGATGCAGCTTCTTCGCATCCGCGCCAGCCTCAGCGAGGCGGAGGGCCAAATCCCGGCTACGCGCGATGACACTGTGAGACTGAGAGATGGCCTTCAGAATCAACCGCCGCCGCTCGGGATGCTGCAAGTACTGATGCGTATCGCTGCCCTGAGTGATAAGCAGGCACGGCCGTCCCATTTCGCGAGCAACCATCGCCGCCGCACAGCCGTCAGGATAAAGCCACGAAGCAAGTAGAACATCAAAGTCTCCCGCCATACGCTTCAAGAACGGACGCAGTCGCGCGGCCATGAGCAGATGATTCACGCGGCTACCCACGCGCGGCACATAGGGCACAGGAATGAACTGAGGCCTCAGCACAGCATCCTTCTCACGGCAGGCCCATCCACCACCCGTGCGCGCCAGTCGTTTGAGCGAAAGCGTCGGGCGTGGACAAACCACGCTGACGTCCCACCCATGTGTGACACGCATCTCATGCAGCACAGTCGCATTATCGAGTCCGAAATAGGGCGCTGTGCTGTCGGGGAAGAGGTTCGAAACAAACAACAACTTCCGACCACGTTGCGGTGTCTCTGAACGCGAGGACAAACCGCCCACGCGCCCATCTTCACTATGAATCCCATCGATTTCGGACATGCAACGCATGAGCTAGTTCTTGGCAGTCGGCGAGGCAATGAATTTCATCCCGATTTCGCCGCCGCTGGATGTAACCATTTTTCCCAAAGCAAAGAATCATGCTAAGGCACAAAGAATTCACCGTTCTTCATTCCCTCATGAGCACACGTCGTCATTTCCTCTCCACCAGCCTCGGCGCCCTTGGCGTCTCCACTCTATCCGCGATAGATCCCATCGTGCGTCCTGGCAAAAGCCGCATGCAACTTGGCGTGGCTGCGTACAGCTTCGGCAAGTATTTCCAATGGAGCCGTGACAAGGAGCAGAAGCCGGTGGGCGATCATAAGCCATGGAACATTCTCGACTTCATCGACTGGTGTGGTGATCACGGCGTGCCGGGAGCCGAGGTGACGAGCTATTTCTTCCCGCCGGATGTGGACGTGGCTTTTTTGCTGGAAGTAAAGCGCCGCGCCTATCTGCGTGGTGTGCAGATCGCCGGGACGGCAGTGGGGAATAATTTTGCACTGCCAAAAGGCGACAAGCTCAATGAGCAGATCGCATACACGAAAAAATGGATCGATCACTCCGCGGTAATGGGTGCGCCGCATATCCGAGTGTTTGCAGGTGCGAAGCCGAAGGATCTCACTGAAGAGCAGGCGGTGACGAACTGCCTGGAGGCGTATCAGGAATGCCTCGACTATGCAGCGACGAAAGGTGTCTTCCTCGGTTTGGAGAATCACGGCGGCATTGTCGCCAAGCCAGACAATTTGGTGAAGATGGTGCAGGCGGCCAAAAGTCCGTGGGCCGGCATCAATCTCGACAGCGGGAATTTTCACACGGCTGATCCGTATGCAGACCTGACCAAGATCGCACCGTATGCGGTCAATGTTCAGCTCAAGATGGAAATCACACGTGAGGGGTCCAAGGAACCCGAGGTCAGTGATGTGAAGCGCGTGATCCAGATCATGCGGGACGCGAATTACCAAGGCTGGTTCACGCTGGAGTATGAAAAGAAGGATGACGCTCTCGTCGAAGTGCCGCAAATTTGTGAGATGCTAAAGCCGCTGCTTGGCTGAGACGATGGCGCACATCCTTTTGCTTCCCTTTGGCAGTGCGGGTGATGTTTTCCCGTTTATCTGGCTGGGGCGGCATCTTTTGGCACGTGGACACCGCGTGACGATGATCACGGCGTGTTTGTTTGAGGAGCACGCGCGTGGTGCCGGGTTGGAATTCGTCTCGCTGGGCAAAGAAGACGAGTTTGAGGCGATGATTCGTGATCCACGCATCTGGCAGGCGGGTGTGGGGACGAAAGTGGTCTTTGAGTTCGCAGCGGCATCCACGGAGCGTTATCTCGCGGCTATTGAGAGCTGTGGCGGGGCAGATTTAATGCTGGCCCCGATGACGGCTTTCGGGGCGCGAATGGCTCGCGAGAAGCACGGCATCCCGCTGATCACCGTGCATTTGCAGCCGGTGGTTTTCATGAGTGTGCATGAGACACCGCTGCTTCATCCGGCCATGAGTTGGCTGCGACGCATGCCTGTGTGGTTCAAGCGTGTGATGTTCTCACTGCCAAATCCTGTCGATCTTTTCGCGCTGCCGAAAGTGCGCCGCATCTGTGAAGCCAACGGCGTGAAGCCGCCGCGCAGTCTGTGGCGTGAGTGGTGGGACTCGCCGGATGGTGTGCTGACGCTGTTCCCCGAGTGGTTTGGCGGGCCTCAGCCGGATTGGCCTGCGAATTTGATGCAATGGACGTTTCCCCTGGAGGACTTGGCGAGCGAAAAGGCACTGCAGCCGGAGTTGCAGGCGTTTTTAGCCTCTGGAGAGCGCCCCATGGTCTTCACACCTGGCAGCGCGAATGTTCAGGCAGCGCGGTTTTTTGACGTGGCTGCTGCTGCAGTGCGTGAGTTGGGTTGCCGAGCGGTTTTTGTGACGCGTAAGCCAGACCAAGTCCCAGCGGGGTTGCCGGAGAATTTTATCACGGTGGACTATGCGGCGTTCAGCACGCTACTGAAGCATGCGTCGGTGTTTGTGCACCACGGTGGCATTGGCACGATGTCACAAGGCTTTGCTGCCAATGTGCCGCAACTCATCATGGCCATGGCGCATGATCAGCCGGACAACGCGGACCGGTTGGAGCGGCTGGGGGCCGGGATCGGGCTGAGTGTGCGTCAATTCACGCCAAAGCGTGTGGTGCGTGAGTTGAAGCGCTTGCTGACCGAGAACTCGTTCCGTGAGGCTGCGGCAAAATGCGCGGGGTTGATCGCCAAGGAGCAGGACAAGGAAGTTTTGATGCAGTGGATTGATGCAGTGGTCACTCGCGGTAAACATCCGCCATCGAGATCGTTAGGTCGATAGATTGTAGCGTGAAGGAGCCCTTCTTATGAACGGAAGCTGGCTTTAAGCCGGTTTGCGGTCGGAAGATGGTCACGTTGGCTTTTTTCTTGTGCGGCCATACCACCACGTACTCTTCTAATGATGCAATTGGCAGGTATGCGGCGAGTTTCATATAGTAGTCACGCTCCCAGTCTTCGGACGCCACTTCGATGATGAGTTTTGGCCTCTCCTTGTAGATCGGATGTGAATCTTTGCGATCACAGGTGACCATGATGTCGGGATAGAAGTGTACGACTTTGTCATCCGTCAGAACGCGCAGTTTCATGTCGGACTTGAAGACACGGCAACGCTTCCCTTTAAGATGGGCATGAATGATGGCAGCCAGATTCATGGCAACGATTTCGTGTCGCACATTGGCACCCGCCATCGCTTCGACGGAACCATTGAAGAACTCACGCTTCACAGGACTGGCAGACTCTGAGTCGAGGTATTTAGCCTCGGTCATTCGGAGGTGTCCGAAGTCAGGGTGTGCGGTGGCGCGAGCAAGAGCGGTCATGATCGCAAAATTACCAATGGTTCTCCAAAGTGCAAATGGTGGTCAATCTGTGAGCGGATACACGCGCACATCGACGCCGGCGGAGGCAATGACATGGTCTGGCGGACGCGCTGGTGATGCAAAGCCTGCCTGGAGGAAGGGATTCACATCCCATGATTCAAGTGTGGCAGCGGCAAGTGGATAGGGCGTGTGGTGGACCTGACCGCAGCGGATGCCACGTGGACTCTGTGAAAAGAGCAGGTAGCGCTCTGCGAGGAAGAACTCGAGTGTGCCCGGCTCAGCGAGGTGAGCCTGTGGATGAATGTGATAGCGGAAGCGCGATCCGTTTGAATCGCCACGGCGTTGGCAAGTGTAGTCGATGCATCCATTTAAGCTCTGAGCCGACATGGCAGCATGCTGATAGGGCAGGTGGAAGAAGGTGCGTGCGGTCCAGACGGCGAGGGATTGATTGCAGTCGAGCGAGTAAAACCAGACACCGGGTCGGCCCTGTGCATCGTGAGCATAGGTGCGCACATTGAGTTCGAGGAAGTCACTGATGCCGGGCACGGCAGGACAGAAGCGCGGACGAATGCCTCGCATGAAAAACGGCACGATGGCAAGCCAGGCCTGACCTTGAAATGTGTCCACGATCAACCCCGACGGCAAGGTGCGCTGAATCTCTGCCGCATCCCAACGCCAGTGCAGGAAGAGCAGGTTTTCCCAACGCTGATACATGACATGCTGCCGCTGCGGAAGCTCACGCACGTTAAGGCGGGTTTCGAGAGTGGGAATGATGGCGGAGGTCACTTTGGTTTATTATTCTGGGCTTCTGCACTTGATTGGATACGGCTACTGTTTGCGCAACAGGCCGTTTCTGGTTCATATGGTCTGTTCTCGACTATGAGCTTTGTTCGCCATCACCTTGCCCAATCCAGTATGCTGCTGGTGCTTTTGTTGCTGTGCGGATTTTTCAGTGTGGTGACACGCACGGAGCAGTTTCCGCAGGATGCGGCGGCGGCGCGGGAATTGGCGGCGCAGATGGGTGAAAAGGCGCGTGTGATGATCGCGGTGCGGGCACAGGCGGAGGATGCGGTGTTTGAGGCGGCACTGAAAAAGGAGCTCGGTGCGCGTGTGGTGGAGAGCGTGAAGGGCGAGCCGCGGGATGCGCGTGCGGCACTGACACGCGCTGCAGCGAGTGGTGGGCTGGATTTCATCGTGGGCACGCAGGTGACGGCGGGATGGCTGATCTTTGAGGATTTGGCGACGGATTTTCCGGCGCTGAAGGACACGAAGGTGCTGAAGCCGCAGGGGCGTGTGTGGCCGGTGTTTTTGACTCAAGAAAATCTGCTGAACATTACCGGGCAGATCGCGGTGATAGCGATTTTGGCCATAGGGATGACGATGGTGATCATCTCGGGTGGCATCGACTTGAGTGTGGGCAGTTTGCTAGCGCTTTCGGCGGTGGTGACGACGCTGGTGATTCGCGATCAGTTCGGCGGCGAGAAAGCGGATGCGCTGCAAATGGTGTTGGCGTCGCTATGCGGGATGGGTGTGTGCGGCGTGTGTGGATTGATGTCAGGTGGCTTGATTACCTGGATGCGCATGCCGCCGTTCATCGTGACGCTGGCGATGATGCTGGTCTGCAGCGGCCTGGCATATCGGCTGGCGGACAATCAAAGCGTGTCGCAGGTGCCGGAGTCGTTTGTGTGGCTGGGGCGCGGCGCGGATGTGCTGAAGGTGCCCAATTCTGCGGTGCTGATGGTACTGCTGTATGCCGTGGCGCATGTGATCATGACGCGCATGCGGCTTGGACGGCATTTGTATGCCGTGGGGGGCAATGTCGAGGCGGCGCTGATCTCGGGAGTGCCCGTGCGCCGCGTGACGGTGATGGCGTATGCGATGTGTGGCCTGCTGGCAGGCCTGGGCGGCGTGGTGATGGCCTCGCAGCTCAAGAGCGGCTCGGGCACCTTCGGTGCGAAGTATGAACTCTTCGCCATCGCAGCGGCGGTGGTGGGCGGGACGAGCTTGAGCGGCGGACGCGGGACGATGTGGGGCACGCTAATCGGTGCGTTTGTCATCGCGGTGATTCAGAACGGGATGAATCTCACCAATGTGGAGAGCAACACGCAGAACATCGTGCTAGGCCTGGTGATTCTGGGCGCGGTGATGATGGATCGGAAGAAATGACGAATGACGAATGGATGAGAATAGACAATAGCGATAGACGATAGGTCCGTGGGGCTTCGCAGGGAGGTTATTGTCTATTGCTATCGTCTATTCCGTCATGGCGACAGGCTCACGCAGGCCGTGCCTGGCGCTTGGTGCTCCAACGCCAAGCTCCGAAGCAGGCGAGAAGGCCGAGGGTGAGGTAGATCGCGCGGGAAGTGGTTTGTGGCTTGCTGAGGGACTTGAGTGTGATCTCGAGGACGGCGTGGTCTTTGAGCTTGGAGAAGTGATGCGCAACGCCTTCGGTGGGGAGCGCGATTTCGAGCGCATGGCGACCGGTGGGCTTCAGGAATTGCGGATTTTGGATTGCGGATTGCTGAATGGGGGCGGCGCTGGCGGGTTTGGCGGCGGGCTGACGTTCGTCCGAGATGGGCTCTGCTTTTAGGGCTGCGACTGCAGGTTGAGATGCGGGCATTGGGGTGGAGGAGAAAGGATCGGCGGCGGCGTAGTTAGCACGCCCGCCTGACGAAGCTTTGATGGGTGCGCCCGCTGCGATCTGCATTCCTGATTGTGTTCTGCCATCTCTTTCCGCAGGTGCATCGACTTGGCTGAGGTTGTTACCGCGAGCGTTGGAGTTGATGGTGCTGCCATTGATGTTGAGCTGACCTTGTTGAGTCATTTGGGGGGTGTTGATGCCTCCAGCGGCTGTATTGCCAGAGAGGACGAGGGTGCCGCCGCCTGATTTTGTGAGGCTTGCTGAGTTGGAAAAACTGAGACTGCCTCCACTCAACTGTACTTGAGGTGCAGGTGGGGGAGATCCGGCGGAACCGAAAGTGGTGATGTTGGCTCCAGCATAAGTATTGCCAGAGGTGGAGGAGATCCCGCTGCCAGCAATTGCTGAGAGTTCACGGCCTGATATGTCGAGCTGACCTCCTGAAGATATGTTCAATTGCGGTGTGAGGGGCGCGTCGCCATTGGTTTGAGCGACGACATTCGGAACGCTTGTGATGAGCGCGTCATCAACGGCCGTGTTGTTGATTGTGACGCTGCCAGCGCGCCAGCCGCTGGTAAGCGAGCCGATGGTGATTCCTTGATTGATGCCCGTGCTATTCACTCCACCATTCACAGTCAGAGTGCTTGCGCTGCCAAGATCCATATTGCCTGTGCCTTGCGGGATCTGTGGCGGCAGGTTTGCAGAACCAGGAGCCACGTTGACTTCGCGGCGGATCTCCGTGTCTGGCTTTCCTGCGACAGGGCCAGAAATGCCGATTCGAGTCGTGCCTTGGTTGGCGAAGTAGGTGTTATCGACGGCGACGTTGTCGTTGAAGAGCTGGCCGCCATTCACGGCCACTCCACCGCTGAAGGTGTTTGCTCCTTGGAGCTTCAGAGTGCCGTCACCGGTCTTGTTGGAGTTCCAAGTGGTGTTGGCATCGGCTTTGGACTTCCCGAGGTTTTGTTGGGCGTCTTTGCCAGCGTAGCGCTTATAGTTGTCTTCGAGGAGCTTGCCTTGTTGGGCGACTTCATAGTCCATCTGGTCTGTTTGAGGATTGGCCATGTACTCGCCGCCACCTGCGAAGTCAGACAAACTTTTTTGTTCGTAGCGGCCACTCATGAGCCTTGTGAGGCCGTTGGAGACGATGCTGGAGAGGGTCTCCTGCTTTTTGTCGCGCACTTTCTGCGTGAGTTCCTTCGCTTGATCATAGGCTTGCTTCGCGCTGTCGCCGTCGAGGTCGCCGCGGGCGAGGGTGCGGTTGGCTTCGCCGAGTTCGCTGAGCATGCCTTCGAGTTGTTGGAGCTCGCGGCCTTCTTTGCCGACTTCTTCCATGTTGCCGTCGTGGTTAGCGAGTTGGTGGCCGTTGGGGGTCCAGACGGTCCAGGTGGTGCGCTCGACGCTGAGTCCAGGAAGCTCGGGATCGTCGAGCTTGGAATTGTTGAGGTCGGATTTGGCAAAACGATAGATCAACTTCACTTCAAGTGCCCGCTGGCCGGGTTTGGTGTGGATGAGCGGGATCAGGCGTGTGCGCTTGCCGTTTTGTGTTTCTTCATCCGCACGCACGGGCTGGCCGGAGACGCTGACGGTGATGAGTTCGGCTCCTTGTGGTAAAATGACGGGCAGGAACTGAAGTGAGCGGTTGATAAGCGAATACTGCGCGATGTCCCAGCGCTGGCCATCGGCGCGGAGGATGGTGGTGAGATCGGCGAGGGTGATGAGTGCAGCGTTTCCTTCCGTGCTGGTGAGTTGCTGGTAGGCGAGCGTGAGCGTGCCGTCTTGGGTGGCGCGGAAGAATTGAGGTCTGGAGAGGCCTGCGGGCAAATACGGCAGCGCATCGCGCGTGACGGCCTCCAATGCGGTCTGCGTGGTGATGGTGGCCTCGCGGGCGGAAGCATTGTCGAGCACGAACCAGCGTGTGAGGCGGCCTGCATCGGGAAGTTTGACGAAGGGCACGTCGAGCGTGGCGCTGATGGGCAGATCGAGATCAAAGGTGAGCGCGGCTTGGTCGAGCACGTCGGTTTGGAAGGAGCAGTCGTAGATGCGCTCGTTGTTTTCGATGCGGGTGCGCATCTCACGCAGCAGCGGACCGGTGACGACGGCCTCAGGCAATGCTGCGGGCAGGCGCAGGCTGATCTGACGCAGCGCGCCCTGCTCGACATGGATGGCAAGCTGCTGTGAGAGGCGGATGCCAGCATCAGAGGCGAGCACGAGCGCGATGGCATCCGCGGCAAAGCGCGCGGGCTGGCGTGCGAGCGTGACCTGTGTGCTCCAGGTGCCGCCTTCGAGCTTGAGCGCGCGTTTTTTCTCCAATGGCGGTGCGATGGCGAAGACGCTGTCGAGAGCGGTGGCATCGAGTTCCTTGATGTCGCTACGCTGAGCAAAGTCGGGCAGTTTCACGTCCGTGGCGGCATGCGCGACGATGAGAGCGCGGCCGGTGAGTTTTTCATAGCCGCTGAGCGTGAGTGGCGTGAGCTGCCACGTGGTGGCGGGCTGCGCGAGAGTGCGCACGAGGTGGACGACGATGCGCGCCTCCTGCCCGGCGATCTGCGGATTGAAATGCACATACACACTGCGGCCCTCATGCTGCCAGGCGATGACGGCAGGGCCTTGCACGATCTGCACATCGTATCCATCCGGCAAACCGATCTCCGCACGCGTCCACAGGCCGCGTTTACGTTTGAGCGCGAGCGCGGCGAGGAGTTCGGCCTTTTGCTCGCTCAACTGGAAGACGTAGTTGGCATCGGCGCTTTCAAATTGAGGCGTGGCTTTGATGAGGAATCGCAGCGGAGCCGTGCCATTGCTCTGGAAGGTGAGCGCATCGGCGGCGATGCGCTGTTGATTGGCATCCGGCTGCGGTGTGAGCTGCGTGGCGGCGTCATGCTGAAGCGTGAGCTTTTGGGTGATGCGCACGGCTTCGGGCAAAGGTGCGCGGAAGGTGCTCGGGGTACCGTTCGGAGTACCGGCTTTAGCCGGAGAGGCATTGTTAGCTGGTGCGGTGGCCTGAGTGCCTGCGGGAGCTCTACCGCCTGAAGGCGGGACTCCTAGCGGGACTCCGAGCGAAATTCCGAACCCGGATAGCTCAATGCGGGCGCTGCCGCTGATCTCGTGGCGGAGGTGCAGCTTGAAGACGACGCGTTTGGGCTCGAGCTCAGTTTCGATGCGATCCATCGGCACATGCTTGTCGCCTGAAGTCACCTTGATGAAGTCGAGATTAACCTGCTCGGGATCAATGCTGAAGCTCAGCGTGCGGCGGGTGGCTCCAGGGAAGTCGTAGTGCAGCGTGGCGTCCAAAGTGGGCAACTGCATGTCTTGCAGGCTCAACGTGGCCTCCACGCGTGCGGCGGGCACGGGGCCTTCGCCGCGATCAAGGCCGCGCGTGGTGCGCGTGAGCTGCAGCTCACTGTGAAGTCCCAGCGCGTGGGTGAAGAGGCGTGCGTCGGGTTTTTCTTCGACGGTGAGAGCGGCGGTGTCGTTGATGCGTGGCCAGCCGTCCGACTTCGGTGTATGCAGAGCCAACACACCGGCCATGGCTGAAGGAAGGCGGAGCTTCAGCGAAGTCCAACTGGGTGGCAGTGGCAACGTGGCCGTGAGGGCGATGCTGTGCGTGCCAGGATTTTCCAAGGTGATGTAGCCATCCGTCAGCGCAGCGGCTTTGCCATTCACATTGACCTCGCCGACGAGCGCGCCGTCGCGATCCTTGCCGTTCTCAATACGGATGAAGGGCAGCGCGAGCTTGCTCCAATGCCCACGCGTGACGGCGGTGATGCGTGCGTTGATGACGAGACCACGCTCCTCGATGGTTGCATCGTAAAGCGACTGATGAATAACCAGCGCGGTATCCTCGGCCTTGGTAACGGCAGGTTTGCGGTTCTCTTTGGCCAGCGACCAGAGGCGCTGGAATTCATCGTAGCCGAGATAGAAGCGTGTGGGCGTCTGGTGTAGCGGAGAGCCGGTGTAGGGAATGATGACGGTGTGCGCGGCGGGATCGGGCTGCTGCTGTGCCATGACGAATGACGAATTCAGAATGACGAATGCCGCTGCAATCAGACTCCTACTCCTTGAAACGAGAGCGGTGAGACGTGCAAAGGGAGGAAGAGAAGGATTTGGGTTCATGCCGTTGCCTCCTGCATCGTTGAGGGTGCGTATTTTTGGCGGAGAGAGGTGCCGTAGCGCATCACGCTGAGCAGCACGCACAGGGTGAGGGCGCAAAGCCAGCCAAAGGTGGCGGCGTTGAGGTAGGCGAGGGCTTGTCCTTCGAAAACAAGCGGGAAACCCCACGCGGCAAGGACCAGCACAAGCAGCGTCATGACCCAAGGTCGTCGCCACGCGAAGCGAGCAAAGGCCAGCATGCCCACCAGCATCGCCAGCACCGCCCAGGCCATCTGATGCTCCCATGAGCGATATTGCAGCACCAACGGCTCCGGTGCCTGATGCCCATGAAAGCGCAGCATGCGGCCTGTTACCGGCATGGTGACATCCAGCGGGATGAGGCCGGATTTGGCGGCTAGGTCGTCGAAGAGCATTTCATCGTCGGATGCGTAGAGACGACCGCCTTTGGATTTTGAAGTGCTCTTTTTGAAAGCCTTCTTATCACCTTCTTCCACCAGGGATTCCGTCAGGTCTAAATTTGCAGCCGTGTTGCGCACGACGATGGTTGAAGTGGCCGCATCGTAAGAGGCGGTGGCTCCTTCGGGGAAAGAGATGCCTTGTTCGATCAAAAGGTCGCGAGCGGAGGGCTGGGCTTTCTTTTTAGCATCGCCTGAAACTGGTAATTTTGATGCAAATGGGTCCACTGCCGCTACACCGCTGTCTTTGTCTTCCGCCAATCTGGCCAGGGCATCTGGCGCCATTTTGTAGCTGCGCGTGAACATCTCGTTGTTGTTTTCAGTGATTGGAGAGATGACCACGGCATATGACTCCACCTTGTACTTCATTTGCGCGAGGTCGCAGATGTAGCGGAGTGCTTCGCTCATTGGAACGTCTTTTAGATCGAGTGAAATCTTGGCTGAGGCCGGAGCGTCGCCAGAGCGAAGAATGACACTAATGCCTTTGCGAGTTGGATCTGATTCGGAGGTGTCTAGATCCTTCGATTTAATGCGGATGAATTCGATCGCCTCATCAACGGTGGCGTTTTGGAACAACACCGTTGGGAAGATGATCTTGTCCATCTTCTCGGTGATATAGGCTCCGGCACTGCGGCTGGAAGTGGACGCTGGAGCTGCCTGAGTGACATTGGTCGGGGCTTTTTCCTCCCACTGCTCATCCACTTGAGCCAGCATCTTGGTGCGCCGCTGTTCGTAGGCCAAGAGGTGGCGCGCTTCATCGGGGGCAAACTCAGGATTTGCTGGATCTGCTGCCCCACTGGTTTTGATGCTGTGAATCCAGTCTTTAATTTCCCAAAATTTATCGAGTTCCATAAATCCAGGAACTGGGAAGTTAAAATCCTGCTCCAGCGTGGTCTTGACCTTGTCATAGCCGAATTTGGGTGGGGTGTGGACTTGCCAGTCGGTGGTGAGGATGGGGATGTTGGGGGCGAGGGTGATGGGCGTGAGGGCGAGTTCTCCGTGCGAGTTCCAAGGTGCGGTGGTGAGGCGATACTGGATGGTGACGGTGGTGTCTGGCTCGTTGGCGCTGCCGGCGGGGAGCGGGATGGCGATGGCGTCGCCGACGCTACGAACGGGTTTCACGGCCTGGTGATTGGCGAGGGTGCTGAGCAACTCGGCGGCGGGTGGGAGGGTGAGGGCGATGAATTGCTCGCCGGAATGGGTGAGCGTGAGGTGGGCCTCGTGGAGGCTGTGGCCGTCGGCATCGAGGACGCTGCGGAGTTGCATCTGCGTGACGACGAGCGCGGCGAGCTCGCTATGGGCGTGGCGGCGCGCGGTGATGGTGAGGGCGTGCTCAGTGGCTCCATATGTGAAGGCGCTGGTAATGCGGTGGCGTGGCTGGTAGTCGGCCATGGCGGGTGCGCGCAGGACATCCAGCGGCTGCATGGACTGCGCCTGCGTGCTGAGCTGCGTGTCGGTGTTGGCCTCGATGACCCAGGTGCCGGCGAAGCGGCGGGATTGAGGCAACTCGATGCGTGGGAGGGTGGCAGTGATCGGTGCGACGGTGGTCGGTGTGTCGGTGGCCGGCGTGCTGTTGGATGAAGCAGGCAGGCTGAGGCGGAAGCGGATGTTTTGGTGGCCTTTGCTTTCCTGGCGGAGCGTGAGGGTCCAGATGCCGGTTTTTTCATCGAGTTGCTGCTCGCCAATGAGTGGTGAAGTCACGCGGAGGAGTTTGGCCGCATCGATGGGCAGCTTGACCTGAAAGCTGCGCAGCGGTGCGCCGCTGATGTCGAGCGCGAACTGACCTTCGATCTCGATGGTGCGGGCGCGTGGCAAGGCATACGCGATGACTTCGGTCGAGAAGACAGCCTCAGCGCGCTCGACTTCAAAACTCAGCCCATGCTCCCGCAGGCCAAACCACGCCATGCGGCCCTTCACCGGAGTGAGGCGTGCATCGCGGTCTTCCAAGCCGGTGGTGGCTTTCAAAGCGACGCGCCAGGCATCATCGAAGTCGAGCGCGGTGTAGCCAGCGACTTTGACCGCGTCCGGGATGTCGAGATGACGAATGGTGACGGTTTCTGGATTGCGCGGGCCATTCCAAGCCTTGGCGAGCTTCAGGCGCGAGGTGATGCTGAATTCGAGCGAGTTGGCAGGTGAAATCGGCTGCGAGGGCAGAATCGAGATCGTCTGGCCGACGCGACGCCATGTGAGGCGGAAGGGTGATGCGCTGCCTGTGGCATTGTTGACGACATTCGAGGTGATCACTCGGTCGGAGAAGATGGGCTGGCTGATGTTGTTCGGTGTGACCACGGCGGCAGTGTTGGGCGTCAAAGTCACCGCGTTGGAGGTGGTCATCTGTTGCTCAGAACCCACCGGCTTCGACAAAATGGCAATGAACTCCTCACCAGCAGGCAAGGTGATCTTGAGCTCGGTGGCGGGGCGATCACTGCGTAGCATCAGCTTGCGCTCGATCTGCACACTGTCTTTGTCGATGCGCGCGAGGACATCGACATCGGTCTCGATGCGTGGCTTGGCGATGCGGAGCTTGAGTTGAGGTGGCTCGCGGTCGAGGCGGATGAAGTTGTCGTTGGTGGTGTCGAGGGAGAGGATGTCGAGGCCTTCGCCGATGGTGTAGGATGCTGGAAGCAGCACCGGAACGCTGAGCGAGGGCAGCGTGACGCTGGATGCGGCATCGAGCGTGAGGCTTTGACTCATCTGCACATCCACGGGGGCGAGTGAGGATGACTGCTGCAAGGTGACGTGGAGTTTTTGGCCATGCTGCTCCCACTTGAGCACATCAGGACCCGTGACATCGGTGACTTGAGTGTTGTCTGTGCCTAGGATGGGCCAGATGGCTTCATACTGACCTGTGGTGCTCTGGCGGACGTGGGTCAGAAATTGCAAATGCGTGAAGACCGAGGAGTCGGAGATGCTGAAGCGTGCGCTGCCGCTGTTTTCAAAGCGCAGCGCATCCTGTGGCAGTGTGCCGGGGGATTCGATCCAGCGAATGCGGCAGGCGTCCATGAGCACGGAGCCCGAGGTGCGTTTATCAGGTGGGATAGAGGTGAGAGGGTCTCCATTGTCGCTGCGGCGGATGAAGCGGTGGTCAAAGGCGGCGGTGACACGCTGGCCTTCATGCGTGGCGGCGGAGCCGGGCAGGAGCGCGGCTCCAGGCGGGAGCTCCAGCTCGATCTGGCCACCGCAGCCGGTGTATTGGAGATCCAGGCCGCGCTCGCCACTGCGCAGTCGGTAGTAGAGCGGCAAAATGCTGGTGAAGCGCAGCACACGGCGGCCCGGGCCGCGCGCAGCGATGTTCAGGCGGCGCATGGTCTCTGCAGGGATGTTTGAAGCAGTGAACACTTCATTGGTGAGCCACGCGAGGATGGTGCCGTCGCTGGTGACCTCCGAGATGTCGAGATGGAATGGCCACTCGATCACTTTTTGGCTCCAGGAATCCGCAGGCACGTTGAGCGTGAGCTCGCCGGTGAGTGTGATGCTGGTGGCACCCGGCGCTGCTTTGCCACGGAGTTTGAGGCCCTCGATGATGAGTTCTTTCGGCGCGGCGAGCTTGGGATCCTCGACGGGCTTGGTCTTCGCGGCGTCGCGGATGAGTGTCTCGTATTGCTGACGGTTGAGCAGCACGGCCTTCGGGTGTTTTTGGAGGATGAGGTCGAGCTGCTTGGTGGGGACCCAGAGTTCAGTGCGCGTGGGATTTGCCGGTGCGTCAGCGGCAATGACGAATGACGAATGTAGAATGACGAATGCGGCGGCAATGCGCCGACATGCCATGTTGAGGTGGGATATGCCGACGAGTCGTCGGCTCTCCATGGGAGGCGGTTTCATCTCACTTCTCCGGTTGGGTTTCTTCGGCGGGAATCTCGGGAACGGTGGGTGTTGGCGGAGGGGCGGATTTTTTACCGCGTGTGGACGGCGGTGGCGGCGCAGGTGGCTCTGGGGTGGGCGGCGGTGGTGGTGGAAGCGCGGGTTTGCGCTTGGCGAAGGCTTTGCCAAGGCTGAGGAAGCCGAGCGCGAACCACGCGCCGAGGCTCAAACCGACGCCGAGCATGATGGACTGCGCGATGGGCACATTGGCGGCGCTGAGCAGGCCGGTGAGCAGCATGGAGCCAAGGCCGACGAGCGCGAGGTAGAGCAGCTTTTCACGCGCACCGCGCTGCCAGCAACGCAGGCCGAGCAGCAGCGTGATCAAGAAGGCAGCGGCTTGGTAGAAGAAGGTGAGCTTCTTGCCGCGATAGGTGACATCCGTCGGCGCAGGCGGGCCGAGGCGGTGGAGGGTTTCGAGATGACCGGTTTGTGAAACATTGAAGCCATAGAGGCTACGCACGTCCTGCTGGACCTGTGGTGGCTCGTTGGTGGTGAATTGCTCGTTGGGGTCGATCTGCGGGCCGAAAGATGGCAGCAGGTAATTCACCGCTGTGCGGATGTGACGCCAGGAACGGTCGGTGGACTCGGTTGTGAAGGGGCCGTCATAGCGCGTGTAGTGCCAAGCCTCTGGTAGGTAGAGGCGATGCCGCGTCTCCATGATGCCGACTTCGTCTGCCTGTGGCGTGTGGATGGCAAAACTGCCCCAAAGGCCGAATTTTTCACCAGCGTGAGCGCTAGGCACTTCAAAGACGAAGCGCACGGGGAAGGCGGTGCGTGCGGCATCGCCAGATGGAAGGCGCACGAGCAAATCGTCACTGCCTTCGCGGCGCATGGGCTGCTGCGGGTCACGATTGACGAAGACGTCGGAGTTAAGCTTGCCGCCTTTCGGCAAACGCACGACGAGGAACTGCTGGTCGTTGTTTTTGACCCAATAGATCACCTCCGTGACCTGCGCATCATCGGTGGAAACCGCGGTGGTGAGATCGGCGTGCGTGATGATGGCGCGTGGGACCTGGATGAAGCTGTTTTTGGCCAGCTCGACGCCGAGCTTGATCGGAAGTGAGCGGTACTTGTATGCGAGGAAGACGCCAGGACGCTGCAACTCGCGGCGCAATTCACGCGCGTCGATTTCTTCGAGTGTTTCGGGCTCTGACTTGCGGATTTCGAGGCTGTCGGCTTTCACGACGGCGACCTGGCCGGTTTCTTGAAACGCGCCGGGCACATGGACATGCAGCAGCTCGACTTGACCGGTTTTTCCAGCCTCAATGGCTACAGGGCGCTCCAAGCTGGCACTGAGGACAAAGGCACCTTGGCGCTCGCTTCTCAGCACGACTTCCCACAGTGCGTAATTGACGGCATCCGGCAGAACGACGGCGGTGGCGGGCTTGTGGTCTTTGTTGATCTCTTTGACCTGCGGATCGACGAAACGCACTTCTGCGGAGATGGTTTTCGGCACAGCGAGCACGAAGCGATCCGTGGCGGCATAAGCGACATCAAAGGCGAGCGTCCAGGTGTGCTTGGTGGCTTGTTCTTTTACTTCGACCAGTGTGAGCACTTCGACGCTGACTTGGCTGTTGCGGCTCTTGAGGCTCAAGACGGCAGGCTTGGCGGCATCGCGATAGCGGAAGGCGAGTTCGGTGGCGTTGGCCTCACTTTGGAGCTGCACGGTGCTGACGTCTTCCTGCTGGAAGTCGCCGAGTTCTTTGGTGTTGGGTTCCAAACTGGAATGAATCGTGGCACCGACGAGTGCTTCATGCCGTGTGACGTTTTGCGGTGTGAAAACGGGCATCGTGACATCTGCGGTGGCCGTCGGGCGCGGCTGACGTGCGGTGAGCGTGAATTTGAAATCGCCGGCGGTTTGTTTGGGCAGCTTGATGACGACATCCGTGCCCTCGAGGCTCCAGGAGTCGATCTGGCCTTTCACGTCGGTGATGGTCCAACCTGCGGGTGGCGTGAGGCGTGTCTCGAAGATGCCGACGCGGCGCACGGTGAAATTGAAATCGGCGGTGAGTGTCGCCACATCGCGTCGCAGAGTGAGTTTGGTCAGGCTGGTGGCTTCGACCTGCGGTTTGGCTTCGGCGACATCGAGCGTGAGCTTGTAGGGCTGGCGCAAAATGCGGAAGGTGCCGACTTGAGAGCGGCTATCGCCCGCGAGTGAGCGTGCGGTGGAGGTGAGGGTTTTTGGCGTGACATCGAGCTGCGCTTCCGCGGCGATGCTGGCGGTGCCATTGACCTGCGCGGCACCGACGATCTCGATTTCCGGCACGCTGACCTCAGCGGGTAATTTGGCCACGGGGCCTTCGAGTTCGAGCTTCAGTGAGTAATCATCACGAAGCGGCTTTTCAGGCAGCACGATGAGTGTTTTACGGCCTGCGGTGACTGCGGGGTCGATTTTCCACTCTTTAATGCCTGCGCCAGTGACGCCGAGAATTTCTTGATCCGCTGGCAGCGCGATCTTCAACTCATTAACCGGCGCACGGAGGATGCGGAAGTCGATGTCCGCCTTGGTGGCGATGGAACCGACGCCGATTTGTGTGCTGAGCTTGGTTTGCGCGAGGACGAGCGCATTCATCTGCGTGACGGCCTGCGCGGCACCCCATGAGATGGTTTGCTGCGTGCCAGCACCGAAGAAACAGGAGAACTGTGTGTTACCTGCCGCAGCTTGTGCCGTGAAGGCGGCGGCGGGCTGCAGATCGAACTCGAGGCCTTCACCGGGAATGGCCATCGTGAGCCGCGAGACGGCGGCACGGGGAAGATTCAGCGTGACGTGAGCTTTGCCAGCGCTGCGAATGATGGGCGCGTAAATCTTGAGCGTGATTTCATAGACGCCTTTCTCCGGTAGCATCAAATCCGCGCCATCGGGGCGAGAACGAAGCACCGCTTTGCCCGTGGAAGCCTCGCCAATGCCAGGCGCGGCCTTTTCCGTGAGTGGCAGCAGCGCCCAGCCTTTTTTGAAGGACTCGGCAGTGATCTTGGCATCGAGCACAACGCTGTCACCTTCGACATGGCCGGTGTACTCGGCCTTGGCGAGCACGGCATCGGCTGGCGGCGGCTTGTCCTCGGTTTCGCGCTTGAGCGTGAGTTCATTCCAGAGATCGAGAAATTCGCGATAAGGCAGGAAGACACCCTTGCCGCCGTCTTGGAAGACTTTTTCGAGTTCATCGAATGGGATGTAAACCTTGCGCTCACGCTCCGGCAATGGTTTCGGCGCTGCTGGGACTGGTGCAGGCGTCGGCGCTGGCGCTGGTGCCGGAACTAGGAAGGGCGGCACGGGTGCTTGAGCCAGGAGATGAGCGGTGCTCAGCAGCAGCGCGAGGATTGATGAAAATACACGCATAGGAGAAAGCTGGTTGAATTGAATTCACAAATCCTAACGACCCGCCCCAAAAAAGGCGAGTCAAGAATATGTAAAGACTTGCGAAGGAATGACGCTCCAGACGGCGAAGTCTTGGGGCCAGTGCGTGATTCGACTGCGCGTTACAGGAAATGCTCGATAGATTGACTTTTTGGCAACATTAGCAGAGAGTGTGGCCGTGCGAATCATCAAGGAAACTGCTCTTCTCGAGGCTGGCAGACTGCATCCAGATGCAGCGATTGCGTTGCAAAGCTGGAGGAAGGTCGTCCGCTTGGCTGAATGGAAGTCCCTGCATGCGACGCGAAAAACATACCCCCATGCGGACGCCGTCTCGGTCGAAAGTGGTCGGACTGTGACCATCTTCAACATCAGCGGCAATAAGTACCGCCTTATCACCGCGCTGCACTACAATCGCCAAATCGCCTATATCCTGCGCTTTCTGACGCACGCTGAATATTCGAAAAACCGCTGGAAGAACGAGCTATGAAAACCATCGCCAAAAACACTAACAAGCTAAGCTTTGATAAGCTGCCAACTGATTACACGGGTTTGTGTCTGATGCTGCTACCACGGCAGATTCACGACCGTCAGGAACTCCGCGAAGTGCTTGAGATGACGGATGCTATGGCTGGACACAAGCTCACAGCCGATCAGGAGGACTACTTTGACCTGCTGTGTTCTTTGATCACGGAATATGAAAAGCCACAGGCACCGTCCGTTTCCGGACTGGAGGCGCTCAAGCACCTTATCGAGGAGCATGAGATGACGGGAGCTGAACTGGCGCGCGTGTTGGATGTGACACGTTCATTGGCCAGTCGTCTGCTAAGTGGTGAGCGAGAGCTGACCAGAGATCACATCGCCAAACTGGCGGCGCATTTCAGCGTGAGTCCAGCTGTGCTGTTTTGATGGCACTACGAACGCTGTGAGGCGTGCATGGGATTGCCTTGGATGGGTGCGGGCTTGTTGATGGAAGCGCGGCGCAGTTTATCCATGATGGCGATGCCCATGCCGTGCTCATGCATGGGCTCAGAGATGATTTCATCGACGCCGATTTTATCGAGCGCGCGGAGGATGTAGAAGAGGCGGACGGCGGCCTCGGGGAGCTTGCCACTGCCGGGACTGAGCATCATGACTTCTTCCCAATCGTGGAGATGAATGTAGCCGTCTTTTTCTTCACCACGGAGGCTGAGGAGGGCGTAGCGCTTGCCTTCTTCCGGCTGGAACTCGCGTGGGCTAAGCAGGAGACGCAGTGGTGTGTGCGGTGCGTAATGATTGGCAAGCTGGCCGGGTGCGTCGGTGGCTTGATCGAGCACGGTGCGTGTGCCGAGGCGGACTTTGCCATAGGGCTTCAAATCATCCGGCGTGAGCGGTCCGGGGCGAACGATGTGGATGATGGGCTTGGGGCTGGCGGCCTCGATCCGGACGATGGTGGACTCCAAGCCGTAGAGGCTGGCTCCGGCATCGACGATGAGATGAATGCGTCCATCAAGCTCAGCAAGAACGGCGCTGGCGCTGGTGGGCGTGATGGCTCCGAAGCGATTGGCGCTGGGGGCGGCGAGTGGCTTGTCGAGCGCGGCGATGACGCGGCGGAAGATGGGATTGCTGCTGACGCGCACGGCGACGGTGGGAAGGCCTGCGGTAACGATGTCGGGCACGATGGGCTTCTTGGGCAGCAAGATGGTAAGCGGGCCGGGCCAGAATTTTTCAGTGAGCAGATGAACGACATGCGCGATGTCTTCAGGAACATCAGCGACAAGGCTGAGCTGCTTTTTATCGACGAGATGAACGATGAGTGGATCAAATGTCGGGCGTTCTTTGGCCTCGAAGATTTTCGCGACGGCTTCCGCATCGAGCGCATTGGCGGCAAGGCCGTAAACGGTCTCGGTGGGAAGCGCGACGAGTTCACCTTCACGCAGGAGCCGCACAGCCTCGCCGACGGCCTGGTGCATGAGCGGTGGCTGATCGGTGGGGAGGACGGCGGTGACGTAGGAGGACATGAGGTTAATGAGGCGCACTCTCGATCATGGCCCAAGCGTTATGATTGTGAATGGACTCGTAGTTTTCGGCTTCGACGCGGAACCAGATGATGTGCGGATGCGCTTTGGCTTTCTGTGCCACGTTGCGGACGAGGTCCTCGACGAAAACGGGATTGTCGTAGGCGGCTTCAGTCACGAATTTTTCATCGGGCCGCTTGAGGACGCTGTAAAGCTCGCTGCTGGCCGAGGATTCGACGAGTTCGATGAGATCCTCGATCCATACCGGTTCATCAAAGCGGATGGCGAGAGTGACCGTGCCACGTTGATTGTGTGCTCCGCGTGCACTGATGGCTTTGGAGCAAGGGCAGAGCGTGGTGACGGGAATTTCGACGGTGAGGACGAAATCGGTGGCCGATTTGTCTGCGTTGACTTCGAAAATGACGCCGTAGTCGAGCAGGCCCTCAGCTTTGGAGACGGGAGCTTTCTTGGAGCGGAAGTAGGGAAAGCGGAGCTCGACGTGTGCCTTGTCAGCGTGGAGTTTTTTGATCAACTCATGCGGCATGCCAGCGACGGTGGCCACTGTAAGCTCGGTGCCGTGTGCGTGTAGCACCTCGACGAAGCGGCTCATGTGCGTGCCTTTGTACTGATGAGGCAAATCGACGGCGAGTGAAACGGTGGCGACGGTGTGCTGGACGACTGCGGCATCTCGATCACGAATGCGCAGCGGGAAGCGTAAACTGCGCACGCCGACGCGATCGATGGCCAATTGGCGGTCATCAAGCTCGCTCTGGGTATCTTTAAGTGTGGACATGACTGGGAGAGACAAAAATCCCACTGCCGCGATGAGCAACAGTGGGATGTGAAATCAATAGCGGGTCAAAAAATCGACGGCTGCCGACTTAGCCCATGAGATTGACAGCGCGGGAGCGCTTGATCTCACGAGTGACCTTGCGGTGCAACCAAGCTGGGAGGCCGGTGATACGCCGTGGGATGAGCTTGCCGGTTTCAGAAGTGAAACGAGCAAGGATCTCAGGATTGGTGTAGAGGATTTTCTCCACGGGGATGTCCACGCGGCGGCGGGGCATCTTGCGGTTATGACGGCGCAGATTGGAGAGGCGCTCTTTGGTTTTGGGCTGCATAGAAAGGGCTTGTTAGCGGATTTCGCGGTGGAGGGTGCGCTTCTTCATGAAGTGATTGAACTTCACTTTTTCGAGGCGGTTCGGAGTGCGAATGCTTTTCTTGTTACGGGTGGTCACGTAGCGTGACGGCGACAGACCCAAAGCTCTCGCTTCAGTGCATTCGAGGGTGATGATTTCGCGTGGCATAATTTTGGGGCGCGGATGCTAGGCTACTCTTTACTAAAGTCAAGCGACTCAGCATTGTTGTTACCGGAGGCGCTGGTGGGGGCCTCATCTTCGTCTTTTTCGTCGTCCTCTTTATCACTGGTGTCATCCAGACCGAAGAGGCTGTGAACTGGGCGATTCCAGCCACCACGGCGCTGCTCGCGCTCGACTTTTTCCTGCCAGATGATGCTGAAACGGGCAAAGGGCATGGCTTCGAGGCGTTCTTCGGAAATTCTGCTGCCAGTACCTTCGCACAGGCCGTAGGTGCCGGTTTCGATGCGCTTCAGGGCCTCATTGATCTCATAAAGAGCGTCCTGCTCCTTGCCGAGCATGCTGAGGGCGAAGTCACGGTCATAGGCGTCACTTCCGGCATCTGCCTGATGCATTCCGAAGGCGGAGGCCTCTTCGCCGCCCATGGCGATGCTGGCAGCGCCTTGGATGGAGTTCAGGTAAGCGTCGCGTAGCTCGACGAGGTTTTGCTTCTGCTTCTTGAGGAAAGGCGTCATCTTCACCGGACCTTTGATGATGTCGATGGTGGCACCTTCTTCTTCACGCACGGGGCGGCGGGGTGTGCCTGTGGCGGGGCCGGTGCGGGCTTTGGCTACGGTCAGCGGGGCTGGGCCCTTGGACTTGGAGACTTTTGGAGCTGGTGCAGGGGCCGCGGCTTTTGGCGCGGGGGCAGGCTTGGCTGAAACTTTTTTAGCTGCTGGGGCTTTCGCAGCGGGTTTGGCGGCTTTGACGGGGGCCTTTGCAGGAGCGGGCTTCTTGGTTGGTTTAGCAGGAGCGGCTTTTTTGGAAACGGGCTTTTTAGCGAGAACTTTTTTGGCTGGTTTAGCAGGGGCTTTCTTCACAGGTTTTGGAGCAGGCTTCTTTGGAGCCGATTTTTTCGGAGCGGGTTTCTTGGCGGGGACGGGCTTACTCTTCGGCTTCCCTGCTGACTTTGGCTTGGAAGCCGTGGGCTTCTTCGCTGGCTTGGAGGCAGCTGGTTTCTTCGCGGGCTTGGCAGCTTTTTTGGCTGCGGGCTTGGACTTTTTCGCAGGCATGGTGTTTGCAGGGTGAGTTTTCCGAGGAGTTTAATTTTGCCGCACACGTTATCGAGGGCGGAAAAAGAGGCGCGGATTCTGGCCGTGGTTGCCAGAGGGCGCAACCGGTATTCCGAGGCGAAAAATGGTCATCAGAAGTCGATATTTTGGTGTGTTGCCGCGCGGGCAGCAGCGGCCTAAAGTGGAGTATGAATGCCGAAATGCCGTCTTCCTCGCCCCTGAACCGACTTTGGTCGTTTATTCGGGCTATTCTCGACTTGGTGCTCGATTTGTCCTTCAAGCGACTGGTCACACCCAGACTGATTCGAGTCGTTTATGCCCTCAGCCTCATTGGTGCGGTCATTTATGCCTGGAACTGGATGTGGAGTGGGTTTTGGGGGCTGATCACAGCTCCATTGGCCCTACTGGCCTATGCTGTCATTGCTCGTGTCATCGTCGAGTTGATCCTGGTCATCTTTCGCATCGCCGAAAAAATCGCCCCGCTTGATGGTAATGACGCCACGGCGGCAGATGACGTGCTTTCCAAGCTCAAGAAATAAACTTCCCCGGATTGAGGATGCCGTTGGGATCGAGCGCGTTCTTTAAAGCGGTGTGCATGGCGCGTGCGGCTTCTGGCACGGCATGTGGATACCAGCGCGACTTGGCAATGCCGATGCCGTGCTCTCCGGTGATGGCACCGTTCCAGTCGATGACTTGATGGAAAAGGCGATCCAAGGCGGCTTCGGCGCGCTCCCGGATCGTTGGGTCGTCCATGGTGGGGACCATGATGTTGACGTGGATGTTGCCATCGCCCGCGTGGCCGAAGCTGGCCACGGGGAAGCCAAACTCAGCCTGCAATTGCTCGGCGAACTCAACAAGATCGACGAGACGGCTGCGTGGGACGACGATGTCCTCGTTGAGCTTGATGAGGCCGGTATTGCGCAGGCTATAGCTAAACTCGCGGCGCAGCTTCCAAAAGGCTTCGCAGGCTTCTTCTCCGACGGCTTCCTCCAGACTGATGCTGCCGAGGCTGCGCACGAGTGCGGCGAGTTGCGTGAGTTCACCACGCACGGATTCGATCTGCCCATCGATCTCGACCAGAAGATGTGCATCACCTTTTGGCGTGACGGAGGCACCAAGATACTCGCGTGCAGCCCGCAGGGTGAATTTGTCGGCAATTTCGAGTGCTGAAGGCAAGAAGCCGCTGCCGAGGATGCGCTGCACGGCATTGGCGGCTTCGGTGAAGGTGCTGAAGCCTGCGGAGAGCATCGCGCGCTGCGGCGGATGTGGAATGATGCGCAACGTGGCCTGTGTGACGACGCCGAGCATGCCTTCACTGCCGACCATGAGCCCCACGAGGTCAAATCCGGTTTTGTTTTTGTGACAGCGACCGCCAGCGTTCACGATGCTGCCATCCGCCAGCACGGCCTGCAAACCGAGCACGTAATGCCGTGTAACGCCGTATTTGAGGCAGCGCGGACCACCGGCATTGGTGGCGATGTTGCCACCGAGGCTGCATTCTTTGAGCGAGGCAGGGTCAGGCGGATAAAACCAACCGAGCTTGCGAACTTCGGCCTGAAGATGGCCTGTGATGACACCGGGCTGAACGACAGCGACGCCGTCCTCCGGCTTGATTTCGAGGATGCGATTCATGCGCGCCACGGAGAGCGCAATGCCTCCTCTGAGTGGCACAGCGCCTCCGACATAGCCGACACGCGAGCCTTGCGGCGTGACGGGAATCTTCTGCTCATTGGCAAAGCGCAGCACCTTGGACACGTCCTCCGCTGATTCCGCATGCACGACGACATCCGGCGGATGCGATGCGAACCATTTGTCCGTGCTATGCGTGGCGATGTCCGCGCTGGTGACAGAGACTCGGTCTGGACCGAGAATAGAGATGAGTTGATCGGCGAGGGGCGACATGTGCATTCCTTGCTGCCAAAACTGCGGCGCCGCAACCCAGTGTCACTTCTTGTCCTCAGCGACTCACGGCACTGATCAACCAAGTTTCAAGTGCTTGGAGGTCGGGTAAATCAAGCATGACGTCGGTCAAGCGCTCAAGCTGTAGGTAATCGAGATCCGCTATGGCCCCATCAATGGAACGATCCGCGTCTGGGAAACGGCGGTGAGCTACCCGAATAAGTCCCTGCGAGAGTCCCTGTGAGAGTCCTTTGGCCGTCGCGTCACGAATGAGGGACTTGTAGCCTTCGGTTTCTTCGAGTGGAGTTAGGTTCATCATCATGGCGAGTTGGGAGTGCGTATATTGAGGCAGTCGTTGGAACAAAAAGTCGGTCAGTACTCGTAGCAGGATGTCACGGTCTTTCGGTGGGGCAGCAGCAGTCTTGAGTCGATAATAATGCAACGGGCCTTCCGCGACAAGCTTTGATTGATCTGGCTGGATCAAGGGAAAGAGCACGCTGAGTAGCAAATGCTCCGGCTGCTCCCGCGCGAGCCTTTCCAACTCATGATCCAGATAGATGGCGCGGATAAAGGAGCACCATGGCTCTGTGCGCGGATCGAGGTCTGCCGAACCAAAGAGGATGATCGCTGCGGCAGCCTGCGGATGGATTTGGATGCCTACTTGGGCTAGCTCCATACCCGTGCGCAGGTAAATGACCGCATCGGGCCACATTTGGATCTCGACCACGGTTGGTGGCCTGCCGTCGGCAGTCAGATAACCATCAAGCTGACGCTGCACTGCCTTAGCGACTGGACTGGTGAAGTGGCAATTGGCAGGGACTGGCTCACCCAAAATGTCGAACAGCCAATCTGGATGAGTTTGGAACAGTTGGTGGAAATGAGGGTCGCTTTGCATTCGCTACGGAGGTTCCTCATTCTTCACCCAGCAGGAAGTGGAAGTCATCCAGGGTGAGGGCTTTGGCGAAATTTTCTTCGCCGAGGATGTCGTTGGCGATGGCACCTTTTTGTTTTTGCAGGAGGCGGATTTTTTCTTCGATGGTGCCTTTGATGAGCAGTCGATAGGCGAAAACGGTCTGCTTCTGGCCAATGCGGTGCGTGCGGTCGATGGCCTGGGCTTCGACGGCAGGATTCCACCATGGGTCGAATAGCACGACGTAGCTGGCCGCCGTGAGATTGAGGCCGAAACCGCCGGCTTTGAGGCTGATGAGGAACACGGCGGAGCCTGCGTGGCTTTGGAAGGAATCGACGAGAGCACCGCGCTCCTCGGTCTGGCCAGTGAGCTTGAAAGTGGTCCAGCCGCGCTCCTGCATCTCCGCTTCGATGATGGCGAGCATCTCAACGAACTGCGAGAAGACGAGCACCTTCTGGCCTTCTTCCATCAAGGGTTCCAGCAACTCGATCAGCGCGGCTACCTTGGCGCTTTCGTCGGTTTTTTCGTCGCCTTTCTTCTTGGAAGAGGCATCGAGGCCGAGCAGGCGCGGATGGCAGCAGATTTGACGAAGCCGCAAAAGACTGGTGAGGATGTTGAAGCGCAGTTTGTCGAGCTGCTTGCTGGTTTCGGCCTTCAAGAGCTGTGCGCGGGCTCGCTTGAGCTCTGCTTGGTATAACGTGGCCTGCGTGCCTTCGAGCTCGATGATGAGATCTTCTTCGATGCGGTCAGGGAGATCTTTGGCGACCTCGTTTTTGGTGCGGCGGAGCAAAAAAGGCCTCGTGCGGGCTGCAAGACGGCGGCGGGCCAGGGGATCGTCTTTGCCGTCGAAATTCTTGGTGAAGCTACTGCGGTTGCCCAGCACTCCAGGCATGGCGAAGGCGAAGATGGACCACAGGTCGAGCAAGCGGTTTTCAATCGGCGTGCCGGTGAGTGCGAGGCGATGTGGGGCGATGAGCGCACACGCAGCTCGCGAGTTCTGCGAGGTGGGGTTTTTGATGGCCTGCGCTTCATCGAGGATCACCGCGCCCCACTGGACCTTGCGAATGGGCTCTTCGTGAATGCGGAGCTGGGCGTAGTGAATGACGAGGAGGTCGCTTTCACCACTGAGCCCGGTTTTGCCGGCTGTGGCACGGTTCCAGACCTCGACTTTGAGTTGGGGAAAGAATTTGGCGCACTCGGCCCGCCAGTTGTCCTGCACGGACTTGGGACAGACGACGAGCACGGGATCGCTGACTTTTTTCTCACCGCGCAGCCACGCGATCCAGGCGAGCGCCTGCAAGGTCTTGCCGAGGCCCATGTCATCCGCCAGCACACCGCCGAAGCGGTTGGCGGTGAGGTAGGCGAGGAAATGAAAGCCTTCGAGCTGATAAGGCCGCATGGTGGCGGTGATCACGGCGGGCGCAGCGGGTGTGACGCGGGTCTGGATTTCCTCCACGCGGCGCTGTACCTGCTCCACGCGGTCGGCGGTGAGGAGGGTGGTGTTCTTGGCCAGCCGCCCGAGCTGGAGGGCGTGAAGCTGCTGTTTTTCGGGGCTGAAGTCGTTGGTAGCGAGGCCGAGCTCGGCGAGTTCCTGGAGCTGCTCATCGCTGAGCTGATAGTCGAGCTTGCGCCAGCCTTTGCCGACGATGCGCACCCATTTACCTTTGGCTTTGAGCAGCAGATCGATCTCTTCCTGGCTCAAACTGTGATCACTGACGTCCAGTGCAACGGTGAGGTCGAACCAGTCGATGCCGTTCTTGGATTCCTCGATGTCGAGCCGCACTTTGCCAGCGACTTTTCCTTCACGCAGACTGGCGAGCTCGGCATCCAGCTCGACGGTGATGCCCTTGGGCCGGCGGTCGAGCCAGGCGAGGAAGAGTTCCGGCCAGTCTTTACCCTGAATGCGCTGCTCGACCCAAATCTCGTGCGCGAGATGCTCGGCGACTTTCAGTGGCAACTGTCGCAGCCAGGCCCCTGCGGCAGGCATAACGGATTTGTCGATCTGCACATAATCGTCTTTCGGTCGGTCAGACTTGGTTCGCTGCGAGTGGTTGGCCTGCCAGTTGCTGCTGTTCCAGTCGCTCGGCTCCTGGATGCCGTCGAAAGTGGCGCGCCCTTTGATGCGCAGGTACTCGCTGCTGGTGCCCATTGGGCGATGCAGCTTGCAACGGACCTGGATGTCCGCTTTGACGAGGCGCACCTTGCCAGCGAGGCGCTGCGGTACCTCGACGCCCAGCTTGCCCAGTGCGCTGACGCCTTCCCGCGTCTCCAACGCAGCGGCGGGGATGCTCACCGGCCATTTCATGCGTTCCTTGCCAAAGGGCCAATAGGGCAGTGTGTAAACAAGCTCACTGGTCACGTAGCGCAGCGGACTGCCTCGCAGGATGGCCAGTGGAGGTGGCGGGGCCACGCCTTGTTCATTGAGGAGGCGCAGTGCGTAGTCGCCCGTGTCATCCGTCGGCGGAGTCAGCTCCCAGCGCAGAGCTTCATCCACAAAGTGGAGCGGCTCACCGTCAGAGCCGATGACATGGGAGTGAAACAGCTCTTGGCTGCTGGCGAGCTGGGTGAGGCTTTTGTTCAGCAGCTCAGACATCGGCTCGATCTCTGGGTTTTGGATGCGTCCAAAGCTGTCCACCGCTGCATGCAGCACGATGCTGGAACCCGCGCTGAGTTGAGGCGTTGGCTGCGCGTAGGATTTCGTGGAGAGTTGCTTGAGCAGCTTTTGCGTCGCTTTGACGTAACCTTCCTCTCCCGGATGACGGACCTGAATGACGACACCGCCAGGATACATCTGCAGCCGCAGTTCCGGCGCTTCCTGGACATGGGTGAGCGTGGAATCCTGCCAACTGCCCAATGACAGCCGCCACTTGGTGATTTCATGGAGTCGATCCCATCGGGTGAGGAGTTCTTTTTGCAGCTTGGCATCCACCGCCTCTGACAGAGGCTCTGGCAGCGTGAGCTGGCACCTGCGGACGGCGGCCGCCAGATACGCTAGGAATTCCCAGACCGTCTGCGGTGGCAAATCCTGCGGATACAGCTCGATCTGCATATGGCCCCAGTGGCTCTGCGTGCCGCAGAGCTGATGCAGGTAGGACTGCTCAACGCGCTGGATTTTACGCTGCCAAAGGCCCTCCGTGGCCGTCAGAAAATCCACCGCAGCCTTCGGCAAAGGCAGCGGCTTGTCCAACTTGGCCGCGACGAGACCCGCTAGCGAGGCTGGGTCCGGCGCGGCGAAGGCGGCAGCCTGCTGGCTGGGACCCGTGGGGACGTTGGCGCGGCGGGCATTTTTACGCAGCTCCAACATCAAGGCGACGACGTGCTGGCAGATCTTCCCGGCTTTGCAGGTGCAGTGCGTTTCCACCGAATCTGCGACAAAGCACAAGCGTGTGGTGCAGAGGAACTCGTCCTGCACCTTTGCTTCCAGCACCTCACCCAGGGCCACCCACGTCACGCTCCGCACCGCACGCTCGCGCATCAGCACGGCACCTCGCGGCAGAGCCATGTCGTCACAACCCTCCAGCACCGTTCCCAAAATCTGGTGCTGGTGGGTGGTGAGGGCGATGTCCTGTGCCGTGGCCATGAGTGTGGTGGATGAAACTGTGCAGCCTGCCTGCCGAGACAAGCCGCATTCACAGCCGCCGTGCTTGTGCGAGAGCTGAGGACAATCCGCATCCTCCGTGCTACAGGCCAACTCTCACGCATGATCCCCGCCCTCATCGAAGTCACTCATCCAAAGGGAATTTACCTCCCTGAGGCGGATCTGTGGCTGGATCCGCATCACGGCAAGGCGCGAGCGTTTGTTTCGCATGCGCACAGTGATCACGTCGCGCGGCATGAGCTGACGTTTTGCTCGGAAATCACGCATCAGCTCATGGTGGCTCGCAAAACGGCTAAAAAAGCCGGCGTGGTCGTCTCGCCGGAGTTTGGTGCGGTGCATGAATGGGAAGGCTGGGAACTGCGGCTGTTGCATGCCGGCCACATCGCGGGCTCAGCGATGCTGCATCTCACGCGGAAGGCCGATGGGGCCACCTTGCTCTACACCGGTGACTACAAGCTGCGTCAGGGATTGAGCGCGGCAGCGTGCCAGTTGATGCAGGCGGACACACTGATCATGGAGACGACGTTTGGCCTGCCCAAGTATCGCTTTCCACCGCTGCATGAGGTGCGCGTGGCGATGCATGAGTTTGTGGAGCAAGCGCTGGTAGATGGATGCGTGCCGGTACTGCTCGGTTACTCGCTGGGCAAGGCGCAGGAGCTGCTCAGCCTGCTGCATGGCCTGGAAGTGCCCGTGATGGTGCATCCATCCGTGGCGCAGATGACGCAGGTGCTTCAGCCGCATCTCGGCGAGCTGCCGCAGTGGCGATTGTTTGACGCGAATGAAGTCCGTGGCCACGCGCTGGTGTTTCCGCCGGGGAAGAAGCTCTCCCTGCCCCACTGCCGCTACGCCATGGCCAGCGGCTGGGCGCTGGATCCGAGTGCGAAGTTCCGCTACGGCGTGGATGAAGTGTTTCCGCTCAGCGATCACGCCGATCACCCCGAGCTGCTGGAGACGGTCGAAATCGTCAAACCCAAGCGCATTTACCTCGTGCACGGCTTCACCCGTGAATTCGCCGCCGAACTGCGTGCGCGTGGATATGACGCGCGTGCCTTGGGTGCCGTGGATCAGTTGGAATTGACGCTGTAGTCGTCCGGTCCGCCAACCACTCCAATCCCCTGCCCCGCCCGCCGCGCCGCATCATGCCCGCGGTGCCGAAGTCCAACTGCCGAAACAACCGCAGCTTCAATCAATCGCGCAAGCCGAAGCGGCAAAAAGCTTTCCCCAAGGAGTAAGTCGAAGACCACCCGACCGCGAATCGTCCAACAACCGTTATCATCGCGGCTTCGCGCAATGATAACCATGTCCGTTCGTCTGCTGTTGTGCCGTAGCGGCTCCGGGGTGTTCTTCAGTGGTCGTCACCCTCTTCGCTTGTGCCGCTTCCAGGAAAAAAGGGAGCCAATCGTGTCTTGTCCTTGAATAGATCAAGACAAAACTCAGCAACTCTGACCGCGTCATCTAGATGGTTGAAGTGGAAGTAGCAGGTGTTTGACTCGCAGTTGTCAAAATAGCCGCCCTCATACGTTCCGTGGGGATGCTGAATCAGTCTGTTGTCATCAATAATGCTGCTCATCATGTCGGCCATGTCATGGCCGTTGAGTTCATAGTCTTCTGGGGGAATCCCAACGGTCTCCTCAAGGATCTCAAAATCACCGAACGCTAATCGGACATCTGGCTCGTCACCATCGCGGCGATCCTCAATCGTAAACGGCCAGAAAGTGGAGTCGTCGCATCCATTATCGTCAAAGTGTGGTGTTTTCATCGTTTTATGTTGGTGGTTGGCTCAGGGTGCTGATGGTTGGGCAACATTGAAGATCATTCACACATCGTGAGGTTTGTCAGCAGCTTTAGATCCGACGGATGTATGGGAATACTACGGGCTGGAGCGTCCATGAGTGTCGTTTTACACTCCGATGTTGGAGTACGGCAACACAAACGTCGGTTTACACGCACCTGGGAGTGATCGTTGACGGTGTGACTATTCCGCGAGGCGGCAGTCGCGGTGGGTGGGTGGCTGTTGTTTTGCTGGGGGCATCACCGGAGTTGTTAGCCCGGACTTCTCACACCGCAGAGTCGAGAACACCGCAGAGAATCCTTTTACAGAGGGCCGCCTTTCTCCCGAATAACCTGGCTGGTAAAAGATTGGGGGTAAAAGATGGGGAACCATTTTTTCTGATCTTTTACCCACCCTCTTTCACCAACGGAAAGTGACTCCCTGCCCCACACCCCAATCACACGGCGTCCCGATGCTCTGCGGTGTGGACTCTGACTCTGTGAGCGTTGCTTTCCTGTAAACACTCTGTTTCGATTCCAGGTGGGCGTGTGAGAAATGCGGATTAGGTGCCGGGACGCCCGTCGCGACTCTCACCAACGGCGTCATTGTGGATCCCAAAGCGTGATCCTCAGTCACCTAGTCCCGAATCCATTCAGCGCTTTGGGGAGCGGCCAGAATACGGCGCAGTGTGCCCGTCGTCCTTGCCCAATGTCTTTGCCTCGGTGCCGCGTGTCTCCGAGATGCGCACTAGGAACGGGTCGCCGTTGTAGCAGACCTCGTTGAAAAACGCCCACACCGAGGAGTCGGTGTTCACGAACATGGGCGCGAGTTTGCCCGCCGTCGTGGTGTAGCTGAAACCGCCGAGGATTTCGCTGCGCCCGCCGCTGCGAGTGTTGAGGAGGGTGCCGCCACGCTCGGTCTTGTAGCCGAGAATCCACACGTCACCAGCGTCGTTGAGGAGGTGGGTGCCTTGGTTCTCGATGTTGAGTTGCCGCGCCCACAGTTTTTGCCTCCCCAGAACGAGGTTGTGCGTCACGACATCCTCGAAGAACCACTCCGATCCCTCCGCCCGCTTGGTGCTCGTGAGGTCGCAGTCGGCGACGCTGCGCAGGACGAGCGTGCGGCGGGTGTCCACCTCAAGTCCGCCGTGGATGTAGGCGAAGTGCTCCAGCATGACCACCGGCGCGTCACCATCCACGAGGCGAAAGTCGGGCTTCACCTGCGAGGTGTAATCAATCATCCCGCCGGTGCCGACCACGCGGCGCACTTTGCCGCGGATGATGACCGTGCTTTTAAGGGCATAGTTGCCGGGGAGAAAAACCGTGGTCGCCCCCGAGTCCATCGCTTTCTGAATGGCGGTAGCGGAGTCGGCCTTGCCCGTCGGGTCCGCGCCGAAGTCGTTGACGTCTGCCCAAGTCTTTGGGTCGTCGCGCGGCACTTCGGGCGTTTCCTTTACGGGCAGTCGGAGCGATTGCGCGGGCGAGGGAAACGGACTCGTCGCGGGATGCGAGCAATACTCCGCAATGTCTGGACCTAGGCTGCCGGGCTTGTCCTCGCCACGCAGACGATACGCCGCGCCGGAATCCGGCGTATGCGAGACATCGCCCAGCGCGCGGGCGTAGCCGGTCGTCTTCACGTCGCGCAGGAAAATGCGCCCTCCGTTGAAATTCACGATGGCCGGCTTCTTGGCGGCATCACCGGTGCCGGTGAGTTTGGCATCCAGCAGGCACAGGGTGCCGTAGGTAGTGAGCGCGGGCACGGTGCTGTCGCTCTGGAAGCCACGGATGCTAATTGCCTGCCCCTCGTTGGCAAAACCCACTTCGGTCTGCCCACGCAGGATGATGTGCTCGAAAACCTGCCCGTTCACCGCCCGTGCCGTGGCGATGCCGCGCCGGAAGCCGATGACCTCGCAGTTACGCACGAGCAACGGGCCGTTCATGTCGCGATGCGCGAGGTCGAGCCCGGTGTGTCCGCTGCCCGCGCACGCCACGAAACGGCAGTCCCGCACCGCGCCGGAGTTGTTGGAGTAAAACTGGAGCGCCACCGCGCCTGGATTCCCCGCGCCGACATCGAAGGTCAGGTTCTCGACGTAATTGTGGAACCAATCCGCCGAGCCGAAGCCCCCGCACCACATGATGGCCTCGGGCTTTTTCGCATCGGTGAACGTCCCGTCCTTGAGCCGGATGGTGCTCGCCTCGCGCGACTCACCGCAAAGAAACGTCTTTCCCCAATTGTCCCGTCCGCCAAACTTTTTAGGCCACTTCAGCGTGGCGCTCACGAGGTAGGTGCCGCGCGGGAAGTAGAGAATGCGATGCCGCCCGGTGTGCTCATTGATGGCGCGTTGAAGCGCTTCGGTGTCATCGGACACCCCATCGGCCTTTGCAGAATAGGGCGGCTTGGTGACATCCACCACGTTCTCGGAGACGCGGTAGGTAGCGGCATAAAGCGCTGGCTGAACAACCGCCAAGAGAACGAGAATCGCTGTTTTCATAGGAGACGTTTGGTTCATCGGGCACGCAAACAAACTCGAAGGCAATAAGCACCGCTCGCAATGAATAGGATCAGCAGACTATCCCCGGCGACAGTTACGCCAATGTTATGAATACTCGGTTGGACGCCTTCAAAGGAGTTAAGCTGAATGATATAGCGAACGAGTTTCGGGGGATCGAAGAGTAAAGATATGACACCGGTGGCGAGCGCAAGATAGAATAGGAACACCCAGACAAGTGCGCCGAGCCAGAATAGCCATCCGAATTTAGATTTGGCAAGCATGGAGCGCTCAGTCGCCTAACGTTTTTTGTGGAATAACCGGGTTGAGTGGCGGTGAAAGGGGGCTGTTCACGAAAAGGAAGGACTATTAGGAATGGGCCGATGGAAGCGGGAATGCCGCCGGAAGTCAATCCTTGGGTGCTTTCATGCCAGGCGTTTTGTTTTCCTTCGGAGCGCTTTGATTTCCCGATGGGGGCCTTGTTCTGGCTGGAGTTTTCCGGCTGGCGCTCTTGGGAGCGCGGGCTGGACGGACGGGAGCGAGGATGGCACTCCGAGTAGCCCTTTCTGCCCTTCACAGGGTTTAGGCATGAGTTTGCGGAATGGAGGCGCACATCCGGGGCGGGAGGACGCACACCCGGGGCGGGGTTTGCAATGCGTTGGTGGCGGCGGTGGAGTCGTTGGAACTGGGGCTGGGGGCTGGAGTCCGGCACATTTCTTTTTCCGTATCCTTTTTTCGCGCGGTGCCGTCACTCCAATTAGGCGTTGAGATTCCCCGCAGGGAGTATTAGTGGCTTGGATGCGTTTACTTCAAGTTTTTGGCATCGCGGCCGTTGTTTCCAGCATGTTGGTTTCGGAGGCCTTTGCTGGGGCCATCAAGTACAACCAGGTGCCGGGGGACATGTGCTGGCCAGGCGGGAGGGTGCCGTACGTGTTCAAGGATGATGTGTCGGAAGAGAAGCGGGATGTCTTCCGGTTGGCGGCGCGGGCGTGGCAGCAGTTTGGCAACCTGAAGTTTGTGCCGACGACGCAATCAGGCTTCCACCAGTCACCGGATGGCAATTTTGTCGAAGTGCAGACAAACGACCTCAGGTTCTTTGAGATCGTCAAGGACGTTAATTACGCCTGGATCGGGCGGTCCGGAAACATCGGTTTTCCCAACGCGCTGATGCAACCGATGTCGATCCATAACTGGAAGGGCTCCATCTTGGCGCATGAGATGGGGCATATGCTGGGCTTCATCCACGAGCAGTGCCGGAGTGACCGCAACACCTATGTGGAACTGAACTTATGGAACGCGATCCCGACGACCAACATCAATTTCGACATCGCGCAGGCGACGCTCCACACAGACTATGACTACGATTCGATGATGCATTATGACCGGCTGGCCTTCAAACTGCCGTGGCTGTCGAAGGATCACCTGACAATGTGGGCGAAGCCGCCGAACGAGTTGAAGACGGGCACCATGGGAACGACGCCGAACTACCAATTCATAGGTGACCTCGGGACTCCGGTGGGAAACATCACGGCTTTCTTCAGCGCGGGGGACCGGGAGACGATCCAGGAGGTGTATGGCCCGTCGATCACGGTGAAGGGGAAGGTGAGGCTGAATAGCGGCTGGGTCTTTCCAGGGGTGAAGGTGGAATTGATCGGCAACGGCACGGATGAAACGCATTTCACCAATCTGCTGACAGAAACGGGCGAGCGGGTGGTGTTCACAGACATCAACGGCGAGTATGCCTTCAAGGGCGTGCCGGTGGGCAACTACCGGGTGAAGGCGACGAAGGCGGGCTACACCTTCCTGCTGGCGGATACGCCGATCTACACGGGCACGACAAGCCCGATGGTGCAGGATTTCATCGTGACCAACGCGGGCGACAACCGGCCGCCGGAAATTCGAATCACGAACCCGTCCGACACGGTGCACCAGCACTTCTCAGGAGCGTTCGGTTTTGGCGCGACGTATCTGAATGGAATCCGAGGGACGACAGCTGATCCTTATGGCATCGGGGTGAGCGCGGTGCAGATCGTCATGAGTTCCAACGGAAGATGGTGGAAGTGGGTGCCTGGGGAGTTCGATCCGCCAGGACAGCTGAATGAGAGCACGCATATCCGCACCATCGGTGTTCCAGGGGGCGCGCCTCTGCCAGGGGAGTGGCAGCTCTTCGCCTCTGGTGACCTGCCCACAACCATGCCGAACGCGACTTATGTGGTGCAGGTGCGCGCGTGTGACATGGAGGGCAACTGGTCCCCGTGGGCGGAGCAGTTGGCCACGTTCACCATCGACAGCGTGGCTCCGGCAGCCACGATTGATCCTGTGGCCGGGGGAGGAGCCGTGATATTTGATTTTGGCACAGCGAACCTAGGAGGAACCTTCACGGAGGCGGGGGATCCCGAGCCGGATGTGTTTATGACCATCAAGGGGACGAATGCGGCGGGCGGTGACGTTGTGTATTGGAATGGCGCGGACTGGGTGCCATCTGTGAACGATGGTAAACTGGGAGTATCGATCGAAGCAGGGCGCTGGGCTCCCAAGGAGGGTGTTCTACCACCGCGCAAGGCGCTGCGTGAGCGCATTAAATTTGAGGTCACTATCACTGCCAAGGATGCGGCGACGAATGAATTCACCGTCACCAGCCCGACATACCTCCTCACAGCCTTGGACACGACGGAGCCGGATGTGGCGTTCTTTCCTTCATTCCATGGTGCCCGCTATGCCGAGCATGCGATGCCGGCGCTCACCGGCGCGGCCACGGATGGGGAAAGCCAGGTGCAAGGGGTGGAGTTGTATCTCATGCGCTTTGTGCCGGGAATGGGCGGCGCGCCAAACTCCTTCCAGTATTGGAACGGTGAGGAGTGGTCAACCACCCCCGGCCATCTGGATGTCGAGTACGACGAGGCCGATTACAGCTGGGAGGCACCAGGGCTGGGCTATCGGCTGCCCGCAGGAGCGGCGGAGCTGCCGGATGGAACCTACAAAGTGGCGGTCACTGCACACAATCGTGAAAGTCCACAAGGCACTCGCTATCTCGAGGAGACGTTTTACATCGCCACGGCACCGCCGCGCGTGAGCATCACCACGCCCGCTCACAATGGCTTTGTCAAACAAGGCTGGAGCATCGGCGGTACGGCGACGGACTACTCCGGCACCGGTTTCAGCCAGGACCGCGTGAACTTGACGCTGTCGAGCAGCGCGGGCTTTTGGAACGGCAGCGGGTGGCAGGCATCCTCCGTGGCGCTGGAGGTGCCGATCCAGCCGGACGGCACCTGGACGTATCCCGGCACGATACCCGGTGCCAGCCTTCCGCCGGGTGAGACGCAGTATGCGCTGAGCGCCTCGGTGATGGACCGAAATGGCAACATTTCTCTCCCCGTCGCGGGCGGACTGGCAGGTAACAACCAGATCCTCTTCCGCGTGGACACGACGCCGCCGACCTGCGTCATCGTTTCCCCGCTCAATAACGCGGTGATCACGCAGTCGCCATTGCTGGCGTCGAGCTTTAATGGAACGGCCACGGACAGCTCCGGGCAGCCGCAGGTGACGCTGTTTGTGAAGCGGTTGTCAGACAACTACTACTGGACGGGGTCGATGTGGACCACCAACACGACCCAAGCGATCATGCCGGGCGTCTATGCGGGACCGCAATCGGAGGCCTGGGCGCTTCAAAAGAGCTTCCCCTGCCTGAACCGCTACTTCTGGGGCATGCAGAACGGCAATTATGAGCTGATCGCCATCGCACGGGACTTGGCAGGCAATCAAACCCAGCGCAGCGCGAACCTCGTGATCAACTACAATCCCGTCTGGCTGGCTCCGCAGGACTTGCTGGCCCGTGTGCAACCGAAGCAAACAGCGCCGATCACAAGCGGACTGGGCACCACGCAGGTGCATAACACCACGCCCTGGCTGGCCGGCCAGCCCGGCAACGGCGGGAATGTGTATCCGGTGTCCTTCACCGCCGACAGCCAGGGGCGCTATTTTGTGACCAATGGTCTGACCGAGAGGGTGTTTTACGGAAACGGTAACACCCGGGACATTACCCACGGCGTGATCCAGCGCATCGGTGAGGGTGCATGGCGGCGGCAGCGGACCACTTACTCTGAGACGAGCGGCCCCACCATCAACTACTATGAGCAATGGTCACCCGGCGGGCCGGCCATTCAGATATCGAACTATGAAGCGGGCATCTACCGCGCTGAAATCGCCAAGGCCAAGACCGACGCTGCTGGCAACACCTACGCGGCGTTCAACCTCTTGCAGTACACTTCCTACAATAGCCCTTCCTTCTACTACCTGTCGCACGTCATGCTGGTCAAATTCGACGCGGACGGGAATCTCGTCTGGCGCCGGGTTCTGCCGGAGATGGGGCCGTTGCTCCCGCCTAGCGGCTGGCTGGATCGCTGCCAGGTGAGCGCCATCGAGCTGCATGCCGACGGCGCAGTCAGCGTGGTGATCGACAACACGAGCAGTTACCACCCAAGCATCTACTATCAGAACACCGTCGTAGCGCGTGTGTCCCCTACTGGCGTGGCGCAGGCCTACACGCGTCTGGGGAGCCAAGGCAGTCCGTATGAGCTGAGCGCGCCGCTGTATTCCACCAGCGACGCCTCCGGCAACACGTATGTGATCACACGCGATGGCACCGAAGGGGCTGGCTACTCGCGCCAGGTGCTGCGCAAGATCGGCAGCGATGGATCGATCCTCGCCACGCTGGAAACCAGCCTGTGCGTTGCTCCGCAATACTGGGAGGCTCTTTCCACGGATGCCGCTGGAAATGTGTATGTACTGAGCACCTTCGAACTGGGGAACGATGACGGCCGCTGCTGCGTGACGAAGTATGATTCGTCTCTCAACCAAGTTTGGCGGCGCTTTGGCCCGGAACGGAGTGTGTACATCGACCCCTACAGCGGCCCCACGGGCGGAGACTACCGCTTCCATGTGGGCAGCCAGGGCGTCACCGTGTCACACAGCGCACCCGCAAGCCTCCAATCGGAGTATCCTGACGCGCACCCGCTGGTGCTGCGCTTTTCCTTGTCGGGTGATCTGCTGTGGACGCGGGCCATCGCCAAAACGGACACCTCCGTGTATGGCACGGATGGTCTGAGCCTCCTCAATGTGACGCCAGCCGGAGATGTGCTGTTTTTTGGCTGGTTCTCTCTCGGGAACTCGATGGCGCAGTCCATTTACGGCAAGATCAGCAACACGGGTGACTTGCAGTTCTACATGAACCAGACCGACCCCTGGGGCGTGAGCCTCACGACTTTGCTGCCAGACAACAGGCTGGCAGCGCTTCATTCGTCGGGCTACAGTCTCTCCCCCAGTGGAGAGCAGCGCGTGCTGATCTATGACAATCCCGCCAACGTCGCAATCCCGGTGACCCTGGACTCAGCACTGCCAGGCAGCCGCACGGTCGCGAGCGGCGTGACGGTGGAGCTCAAAGTGATCAACCGCGGAAGCGCTGGCACCTATCAATGGCGCAAAGAAGACGGCCTGGGCGTGCCGCAAAATATCTCGGGAGCCACTGGCGACGCGCTGGTGCTAACAAACGTCCAGTCCGCCAACGCGGGCAGATACAGTTGCATCGTGACCAATAGTCTCGGCAGCGCCACCTCACGCACCGCCGTGCTGACCGTGCTGCAGCCTACCACACTGGACGTGGCGCTGGACACACCCGGCCGCACCTGGACTACTGGCGGAGATCTCCCATGGTCCGGCTTTTTGGCTCCATCCCCCAACCGTGACGGCGTGGATGCCGCCGCCTCCGGCTCGATCGGCGACAATCAAAGTTCCTGGGTCGAAACCGTCGTCACCGGCCCTCTCGAAGTGAAATTCTGGTGGAAGATCTCCGCCGAATATCAATACGACACGCTCTCCTTCACCGTGAACGGCACCCAGGTGGGCACCAGCATCAGCTGGGAGCAGGACTGGATCCAGGTGACGCACACCGTGGGAGCCGGGCAGCACACCCTGCGCTGGACCTATGCGCGTGACAGCACTGGCGGCGGCGGCCAGAACAAGGCCTGGCTGGACTCCTTCACCACTGTCGTGCCGCCAATCACCGTGGCGCTACCCGAGGCGCTGGACACTTCCCTCACCTTAACCACCGGCGGCAACGCGGTGTGGAGAGGCATCGGACCAACTCCTTCCCACGATGGTGTGGACGCGGCTGTCAGCGGAGACATCGGCAACAGCCAGCAATCGTGGATGGAGACCACCGTCACCGGCCCTGGCACCTTGACCTACTGGTGGAAGGTGTCCTCGGAGAGCGGTTATGACTATCTGGAGTTCTACCGCAACAGCGCACTGCAAACTGGACGAATCAGCGGCAATGTGGACTGGCAGTTGAAGACTTACACCATCCCCGCCGGCACCCAAACCCTGCGCTGGCGCTACATGAAGGACAACATCTTCGATGGCGGACTAGATTTGGCATGGGTGGACCAGGTCGTCTGGACCCCTGACGCAGCCACCTTCAACTCCTGGCAGACCAGCAAGTTCAACTCGACCCAGCTCGCCGATCCACTCATCAGCGGCCCGGAAGCCGACCCCAATAAAGATGGCATCAACAACCTGCTCGGTTTTGCTCTTGGACTCGATCCCCTAGCCGCTGGCGTCACCCTGGCTGATGTTCAGAGCAACGGCATGAGCGGCACCGGCCCCACCGATCACCTCATTCTCACCCTCACACTTCCAGACCCGCTGCCCGGTGGCATCACCTACATCATCGAAGCGGCCAACAGTGAATCTCTCAGTACCTGGACCCCCATCGCGACCCGGACCTCGGCCACGGCCTGGACCGGCACGGGCACCGTCATCCAGGATGCGCCAATCAACAGTCTCCGCGTCGTGCGCTTCCACGACATCGTGAACCAAGGCGCAGCCGACTCCCGGTTCATGCGGGTGAGAGTCACCTCGCCATAGGCAACGCCATCGTTCTCCGATTCTAAAAAGAATTAGCCACATGAACGACCCGTAACGTGGGTTGACCTGGGGCGGCTCAGCGCGGACGATGCGGCATGGCTGCCCCCAATGACCGCGCGCACACGATTGCTGTTTTCTGTGACTTTGAAAACCTCGCCATCGGCGTGCGGGAGGCGAAGTATGACAAGTTTGACATGACCAAGGTGCTGGAGCGGCTGCTGCTGAAGGGCAGCATCGTGGTGAAGAAGGCGTACTGTGACTGGGAGCGCTACAAGGGATTCAAGGCCACGATGCATGAGGCGGCGTTTGAGATGATCGACATCCCGCATGTGAGCCAGAGCGGGAAGAACTCGGCGGACATCCGCATGGTGGTGGATGCGCTGGACCTCTGCTACATGAAGGGGCACGTGGATACCTTTGCCATCGTGAGCGGTGACTCGGATTTCTCCCCGCTGGTGAGCAAGCTGCGTGAGAACAACAAGATCGTGATCGGTGTGGGCGTGAAGCAGAGCACGAGCAATCTGTTCATCGGCAACTGCGACGAATTCATCTTTTACGACGACTTGGTGCGTGAAGAGGAGAAATCCAAAGCACGTGCGGTGCAGGCGAAGCGCCCTGCCAACACCAAGCCTGCCGCGCCAGAGAAAAAGGCCGGCGGTGATCCTGAAAAGGCCATCCAACTGGTGTTGGAGACGATTGAAGCCCTTCTAGCCCGTAGCGGCAGTGATACGGTGTGGGCCGGACCTGTGAAGCAGGCCATCCGCCGCCTACAGCCGCAGTTTGATGAGCGTTTCTACGGCTTCCGCACCTTCAGCACGCTGCTGGAGGCTGTGGCGGCACAGAATCTGATCCGGCTGGAGAAGAAGGAGGCCGGTTATCTGATCCGCACGCAAGTGACGGTGGAGGAGTGAGCCTCACGGTGCCCGTGAGACTTGCAGGCGGAGGAAGCGCATGGCGGCGCTGGTGAGAGGCGTGGTATCCCGGAAGGTGACGGTCTCGGTACCGTCTCCGTTGTTGATGGGAGAGCCGACTTGGATGGCATTGCTGAGCCAGGTGCCGGGAAGTGTGCCGTTGGTCTGTGCTTGATAGGTGAGATCGAGAGTTGGCGTGCGACGGCGGAAGGTGAGGGTGAGGTAATTAGAGCCACTGACGTTTTGCGTGGTCACGGCTGGACCGCCCGAGGCGGAAGGGTTTTTTGGCGGGAGATTGAGAGCGAACTCGAGCAGGTTAACGATCCCGTCTTTGTCGGGATCAGCCTGGTCTCCGCTGATGTTGCTGTCGGCAAGGTCTGCGAGGGAGAACTGGCTGCTGCGCCAGGATTCGAAGGCGGAGGTGATGTTGATGGTGGCACGTTGCACGCCTGCAAGCAGGGCGCTGTTGCGCAAAGGCTGGCCGAGGTGCACCAAGAGGCTCTCCGTGGCTTCAGCGGTGCCGTCTGCGGTGATGGGAACGGTGATCGTTTTGATGGCAGTGTCGCCATCCGTCCAAGTTAGCGTGCCCGTGGTGTTGGTGAAGTCACTGCTGCCTGCGGTGCCAGTGACGGTGGCGTAACCGACGGAGATGACGCCGCTGCTGCCACCGTTGCGGGCAACGTTGAGTGTGGCCGTGCTGCCTTCAATGCCGGAGACAGTTTCAGTGTTGAACTGAATGGTGCCGGGTATGCCTGGCAGACCACCGAAGAAGCGCCAGTAGGTCCTGTCGCTGGTGGAGCCCTGAAAATGCATAAAACTGCCACCGAGGAGGATTTTCCCATCAGGCTGAAGGGCGAAGGCGTTGATGCTGCCATCTGAGCCACCTGCGGCACTGAAATTGGTCTCGACGACGCCAGCGCTGCTGAGACGGACGAGGTGATTGACCGTGGTGCCGTTGAAAGTGGTGAAGTCGCCACCGATGAGGAGGCGACCATCTGGTTGGATCAAGATCGTGTTGCAAGAGGCATCGGTGACGGGAGTAAAGGTGGCGTCGAGAGCGCCTGTGCTGGTGAGGCGTGCGAGGCCGCCGCGATTGACGTTGTTGAACGCGGTGAAGCTGCCGGCGATGAGGATGCCACCATCCATCTCGACCTTGATGTCATAAACTGAGCGGATGCTGCCAGTGGAGCCAGAAGCATGGGCACCATTGGTCACGCCATTGAAGGCGGCGTCGAGAGCGCCCGTGTCCGTCACACGGCAGAGACTCGCCTTGAAGGGCGAGCCGCTGAAATAGAAGCTACCCCCCACCAGAGCCTTGCCATCTGCCTGCAGCGCGAGTGATTCGACACGCCAACCGCTGACGTCGGCAAAGTTCGGACCGAGGAAACTGGTATCCAGCGTGCCATCCGCATTCAACAGCGCCAGATACTCACGTGCGCTGCCATTGTAGTCAGTGAAACCGCCACCGATGAGGATTTTGCCATCGGGCCGCACCACGGCGGCATACACTACGCCGTTGGCTCCAGTGCCCACATTGAAACTTGAGTCCAGCGTGCCATCTGAATTCAAGCGCACGATGCGGTTGCGGCTTTGGCCATGAAAGGTGGTGAATTCCCCCACAACGATGAATTTCCCATCTGGCTGCCGCGCGATGTCGGCGACGTGTTTACTGCCATCAAAGCTGCCGAAGCCGCCTTCCACGGCAAAGGTGGTGTCATGACTACCATCTGATTTAATGCGGGTGATGCCTCCACGGCTGTGGGTGGTGAAGCTAGCATCCTGGATGGTGCTGAAATAGCCGCCGAGAAGTGCGCTGCCATCTGGCAGCAGCAGCACCTTCTCGACCGAGCTGTTGACGAACTGCGGCGTGAAGGTCGTGTCGCGTGCGCCGGGGTCTGCGATGGTGACGGTGCTGCTGGCGCTATTGACGATCACGGCGCCTCCGGTGGGACCGCTGAGAGTGACGGTGAAGCTCTCGGTGCCTTCAATCAGTGCATCCGCGATGATGGGGATGGTGAAGGTCTTGGGAGTGAGATCCCCATTGGGCCATGTGACGGTGTTCGAGCTGGCGGTATAGTCGGCCGGGGCAGTGGCGGTGCCATTGCTGGTGGTGTAGGTGACGCTGACACTGCCTGCGGCGTTGCTTTCTCGGTTGAGGGTGAGCGTGGCGCTGCCGCCCTGCTCATCGACGATGAATTCGCCCAGAGCCCATGAGATGCGTGGCTGGAGTGTGACCTGGACGTCAAGCCATTCGTCTGCGCCACTGCCGCCTTGAGTGATGGGCTGTAGGGTGATGCCCGCCACGTTATCCGTGAAGGTTGCACCTGTGGCGAGAGCGGCGCTGGCCACGGTGTTGACGGGCGCGGTGAGGTCGAGCAGGTCACCCTCACGATTGTTGTTGTAGCCCCAGATGACGTATGCGCCGCCGTCCAGGGAAGCATTGGTGGTAGCTCGGCGCAGGCCGATCCAGTAGTCTTGTTCGCGATTGCGAACGATCTTCAAGGCAAGAGCATTGCTGAGGTTGGCGGAGACATGATCGAAGCGATAGACGCGATAAGTGCCGCCTGTGCTGATGGTGGTCACGCCGCTGTCTGGGATCCATTGCAGGAGGCTCTTGTTCCAATGGCTGAAGTGGTGATCAATGCTGCTGCCGTTGCCCATGATGTCGAAAGTGTCGTCATATTCATCCGAAGTGCCGGCGGGTGAGATGGGGTCTCCATCCGTGACGCGCCAGAGATTGGCATGATGCAGGCCGTAGTTATGACCGATCTCATGAGCCAAAAGGGAGAAGCTGTAAGCCCCGTTCACCCAAAAATTCCTTCCTTCGATGCTGCCGAGGCCGCCATAAGTGATCCGTGAGCCTGGGAGTGCGGTGAGCCGAGAAAACACGACGCCAATGCGGTCATAAGTCTCAACTGAAAAGCCGGCGGTGGCCGCTGCGGCACGCGCATCACTATGCAGCAGGCTGGAGAGGTCGTTCGTGGCGTAGTGGCTGGCCGTCTGAGGCATGCGCAGCACCCCTGTGACATCTGGCGAGTCTCCACTGACGGTGGGGCCGATGCTGAGGCTGGTTTTGCCAAAGCTGCCTTGCTCATAAAAGTCACGTACGCCATTGGCTGAGTTGATGGCATTAACGGCATGATCCTCGGTGATGGGTGTGTTGCTGGCCTGGGAGTTGAGCGGTGTGCCGGTCAGATCAGAGAAGTCGACGCGGATGATGAGGAGCTTCTTGGCTCCGTGCGTCCATGACTGCGCGGGCCTGCCCACCACGCCACTGGTGCCGGGCAGGTTGTTGCCTGCCAGGACTTCATTTCCATCTCCTTCCGCCGAGATCAGTTGCGCCTCGAGGCGCTCCGCATGAGCAGACTCGCATGTCACCTCAATGCGGCCGTTTACTTCCAACGCGGTCGGTGCGGCAGGATCAAGATTGAGTGTGACATCCGGCTCCACGGCTGTGGTAATGCCTGAAATGGGGCAAACAGCCTCCACAGGTCTTCCTGCAGCTGTTTCGCCCGTTTCCAACACGCGCACAGGGGAATCACTCACGGCCATAGAGCCATCCAGAGCGATGCCGAGCAGGCTGACCGACGGAAGGGTGTTGAGCATGGCACGACGACCATATGGAAAGGCACGGAACTCACGCTGCCCAATTAAGGCCTTATGGAACTCTGGCTCGGTGACTCTTTCACCAGGAGCGGGCACGGCGGCGATGCGTGCGAGCTCACCCCGGCCGGAAATGCGCTCCTCCAGCAAAGCGACGATTTCTGCTGGAAGTCTGCGCCGCATCATCTCAGGCACAGCGGCGGCCAGTGCACGCTCGGGATCACTGCGAATCCACTTCACGAGTGTTTCGCGGCGTTGTTGAGCGAGTTTGATGCCTTCCGCCAGCATGGCATCCCTCTCTTTGATTCCTGCTGCATCGTAGCGGGCACACCAATCGGCGAAGACTGCCATCACAGGCTCGGATTCACTTTTCCAGGCACTGCTGATGACTCTTGAAGGCCGCACAGACGCTGTGGCACTTGGCTGCGGCATGACGGGGATGGCAGCAGCGACTGGATGATGCGGCGAGGGCGGCGCTGACGGCTTGATTGCCACGTACTCCTCCTCCGACCTCCATATCAACCAGACCGTGCCAATAACGAGAAGAAGCAGAAGGAACTGTCGTGAGGGTCTTTTCATATCGGAGCAACGATGGGTAATTCGCGGCTAGACTGCCAGATGTCGGCCCTTTTGTCATTCGGTGGATGAGGGGAAACTTCAGGTACAAAAAGCAGCCCGGAAGTTTCCTTCCGGGCCGCGTGGGGGTTTTGGATTTTTGAGGTGCGGCGTGTGGTTGGTCACGCTGCACGTTCAAAAAATTACATCATGCCGCCGTGGTCGTGGGCGTGGCCGCCGTCGGCTTTCTCTTCCTTCGGAATGTCTGCGATGAGACACTCGGTGGTGAGGAGGAGGCCGGAGATGGAGGCTGCGTTCTGGAGAGCGCTGCGGGTCACCTTGGCTGGGTCAACGACACCTGCCTTGATGAGGTCTTCATACTTGGCGGTAGCGACGTTGTAGCCGTGGTTGCCTTTGCCTTTCTTGACTTCGGCAACGATGAGAGCGCCTTCGACGCCTGCATTGGCTGCAAGCTGACGGAGAGGAGCTTCGATGGCACGGGCGACGATTTCGGCGCCGGTTTTTTCGTCTCCAGTGAGGCCGAGATCACCGATCGCGGCCTGTGCCCGAATAAGTGCTACGCCACCTCCCGGGACAATGCCCTCTTCTACAGCAGCGCGCGTGGCGTGCAGGGCGTCTTCGACGCGGGCCTTCTTTTCCTTCATTTCAGTTTCAGTAGCAGCTCCGACATTAATGACGGCAACGCCGCCAGCCAGCTGAGCGAGACGCTCCTGGAGCTTCTCACGGTCATAGTCACTGGTGGTCTCAGAGATCTGATTTTTGATCTGCTGGACGCGACCGGCGATGGCTTCACTGCCGCCTTCGCCTTCGACGATGACGGTGGTTTCTTTGCCGATGGTGATGCGCTTGGCCTGGCCGAGGTCAGCAAGGTCCACGTTTTCGAGCTTGATGCCAAGGTCTTCCGTGATGCACTTGCCGCCGGTGAGGATGGCGATGTCTTCGAGCATGGCCTTGCGGCGATCTCCGAAGCCAGGGGCCTTCACAGCGACGATGTTGAGGGTGCCGCGCAGCTTGTTCACCACGAGGGTGGCAAGGGCTTCACCTTCGACGTCTTCAGCGATGATGAGGAGGGGCTTGCCGGAGCGAGCGACCTTCTCAAGCAGAGGAAGCATGTCCTTGAGATTGCTGACCTTCTTCTCGTTGATAAGGATGTAGGCGTTCTCGAGGTTGCACTCCATCGTCTCAGGATTGGTGACGAAGTATGGGGAGAGGTAACCTTTGTCGAACTGCATGCCTTCGACGACTTCGAGAGTCGTTTCGATGGATTTAGCCTCTTCGACGGTGATGGTTCCTTCTTTACCCACTTTGTCCATGGCTTCGGCGATGATGTTGCCGATGCCAGTGTCCCAGTTAGCGGAGACGGTTGCGACTTGGGCCACTTCCTTGCTGTCCTTAACGGGTGTGGAGATTTCCTTGAGCTTGGCGACGATGGCCTCAGTGGCCTTCATGATGCCGCGCTGAAGCGAGATCGGGTTGGCGCCAGCGGTCACGTTGCGGAGACCTTCAGCGTAGATGGCTTCGGCCAGGACCGTAGCGGTCGTGGTGCCGTCGCCAGCGATGTCGGAGGTCTTGGAGGAGACTTCCTTGATGAGCTGAGCGCCCATGTTTTCATAGGGGCATGGGAGTTCGATTTCCTTGGCCACGGTGACACCGTCTTTGGTGATCGTGGGGGAGCCGAATTTCTTTTCGAGGATGACGTTGCGTCCGGCCGGGCCAAGGGTGGCCTTCACGGCGCGAGCCAGTTTGGTGACGCCGCGCAGGAGAGCCTGACGTGCGGATTCGTCGAAGTGCAGTTGTTTAGCCATAATAATTTAAGCGGTGAGT
>JANOBP010000514.1:0-4658 GCA_031411715.1 Verrucomicrobiaceae bacterium | reverse complement strand
CTGTTCAAGTATCGGCACTACCGCACTCGGAAGTGGGTGGCGCGAAACGAAAGAACACAGCCCGCCTGATGGACATCACCCGCAAACTCGAAATCCTGGCCGATGCCGCGAAGTATGATGCTTCGTGCGCGAGCAGTGGCGCGGCGCGGAAGGATTCGCGTGGGAGCACAGGCGTGGGCTCCACGGGTGGATCAGGGATTTGCCACTCCTACACGCCGGATGGACGATGCGTTTCGCTGCTGAAGGTGCTGATGACGAATGCCTGTCTGTATGATTGCCACTACTGCATCAACCGCCGGTCAAGCAATGTGACTCGGGCTCGGTTCACGCCGGATGAAGTGGTGCAACTGACGTTGGACTTTTATAAGCAGAATTACATCGAGGGGCTATTCCTCAGCAGTGGCATCATCCAAAGTGCGGATCACACGATGGAGTTGGTGATCGAGGTGGCGCGTAAATTGAGGGAGGAGCATCACTTCCGTGGCTACATTCATTTAAAGACCATCCCGGAGGCCTCGCAGGCCCTGATTGCGCTGGCGGGGCGCTATGCGGACAGAATCAGCATCAATGTGGAACTGCCGACTCAGCAAGGGTTGAACGCACTGGCTCCCGAGAAGAATCTGGCGCGCACGGAGGAGGCGATGGGACACATTCGGGGGAAGATCGACGAGAGGTATGCCGAGAAGCGCAAGCCTGATGCCCCGAAGCCACCGCCTTTCGCCACAGGCCAAAGCACGCAGATGCTGGTGGGTGCGGATGCCTCCACGGATGCGACGATTCTGAGCTGTGCGGACAAGCTTTACACCATGCATCGCTTGCGCCGGGTTTACTATTCGGCATTCAGCCCGATCCCGGAGCCATCGTCGATTTTGCCGTTGAAAGCACCGCCGTTGATCCGCGAGCATCGGCTTTATCAGGCGGATTGGTTGCTTCGATTCTATGATTTCAAAGTGGAGGAGATCGCTTCGGCGGCTGCTCCGAATCTGGATCTGGCGCTGGACCCCAAACTCTCGTGGGCGCTGCGGAATCGCGAAACGTTCCCTGTCGATGTGAACAAGGCACCCCGCGAGATGCTGCTACGCATTCCCGGTCTCGGAGTGCGTAATGTGGAGCGCATTGTGGGTGCACGGCGCTACACGAGACTGCGTCTGGCAGATTTGATTCGGTTGCGATTGCAGATGAAGAAGTTGCTGCCCTTCATCGTCACGGCGGATCATCATCCGGCCAAGCTGGGGCTGGATAGCGACTCGCTACGCGCCCGGTTTCTACCACCACCGGAGCAACTCGAACTCAACTTCGACGCGCCGCCCGCACCAGCCGCGAGCGACTTTCTCTCGGTGAGATCAGGAGAGCTATAGACTTACCATGCGCACCATCTTCATCGAGCCTGAGTATGAAGCGTGGAGAACTGCGGCCCGGCAACTTCTCGCGCAGGGTGTGAAGCCTGACGAAGTGCTTTGGACGGATGATCCGCAAGAGGCATCGTTGTTCGTCGGCGAAGATGTCGTGGCAACGAAGCCAGCGGCAGAAGCATTCAAAGTGCCATCGGCCTTCATGGACATGGCGAAGAATGCTGCGGCGCACATGGATGCCAGGCGTTGGGGTTTGCTCTATCGCGTGCTGTGGCGGCTGACACTCGGCGGTGAACGACATTTGCTTTCCATGGCCACGGATCGCGATGTGCGTCAGATGCAGGACTGGTGCAAGGCGGTGGGGCGCGACATTCACAAGATGCATGCCTTTGTTCGCTTTCGATTGGTCGGTGTGGATGCCGACACAGCCCGCGAGCAGTTTGTGGCTTGGTTCGAGCCGGATCATCGCATCGTGCGACTGGAAACACCCTTTTTCCAAAAGCGATTCGCAGGCATGGATTGGTCCATCCTGACGCCCTACGAGTGTGCGCACTGGGATGGCAAACGGCTGCACTTCACCGAAGGCGTGCCTCGCAGCAGCGCCCCAGATGAGGACGCACTGGATGATCTGTGGCGCACCTACTACCGGAACATCTTCAATCCGGCACGGGTCAAAATCAGCGCCATGCAGTCGGAGATGCCGAAGAAGTATTGGAAGAATCTGCCCGAGGCCCCGCTCATTGCGGGCCTCATCTCGGAGAGCGCTGGGCGTGTGCAAGGGATGTTGGAAACTGAAGAGCGCCCCGCCAAACCAGCGCCCACCAATGCCTATTTGAAGTCGCTTCATGACATGAACCAAAGCGATGCGGCTGAATCAAAAGGGGAATCCGACAAGTCATGAGAGGCGTGAAGACGCAGGATCTTCCATCCAAGAATTGCCTTGTCTGTGGACGACCCTTCACTTGGCGCAAGAAGTGGGAGAAGGTCTGGGAAGAAGTGAAGTATTGCAGTGATCGCTGCCGACGGAGCAAGCCGTGAGAGCGGGGCGACTATGTTGAAACAACAGCCAAAGTGGTCCGCACAGTCCTCTGTGCGGCACGAGCGTCTCCTGCCTCAGAACCGCACAGGGGAACTGTGCGGACCACTTTGGAGGCACACGCTTCACCATGCCGCATTAGGCCCCGCATGACGATTGAGCGGGCTCTCCTTTTCATCATCATGATGAGAACGCCCCGTAAACTGGGCTTGAAAAATGTTCAGTGCGGGGTGGCGACTTTGACCGCCTCTGCGGCAGCCCAGCCCGAGAGCGCCGCGCCTTCTACTCGTGGTCCGGCAAAGGCGTCTCCCGCCAGCACCAGCGGAGGCGCACTGCTCACGATGGCGCAGGGCGATGGGTCCGTTTGCTTGGGCTTGCTGAAACGCCAGCCGTGGACTTGGAACGATTTGATTCCCGTGCCCAACCATTCATCGGCTGCGGCGATCAACATCCGAGCTGTCTCATCTCGATCCTCATCCCAATGGGCAACGCTGAAATCATCTGTCGCATGAATCGTGATGGCAGGTTCTGCTGAGACGCCTTTGAGCTGGTTGTCGGCGATCCAAGCAATAGGTCCCTGAGTCGGTGCAAAACCGCCCGGTGGCGGCATTCGCGACCGACCTTCCAACACAGCCATGACCGCGAGACAGCGCTCGTATTGAATGGCAGAAAGACGCTTCTTCAAAGCCGGCTCAAGCACGATCCCACCCGCCTCAAGAAGAACGAGAGACTGCGGCACGGGTGCGGTCAAAACGATCGCCCTGGCCGACCATGCTTCACCATCAGCCATGCTGATCGACCAGTGATCCGTCATCTGATTCAGGACCGAGACTTGCTTCTCCTGAACGATCTCCAACCCCAAGGCCAAATGCTTCGCGAGCGATGACATCCCGGGAGTGCCGCGCCAGCATGCATGACCATCGGCATCAGCCGTGAATCCTCGACACCATTCGACAGCCGCTCCAGCGCCTCGGGCAGCCTCGAGCACTGCACCAAAGCGTGAGTCACGCGCCGTGACGAACTGCGCGCCATGATCAAACGTGGCCGCACCGATTCGACGTGTGGCCATGCGACCTCCCACGCCACGCCCTTTGTCGATGACGAGCGGCTTCCGTCCGGCCTTCTGCAAAGCAGCCGCGGCGGAGAGCCCGGCCATGCCTGCTCCAATCACTAGCACATCAACGTTTCGGTTATTGGCGCTGTTCATTTTCAAATGGGTATGTGGGTTTGCTCATTCGTCATCGACTGGACCTTTCAAATGCTGCTCGAGTAGCTTGCGATGCTTGGTGACTCTGCCAGTGACACGCTTGCGCCACATGCGAAAACTGGAGGGCTTCAGCTCACGGCGCATTACATCAATGACCTGTCGTTCGGTGAGTCCCGTGCGCTCCTCGATCTGCTCGAACGTGGTGCGATCCTCCCACGCGTAGCGAATGATGTGCGAGATCTGTTCCGGAGCGTAGGTCGATTTCATGAAGGATAGAGCTGATTGAGATGACGGCTCATCTTTTGCCAGAAGGGAAAGAAGCCCGCTGTAACAAACGAGAAGGCGAGATCGTCCGAAGCTCTTCGAACAAGCGTTAGAAGGATGCCACGAGACTCGAGTTGCGTCCGCAGTCTCGGAAGCATGTCATGGATCGGGCCCACCATCGGAGCAAAGCCGACGATCTCGGCCAAATCATGCTGCGTCGCCCAGTCGCAGAGCCCCTGCACTGGATCATCGGCCTTCACCATGAGTGACGGACAACCAAAGTGCGCCGAGGCTCTGGCCAGCCCATCATTTAGCACCGTTTGCAGTGAGGCGATGCGCTGCTCACTGAGGCGATAGATGTCACGATAGACGCGGTCACTCAGGCACGCGGCGATGCTCACGGGAGTAACCGCAGCCAGCGGACCCACCTCTGGGAGCAGATCATCGGGATGCAGCCAGAGCCCCCTGCGCCTGGCGTGCTCTGGCGCACAGGCAGGATACTGCAGCAGCGGGTGCTTTTGAAGGTCACAGGTCTCCTCCACTGAGACAGTGGAGACGGCCCCATCAGCGATGCGATGGTGGCCAGCGTCACTGCCATTCAAATAACCAGGAGCATATTTCTCGATGTTCGAGAGGCGCACAAGGTAGGTCTTGCCGGGTGTTTGCACGCCGACTACCCACCGCCATGAAAGCGTGTTGCTGGCAGGATCAGCATCCAAAAGATGTCGGAAAAAGAAGTCTGCGCCGAGTTCCCACGGCAGGCGCTCGACATGAATCCAAAAACTCGCCCACCACATCC
>JANOBP010000513.1:0-14159 GCA_031411715.1 Verrucomicrobiaceae bacterium | reverse complement strand
GCGGCGGGCACGGCGGCGGGTTTTACCGGCTTCTTCGGTTACGTTTTCGGCAGCGCCATCGCTGGCACCGGCGTCGGCTGGATCGCCGATCAATGGGGCTGGGGCGGCGTGATCGTGACGATGTGTGTGTGCTGCGTGCTGACGATGGTGTTTAGTGCGCTTACGTTGAACCACCGGGCTGAAAGCTCCTGCACCTCATGAAAACCTGCTGTCTGCTTCTCTTTTCCATCACTGCCTCTGCTCAGCCGCTGGTCATCGCGCATCGCGGGGCCAGCGGGTATGTGCCGGAACACACGCGGGAAGCGACGGTCATGGCGCATGCAATGGGGGCGGACTACATCGAGCAGGACGTGGTGCTGAGCCAAGATGACGTGCCCGTGGTGCTGCATGACATTCATCTCGACACGACGAGCGACGTGGCAACGCGGTTCCCGGATCGCAAACGGGCCGACGGACGCTTCTATGCGCTGGATTTCACGCTGACTGAGCTGAAGCAGCTTCGACTGCATGAGCGCAGCAATCACCAAACGGGAAAGCAGGCTTATCCGAAGCGTTTCCCGATGGATCGCGGGCATTTTCAGATCGTGACGCTGGAGGAGGAGTTGGAACTGATCGCGGGGCTAAATCTCAGCACCGGTATTGTGGCGGGCATCTATCCGGAGATCAAGCAGCCGGCGTGGCATCGCAAGGAAGGACACGACATCAGCCAGATAGTGCTGCCGCTGCTGGTGAAGCATGGCTACGCGACCAAGTCGGATGCGTGTTACCTGCAATGCTTTGAGCATGACGAGGTGAAGCGCCTGCGTGGTGAGTTGGGATGGAAAGGAAGGCTCATCATGCTCATGAGCGGCGGAAAAACAGGTGTAGGAGGCAGTGATTTCGAGTTTCTGCGTTCAGATGCAGGTTTGGCGGAGCTGGCAAAGATCGTGGACGGCATCGGCCCGGCGATCAGCAGCATCGTGAAGGGGAAAACGGTGACGGATCTCACGATGCGGGCGCATGAGCACAAATTGGAGGTGCATCCTTACACCTTGCGTGTGGATGATCTGCCAAAGGGGATTTCATCAGCGGATGAGCTGATGGGACTGCTTTTCCGTGATGCAAAGGTGGATGCGCTGTTCACGGACTTCCCGGACGTGACGGTGAAGTGGGTGCATGAGAACAAGAACTGAAGATTCATGATGAAACGACTTTGGATGACCTGGTTGATGGTGATGCCGCTGATGGCGGAGGATTTGACCGTGGATGCGAAGCGGTTGCATCTGGGCAGGGCCGGGCAGTTTGAATGGGAGTCGTTCAAGGACCGCGCGGTGGATGCGGAGCGATTTGAGCGACGGTTTGAGGCAAAAGCGAACGCGGAGGAGCACACGCTGCGCATCTGGCAGAGCGATGTGAAGCTGACATGGCCGGTGCTGCTGAATGGTCGCAAGCTGGGAACGCTGGTGACGGCGGAAACGGCACTGGAGAGCCTGCTGGCGATCCCGGCAGGCGCTTTGCGTGATGGTGAGAATGTTTTGACGATGGAGCCGCCGACCAACCTGGATGACATCGAGGTGGGGCCGGTTTTGATCGCGGCGAAGTCGATGAAGGAGGTGATGCGTGGTGCGAGAATCGAAGTGACGGTAACGGATGAGGTGACGGGCGAGGGCTTGCCATGCAGGCTGACTTTGACTCGAAAAGACGGCACCTTACAGCCGCTGCGCGCTGAACCAGCGAGTGATGTGGCTGTGCGGATCGGTGTGGTTTACACGCGGAATGGCAAGGCGCAGCTCTCACTGCCACCGGGTGAGTATGTGCTGCATGCGGGGCGCGGAATGGAGTGGAGTGTCGAGAAGATGGCCCTTTCATTGAGGGCGGGTGATGTGAGGCCGGTGGCGCTTAAACTGCGACGTGAGGTGCCGACGGAAGGCTGGATCGCGGTGGATAGCCACATCCACACGCTGACGTACAGCGGACATGGCGATGCGAAGATCGAAGAGCGCATGCTGACGATCGCAGGCGAAGGGATCGAACTGGCGGTGGCGACGGATCACAATCATCACACGGATTATGCGCCCAGTTCGGCGAGCATGGGCGTGGCGGAGCGATTCACGTCGGTGATTGGCAATGAGGTGACGACGAAGCACGGCCACTTCAATGCGTTCCCGATTCAAGCCGGTGCGCAGGTGGTGAATCATCAGCAGGAAGACTGGGCGAAGCTGCTGCCGGAGATTCGTGCAACGCCGGGCGTGAAGGTGATCACGCTGAATCATCCGCGTGACCTTCACGGTGGCTTTGTGCCGCTGGGCGGGGTGCATTTCAATCCGAAGACGGGCAAGCATCGCCACGCGGACGCGCTGGACATTGATGCGATGGAGGTGATCACGTCCGGGGCGATGCAGTCGGACATTCATCTGCTGTATCGGGACTGGTTCGCGCTCCTGAATCGCGGTCATCGCATCGCGGCGATTGCATCGAGCGACACGCATGATGTGAACCGCTTCATTCTCGGCCAGGGCCGAACTTATGCAGCGGCGCGGGATGCTGATCCGGCGAAACTCGATCAGGATGAAGTGTGGCGCAGCTATCAGGAGGGGCGGCTGCTGGTAAGCCTAGGGCTGCTGGCGCAGGTGAAGGTGAACGGGAAATTTGGCGTGGGTGATCTGGCCAATGGCATCGGAGAGAGCGTGGAAGTGGAGGCGACGGTGTTGGGACCGGCATGGGCTCAGGCGGACCGCGTGGAGCTGTATGCGAACGGGATCTTGATCCGTGAGCAGAAGATCGAGGATGATCATCGGGCAGGTGAAAAGGCGCGCGTGACATGGAAGATCGCGAAACCAGCACATGACGTGCATCTGGTGGTGATCGCGACCGGGCCAGGTGTGACGGAGCCGTTTTGGGAAATTCCGCGGCCGTATCAACCGAGCAGCAAGACCTTCGTATCACGCGTGATTGGCTCAACGAATCCAGTGTGGGTGGACGCGGATGGCGATGGGCGGTTTGAGCCAGCGTTTGGCATCGCGCAGCGATTGATCAAGGAAGCTGGCGGGGACGAAGCCAAACTGCGTGAGTCTCTGAAACGCTGTGACGAGGCGGTGGCGCTGCAGGTGGGGTCGCTGACGCCTCCCAGATAGCTCTTTATGGCCATGCAATAGAGTGGTATTCCATGACGATTCATCACCATGGACACCTCTTTCTCCGCCAACGACCTGAAACGCCGTCATTTTCTCCGCGCTGCTTTTTCGGGCGCTCTCGTCACTCCGGGCGTGCTGAATGCTGAGCAGGTTGAAAAGGCTGTAGCAGGTCACTTTCATGAAGAAGCACGCGATTTGCCGCTGGTGGAAGATGCAGACGTGATCGTATGCGGTGCGGGACCTGCGGGTATCGCAGCGGCAATCACGGCGGCACGTGCGGGGGCAAAGGTGCGCGTGTTTGAGTGGCGCGGTTGCCTTGGCGGTGTGTGGACGGCGGGATTGCTGGGCTATCTGCTGGATTTTGATAAGCCGGGTTTCAATCAAGAGCTGCTCAAGCGCCTCGATGACCGCGACATGCGTCGGGGCACAAGCATGAAGAGCATCTGCTATGAACCGGAGGGCATGAAGGTGCTGCTGGAGGAGATGTTTGTAGAAGCGGGCGTGAAGTTTCAGCTCCACACGCGGGTGAGCGCCGCGTATCGTGAAGGCAAACGCCTCACCACCATCGTCACCGAGTCCAAAAGTGGCCGACAGGCCTGGAGAGCACCTGTTTTCATCGACACGACGGGCGATGGAGATCTCGGAGCACTCGCGGGCTGTAGCTTTGAATTCGGCGAGGCGGAGGCGTGCCCCTGCCAGCCGATGTCGCTCAATGCACTGCTGGTTTGCCAAGACTCGACGAAGCTCGCGGCATTCATTCATGGTTCCGACCCGACCAAGGCCGATGGCGTTGCCAAGGATACTCTCAAGGCGGAGATCGAACGCACTGGTCACTTCCCTTCCTATTCAAAGCCGACGCTGTTTCAGGTGCGGGACAATCTACTGCTGGTGATGATGAATCATCAATATGGTGTGCCATGCTTTGATGCTGCCAAGATCACTGAGGCCACGGTGCAGGCCCGTGGAGAGCTGCACAAGATCGTGAATGGCCTACGCAAGCTCGGCGGACCTTGGGAGGGTCTGCAAATCGCCGCGACAGCGGAGCAGATCGGCGTGCGTGACGGGCGGCGCATCAAAGGCCGCTACATCGTGAACAAGGACGATCTCATTGCCGGTGCCCGCTTTGACGATGCCGTCGTGCGTCCGACTTTCCCCGTGGACATCCACGCGCTGAGCAAGGAGGCCAACAAGTCAGCAGGCTATCACAACGGCGGCGTGAAGATGAAACCGTATGACATCCCATTGCGTGCACTGATCGCCAAGGACGTGGACGGTCTCATGATGGCCGGACGCAACATCAGCGGCGATTTCATCGCGCATGCCAGCTACCGCGTCACCGGCAACTCCGTAGCGATGGGCGAGGCGGCGGGTGTCACTGCCGCGATTGCTGCAACGACCAAGCGAATGCCGCATGACGTGCCGTGGAGTGAGGGCGAAGCGAAGCTGAAGACGATCCGTGGGTGAGGAGGTCTTCTCTGATTCGGGTTTGCCGCAGAGGGGCGGAGGAGCAGAGATGGCAAAGTTTGAACATAGGAACTCTGCACACTCTGCCTCTTTGTCCCTCTGCGGCAAAGATTGATGCGTTGAGCGCAGCTACTTTCCCAGTCGCTTACGTTTGGCCTCCTGCTTCACGAAAAGCGGCTCAAGGTTATCGCGAATCCACGCAAAGGCGGCTTCGAGGCCTTCGCGTTGGTAGATGACGCCGATGTCGGCTTCGACGGCGGTGGGATTGCCGATGCAGCAGAGGAATTGATTGCAGGTGAAACGGGTCTTCATCTCCGCATCAACTTTGCCCTTCTGGCGCAGAATTTGGCTGCGTACGTAGAGTTCGAGTACAGCATCACCAATCCAGGCATTTTCACGGAGGCGTAGGGTGAGGTCGGGGGTGGTCATGCGATGATCGATACTAGAGTCAGTCAACATTTTGCCAAGAGGTGAAACAGTGTATCACACCACAGCACGAAGCTTGCGTAGCGGCCGGCAAGAGGAAGCAGTGTTATGGTTGTTTCTTGGAAGTACGACTCCATGGATCATCAGGAACTTTTTCTGTGCGTGGATTCAATACCACACCACCTGGAAAAATCGTGACGCGTAACTCCAACTGCATCGCCACACGTTGGATGGCTTCATAGTAAGACAGGTTCGTGCCGGTAAGCGTGACTTTGGTCGAAATTGGTGCGCCCCCGCTTCGCAATGTGTAGTTGATTCCGCGATTCTTTCCACCCGCGCGGAGCAAGTCTCCCGCTTTCAGATTCAGGTAGCTCAGCACATCCGCTACATCCTCCCCTTCAAAATCAAGTTTCGGGAAGATGGCTTCGTGCATCCATACTTCTATCAGTCTGTCGATGTGAGCCAAAATCCCAATCTTCCACGGGATGCTGCCGTATTTCTTGGCCTGATAGCCTTCGGCATCAACGCCTTGAAAGACGAAATGAAGATTGGCAGGGTCGATTTCGAGGGTTTCGTCGTTCGAGGAGCGGATGAGCTCGCCGTGGCTGATGCTGGTGGTCCAATCGATGCGCGGCGTGATCTGCTCGGTGGCGGCGAAGGGCTTTTCGTGGGTGGTGGCGAGCGGTGTCCATGGGCCTTCGAGTTTGTCGGCGAGCCAGGCTTTGTAGTAGCGGTGACCTGAGCCGAGAGCCTCGATGATGGTGAGGTATTGATCACGGCCTTTGAGCTTGTAGGTGCAGGAGGCTTCGAAGAGGGCCTCCTTGGTGTCTTTGAGGAGCAACTCGGGCTTGGACCAGCCGAGTGGGAAGTTTTGCTTCGGTGTTTCGCGACGCCAGAAGTGGCCGTCGTCGCTGGTGTAGAAGAGATGGGCCTTCGTGGCATCACAGATGACCCAGAAGTCGATCCATTTGGTTTTGTCACCACCCTCGGGCAGCGTTTCGATCATGGGCTGTGGCTTGGTCCAGCTTTTCGGATCTGCGATGTCGGAGGTGGTGGAGAAGAAGGGACCAAACTTGAGCGCGCGGTCTTTGTCAGCGAGCTGGTAGACGAGATACCACTTTTGATGCGGCGTGAAGTAGAAGACCTGAGGGGCGCAGTGATATTGATCGTGAAAGTCGAGCGTGTGGCGCGGGGCTTTGTCGGCGTCTTTCCAGTCGGTGAAGCTCAGGTATTGCATGTTCACCTTCCCCGAGGCGCGACGATGTGTGGCGAAGAGGTGCCATTTCCCTTCGTGAAAGACCATCGTCGGGTCTTTGAGCGCCACATCGGGGTCGGTGGCATTCTCGGCGGGCGTGATGAGAGGCGCGGAGGACTTCCAATGAAAATCGCCCGTCGTGAGCCATGCCGGATCGGCCGCGTGGAGTGTGACGGCGGCAAACAGGAGCATGGCGAGCGATTTCATGACATCAGTTCCTTGATGGTGACATGCGCGAGCGACTCGACGCGTTTCCAAGCGCCTGTGAAGTCGAGATGCCGTGTCATCGGTCCTGGCGCGACAACGCAACGAATGCCGGCGGCGATGGCAGCGCGGAGGCCGTTGAGGGAGTCCTCGAAGATAACGGCTTCCGCGGGTGCAACGCCGAGTTTTTCAGCGGCGTGGAGGAAGAGGCTGGGATCGGGCTTTACCTTGCCGGTGTCATCGACGGTGGAGATGTGGTGGAAGTGATCATGGAGGCCGAGTTGATCCATCCATGAGTCGATCCACGTGCGCGGGCTGCTGGAGGCGATGGCGATGCGCAGGGCGAGGGCGTCGGCTTCTTGCAACAAGTCGGCTACGCCGGGAAGAAGGTGCAAATGCTGGCGCAGATCGCCCTCGCGTGTCTTGCGTGCGACTTCGACGGCTTCCCAGTCGAAGGCGCGGCCGGTGAGCTGTTCGAGGTCGCGACGCGGATCGTAGCTGGTGTTAAAATCGGTGCCCACGACCTGCGCGTAGCGCTCCAGTGGCAGCTCATGGCCGTGCTGGTCAAAGATTTCTCTCCAGGTGTGGTAACCGGTGCTTTCAGTGTCAACGATGAGGCCGTCGAAGTCGAAGATAACGGCGCGAATGGGTAGTGGCATGGGGGGCTATGGAGCGCCGACGATTTGTCGGCTGGTCAGAATCTTTTTGTCAGTGCAGCGAGTCAATGAGCGCGGAAGATCAATGCTCCTCGTCCAGTCCATCGGTGAGCTGCCAAGGAGCGTTTTCGAATTCGCCTTCAAATTCGAAATAGCCATCCTGGTTGGCAAAGTCGGCGCAGAGCACTTTCCAGCCACCTTTGGCATCCTTCTTCAGAAAGGCCCGGAATGCGCGCTGGTCCATCTTATCGGCCATCTTTGAATCCTTCGGCTTCTTGCCTTCGGCAGTGACCGATCCCATGAACAACGCCCACTCATCTGAGATGCGAACGAGGCCTTCAAAAGTGACCGGCACGCCTGTGAGCTTGGCCGCTGGGCCTTGCAGGGCTTTGGTGATGGCCTTGGCCTCTGGTGAGTCGAGCGCTGGCTCGGTGAGAGGTAGTTTTTGGAGAGCTTTGATGAATTTCACCGTCTCGCGGTCTTTGAGCACCATCTGGCCGGGGCCACGCTCTTCCAACTCGCCCTCGCCGATGAAAAGCTTGTCACCATCGAGCTTCAGGAGTTGCTCTTCGGACTGCTTGGAGCCTTCGATCATGTAATTGAAGGTCACATGCAGGATTCCATCTTTGCGCACTTTGCCGGTGATCTCTCCGTAGGCGATGTCGTCCGTCTCGGGCACGCCGGTGAATTCATTGCCGCTCACGAACTCCGCATCAATGAAGAGCGACACCTGGGTCTCGTTCTCGGCGGATTTGCGCTCAAAATAGATCGTCTGCGCCTGGGCAAACGCGCCGATGCTGGTGCTCAAAAGGGTAAGCGTGGTGAGTAAGAGTGTTTTCATGATGGAGGTGCGTGGTGGTGAATGGAAGGCTGAAAGCAACAGATGTTTTCAATGTGAAAATGGAGCGGCCCTACGTGAAGTGCCAACGATTCGTCGGTCAGTCGAAATCTTTTTTGCCGGCGAATCATCGGCTCTCCATAGTGCCTGATGCTTTGCCTTCGAAAACCATCTGCTGAACGACTGCGCGGGCTATTGGAGTCATGGCGCGAAGAGCCCTTGAGCTACTCGCCGCCGCTGGGCGATGGATTCATCGCAGACGAGCATGCGGTGAAGCTGGGAAGTGGTGAGGGCGTTTGGCATAAGGCCTGCGAAGCCTTGGATGCATGGGTGATGTTCCCTCAATGGGCGGAGGTGTCGCGTGTAGAGGCCAATGGTCAAGAGGTGGGGCAGATCGTGGCGATGATGGTGCGCATCTGCGGCCTCTGGTGGGTGAATCCGTGCCGGATTCTACGGCGCTGTGATTCAGCGATGACCCACGGCTTCGTCTATGGCACCCTGCCGGAGCATGCGGAGTGCGGTGAGGAGATGTTCTGCGTCGAACAACGGGCCGATGGCAGCGTGTGGTATGTGATTCGGGCGTTTTCGCATCCGCAGCACTGGATGGCCTGGCTCGGCTTTCCGCTGGCGCGCTGGTGGCAGTGCAGGTTTGTGAGGGATTCGCAGGGGAGGATGAAGCAGGCTTGCACATGAGGATTTGGTTTTCCGCTCTTTTGTGGCTGGCAGTCGTCAGTTTGCACCTGTGGGTTCTGCGTGCCTATCCACTGGTATTTTGCTCCGTTGGGATGGTTGATCCCGGTGGGCCTATTTGGATGCTTCGTGTATACGAGTCCGACCTTCTTCTTCATGCTTTGCTGCTTTTGTCGCCGATGGTTCTAATGCCCTTGGGGCGTAGGTTGTATGAAGAAGCTGCGGATCGTCGGACACCTTGGATTGAAATCATTGCGGCTGGCTTGCTTGGTCTGTCTCTTTTGTTTAGCCCCGTTGATCCGCGAGTGCTCTTCGCGGACGATCCTCAACTTCGACGAATCATTCCCGCCAGCTTCATTCTATCTTTACCTTGGTTTGTCGTCCGCTTGGGTGCTGCAGTAAGTGTTTTGCGTTGTTGGTTCCATAAGGGCTTTGAAACTCATCTTCACGTCTGCTTGGCCGTTGCAAAGCTCTTTCCGGCGATAGGAGCTGCTTGGCTGGTTGCGCATCGGGCGGGCTGGACGCAATGGAACTTTGATCAGCTCATCGTGTTGCTCACGGCAGCACATTTTCATCATGCGGGGTTCACGCTGCCGCTCATAGCGGGGCTGAGTGCGAAAGCGCGGCCGGGATGCTGGACGCGATTTGCGTGCGTGGCGATTTTACTCGGCGTGCCGCTGGTCGCAGTGGGCATTACTTGCACACAGTTTGGGGTCTTGAAATTTGTGGAGCCGTTTGGTGTGACTGTTCTGGTGCTTGGGGCACTTGGTGTGGCGGTTTCACAGATGTTGATGGGGATAGAGCTTCGCAGCGGCTTGAGTGGTTGGACTCGTGCTGGATTTGTTGTTTCTGGCACTTCGCTGCTCATGGCGATGTTGTTGGCCATGGGATTCGGTTTGCGGCATGTGGTGCCGAATTGGGCGCTGACGATGCCGCAGATGTGGATGATCCATGGGACGCTGAATGCGTTCGGGTTTGGCCTTTGCGGCCTTTTGGCTTGGCGTGGGGCTTTGAAGCCGGTGAACATGTCCAAAGACTGACTCGGAGTGGAGCGCGAGTGTGTCGAAGACCACTCGCCACGGTTTTGAAGTGTGCGGACGTTGTCCCTCAGCGAGGCGAGTAGGCTTCGCCATACTCGCGCTCCGTTTCATGCCTGCCGCGCTCCTTTGAGCAGATCGAAGAGGGTGACGATGCCGAGGAGTTTTTGGTCGGGATCGACGACGAGGGCTTTGCTGACGGCGCTGCGCATCAAAGTCTCGACGAGGTCGGGGACGGGGGTTTCGGGCGGGATGAGGAAGGGCTTGGCGAGCGGGAGGGCGCTCAATGGGTCTGAGCAGGAGAGGCCGCGATTTTTGAGCCATTCGTAGGCGATGCTGCGGCGGAGGAGGCCGATGACTTTGCCGCCATCGGTGACGGGATAGGTGCTGTGCGGGTGGGCTTGGAATTCGGCGACGGCGTCTTGCACGCTGCTGGCGGCATCGAGCGAGGCGACGTCGCGGGTCATGACGTCGCCAGCGGTGGCGTGGCGGGTTGCTTCGGGAATGGTGGCGACGCTACGCTGAATCTCCTCCGGCAAATGATACTGCTGGGCGGTGCTGCGGAAGAGGGTGTCGAGTGAGCCGATGCTTTTGACGAGTGTTTTGAAGGTGTGGCCGTCGATGGCGACGAGTTCGCTGGGCTCGGTGGCGGAGGCGTCGAAGCGCCACATGCCATCGCCGAGCAACGCACGCTCGCCGAAGTGCTCGCCGGGGCCGGCGGACTTGACGAGTTCGCCTTTGGCGTCGGTGATGTTCACGCGGCCTTTTTTGACGGCGTAAAGAGAGCGGGCGGGCTCGCCGGAACGGAAGAGTATGTCGCCGGTCTCGAGGTGCATCTCGCCGAGTGGTGAGGAGAAGGTGGGCGTGAGGAGATTGATGTCGCGGGGGAAGAAGAGCTCGAAGGTCCACTCGGCCATGACGCGGAGTTTGCGGTCGAGGCCGGGTAATTTCATGAGGTAGATGCTGCGCCACATGAACCAGGCGATGAGGCCGGAGAAGCGCATGCCAAAGACTTGTGCAACGGCTTTGCGGTGGCCGATGGTGGCGAGCTCGCCGAGGCCGGTGAAGGTGAAGGGCTTCAATTTTTTGCCGGCGAAGGTGGCGGCGATGTTTTTGCCGACCAAAGCACCCTGGCGCATGGCAAACTGCGCGGTCTCGGGGCAGTGGCCGCCGTCGCTTTTCGGATACGCGGCGCAGTCGCCTGCAGACCACACGTTGGTGAGGCCTTTGGCCAATCCGGTGGCCTCGACGATGACTTTGCCGCGCTCCAGCGGGAGGGCACCGCAGGCACCGAGGCTGGTGAGCATGGGATGCGGCGCATTGCCGACGGTGCAGACGACGAGGCTGGCGGGCAGGCTGACGCCATCGCTGAGCTGCACGGTGCTGGCGGTGACGGCTCGCACGCGGCATTTGAAGACGATTTTGACGCCCATCTTGGTGAGGCAGGCCCCGGTATAGTCACCTAGGCTGGCGCTGAGCATGCCGAGCAAGCGCTCGCCACTATGCACGAGCGTGACGCTGGCCTCGCCGGGCAGGATGTTTTCATAAAAGCGGCTCACACCCGCGATGAGGTCCTGGATCTGCCCAGCGGTCTCGACGCCGGAGTAACCACCACCGACGATGATGAAGCTGAGCAGGTTTTTGCGCTGCTGGGGCTTGGTGAGGAGATTTGCCTCCTCCATGCGGCTGATGATGGCGGCGCGGAGTTTCATGGCATCGCCCACATTGCGCATCTGGAAGGCGTGCTCGGCCATGCCAGGGATGCGGCTGAGGTCGATGCCCGCGCCGGGCGAGAGCATGAGGTGCTTAAAACTCACCGTGAACTGCGGCGTGGCGCTGCCGCCATCGAGCGTGACAATGCCCGCGGAGAGGTCGATGTGCGTGACCTCGCCCTTCAACACCTCCGCGCCGCGGCAGATCATGCGGATGGGATTGACCACATGCTGCGCCGAGAGCGATCCGCCGACGACCTCCGGCAGCATGGGCTGAAAGACCATGTGGTTTTCATTGGCGATCACGACGACCCGCAGCCCGGAGCCGACCGAACGTGCCAGCAACTCGCGAGCACAATACACGCCCGCAAACCCTCCACCGATGATGGCCACGTCGAATTGTCGGTCTGGAGGTTTTGTCATGTGGCCCTCTTGTGTGCAGAAGGCGAGCCATGATGAGGGGAAAAGTGCTCAGTGCTTAGTGCTCAGTCTTCAGCCTCTGCGGATCAAAACTGAGCACTGAGCACTGAGCACTATCCACCCCCTACTTCCTCATCGCACGCTTCATCACCACCAGCGCATCCCCCGGCATCAGCATCGAGGTGGGCGTGGGATTCAAATCGGTGCCGCCTTCCTTGCGCATGATGGCGACGGCAAGGAGGCGGCCGGCGGCTTCGGCTTCGACCTCGGCGATACGTTTGTGCGCCAGCGGCGAATCGGCAGCGATTTCGATCTCCTCCATGTCGAGTCCCAATTCGGTGAGGTGATGCTCGAACTCGACGCGGGACTTCGTCTGCGTGCCGAGCAGCTCGCGGGCGTTTGGATGCAGGATGAGGTGCGCGATGCGGTCGGCTCCGATGTGTGCTGGCAACACGACGCGGTTGGCACCGGCTTGCAGCAGCTTTCGCTCCGTGGAAGGCACCTCGCCGCGGGCGATGATCTGGATGTGCGGGTTCATGTTTCGGGCGCTGAGCGTGATGAAGACATTCGCGGCGTCATTCGGCAGCACGGTGGCCAGCACGCGGGCGCGGGCGATGCCGGCTGCTTTGAGCACGGCTTCGTCGGTGGCTTCGCCTTGCAGGGTGAGGTAGCCAGCGTCGCGCACTTCCGCTACGCGGTCGGCGGCTTGATCGACGATCACAAAAGGAATGCCGCCCGCTTGGAGCTGTGCGGCGATCATTCGGCCGATACGGCCAAAGCCACAGATGATGGCGTGGTGGTTGATTTTCTCGATTTCGTTTTCCATGCGTTTGCCTCCGAGTGCGCGTTGTATTTGAGCTTCCGTCAGCCATTGCACGAGCGTGCCGGTGACAAAAATGATGCTGGTGCAGCCGAACAGGATCAGCGCGATGGTCCATGCCCGCAGCCACGGGTCCGTGATGGGCACCACCTCGCCAAACCCGACGCTGAAGGCCGTGATGACCACCATGTAGAGTGAATCGCTCCACGACCAGCCCGCCAGCCGGTAGCCCACCGTAAACACGACGAGCACCACGCCCACAAACAGCATGGCGTAGTAAAGATTCGTCTGGGGGCGGCTGCGGGCGATGGGCATTCAGGCTGGGCGGAGCCTGAATGGTAGCGAAAGGCGTGCCAGAAGCTGTGGACGCATGCATTAGTGCGCACCTTGGTGAAATGCATGTGGCCTGTCACGCGTTTTCATGACACCTACCAACCTCATGAAGTCACTCCTTCTCACTGCCCTCGCTTTTTCCTTCCTCAGCTCTGCTTTTTCGGCGGACAAGAAATCCATCGTCATGATCGCCGGAAAGCCGTCGCATGGGCCTGGGCAGCATGAGCACAATGCGGGGATACAGTTGCTGAAAAAGTGTCTGGAGCAAGGCGCGGGGGATCAGGTGGAGATCAAATTCCATTTGAATGGCGAATGGCCAGCTGCGGATGAACTGGCCAAGGCTGACTCGGTGGTGATTTATTCGGACGGCGGTGGCGGACATCCCGCGCTGCAAGAGGGACGGCTGGCGCAGCTCGACAAGGAGATGAAGCGCGGCTGCGGCTTCCTGACGCTGCATTATGCGGTGGAGCCGACGATTGAGAAGGGCAACAAGGAGTTCATCGACTGGATGGGCGGCGCGTTTGAGATCAACTGGAGCGTGAATCCGCACTGGGATGCGAATTTCAAAGAGTTCCCGGCTCATCCGATCAGCGAGGGTGTGAAGCCCTTCGCCACAAATGACGAGTGGTACTTCTACATGCGCTTCCGCAAGGGCATGGAAGGCGTGACCCCGATCCTCAGCGATGTGGCACCCGATTCGACGATGAGCCGTCCCGATGGTCATCACAGCGGCAATCCTGCGGTGCGTGAGTCGGTGAAGAACAAGGAGAAGCAGCATGTGGCTTGGGCTTGTGAGCGTGCCGACGGCGGACGTGGCTTCGGTTTCACGGGTGGCCACTTCCATCAAGGCTGGGCGAACAATGATCAGCGTAAACTCGTGCTAAACGCCATCCTTTGGACAGCGAAGGCGAAGATTCCAGCCGATGGCGTTGCTTCAACCGTGACGGAGGAAGACATGAAGGCGAATCTGGATCTGAAGCCAGGTCAGGGCATGCCTGAGAAGCCGAAGAAGGCGAAGTAATCTCAAACGAGTATCGCCATGAACCGCCGTCGTTTCATTCAACAAACCACGGCGGGTCTGATGGCTGCCAATGCCGCCGCAGGTCAAGCGGCGGGCGGTTTGGTGGCATCCATCGAGAAGATCACACTCAAGAAGGGCCGCGATGGCAGCGGGCCGTCGTGGTTTCATCC
>JANOBP010000512.1:0-2069 GCA_031411715.1 Verrucomicrobiaceae bacterium | reverse complement strand
GGCCAGCCCATCATCTTTGCGGTGGCGGTTCAGCCAGGCGATGTCGCTTTCGTGAATGTGGGCCGCGTCCGGCAGCATGATGCTGCAAAGGTCACGCGTGGCCGGTGTGGCGTGGATGTTGCCATTGAAACCCAGGCGGCAGAGGTGTGGGAGCGCGCCGCAGTGGTCGATGTGGGCGTGAGAAAGCACCACCACGTCGATGGTCTTGGGATCAAAAGGGAAGCTCTTGTTGCGCTCCATGGCCTCCTGCCGGCGGCCCTGGAAGAGACCGCAGTCCAGTAAGATGCGCTGTCCGTTGACTTCGAGGAGATGCTTGGAGCCGGTGGTGGTGCCCGCAGCACCGCAGAAGGAGAGTTTCATGGACCGCCATGAAACCTGAAGCCGGATGAATGCGCAAGCGCGGAGTCAGCTCATGCGTTGACGCAACGCCTCGGATCAGGCGACGGCGAGCGAGAAGCGTCGATGACACGACAGATGCCATCCGAGCCGTTGCCTGTTCATATCAATAAATCCCTGATTTCACTGCGCCGTGCTCGTCTGGCACGACCGCGGAAATAACATCATCGGTGTCCTCAAGCCAAGGCGGATAAAGTCCAACGGCCACAGGAAGACCGCGCGACTCAACAAGCTCCTCGCGCAACTCTGCGTGCGATACGCCCGCGCCATAATGAAACCACGACTGCGGACCATACACACGTCTGGTGGCCTCGACGACGAGATACTCTGAACCATCTGGGATGCTGCTCAGGCATCTGCCAATGAACTCGTCATCAACGATGCCTCGAAGCAATAGCTGCGGCTGTCTGAACGCGATGACGCAGGTGAGCGGAGGTAGGCATCGAACCCTATCGGTCAAACTCTGAAACGATGAAAAAAACTCAAAATCCTTCGCTCCACCGGCGGCTGAGTAGCGGATCAGCACTAGAATCTCTCGCTGAGTGCGAAGCCACAGCTCCAGTGTTCCGAGAAACTTCGCGTCAGTTGTGGGTGTGTAGCTCATCTGGTTGGCTGCGGTGATCTTATCCGCCGTTTGTGGGTTGGTAAGGTGGCAAGTCATGCCTGTGGTGGACTGAATGCGGAACGACTGCGAAAGTGGCAAACTGCGAGTGCGAAAATGGATGCCAGCACCGGTAGGAATGGAAAGAGCAAAGCTCGCCAAAGTGGACCTGATGCCGCGGTACCGTCTCCACCAACTGCGACGTAATCAATGTGGTAAAGGTATGCTGAAAAGGTCAGAGGAAACAGCGAGGCCAAAACTGAAGTGATAGCCAAAATCCGAGGACGTCGCAGAGATGAAGGTGATCGACTCACGACTGCGGCAATGACCGCGATGGGAGCCGCAAGCACTGCCATAATCATGCAAGCCCACGCAAGGTGCCAACACCAAGGTGCGACCTCATCTGACGCGGATGCTGTGGCAATGATTAGCACGGGAAGCTTCTAGGTTGGGCGGACGTTGTTTATCCACACTTAACAGTGGAATAATCGGGTTGAGGTGGCGTGCACGCTGGCTGTTCACGAAAAGAAGGAATTTAAACTGGATGAGCCGATTGAAGTGAAAAAGGCGCTGATGGTCAAGATATGCATGTAGCGGGGCTTTGGGGTGGAGTGGGGCGGAGATGGATTTTTCAGGCGGCTGAAAAAATCGATTCACAAAAACGGGTGGATCTGATAAAACGACGCGGAATTCATTCATTTGGCTCTAACCAAGCCGCTTTCACGCCATGAAGATGCTGATGCAGTTTCAAGTGCCTGGGACACGACGCCACGAGGTGGCTGCCGCGCGGGAGGGAATTGGTGCGGAGGGGGATGCCAGATTTGGAGACTGGGAGTCGATGAGAAGAGGGGTAGGGGAGTGGCTGAGGCTGCTGAGGAACGCCGATGTCCGCGGCGGGAATTTGTCGGCTGAATTCTCGGGTGGGGGACTCTTGGGCGGGAATTTGACGGCAGAATTCACGGTTGGGAGGCTCCTGGGTCAGATTGTGACGGCGTAATTCACGGTTGGTAGTCTCCGGGGTCAGAATGTGTCGGCTGAATTCAAGGTAGGGAGGCTCCGGTGTCAGAATTTG
>JANOBP010000511.1:0-2386 GCA_031411715.1 Verrucomicrobiaceae bacterium | reverse complement strand
CCCATGACAGAAGCGGAGAGGCAGAGGAAGAGAATGAGGCGGTGGAGCATAAAAGGCGTGGGGTGGTTCGGTTTTGCCGCAGAGGGGCGGAGGAGCAGAGAGGCAGAGTTTGAATTCAGTGCTCCTCCGCCTCTCTGCCCCTCTGCGGCAAATACGAGCGGTTAAAGGCTATCATAGGTCATAATTGGCATCGCCGTTCACGACGCGGTGGATACCGTCTTTGAGGCGTTCGACGTTGAAGTTAATCAGGAGGCCAAGGCGGCGATTGGCGAGTTTGAGGTAGCTGCGAAGCTGGGCCTTGTGGAGCGGGAGGACGACTTCGAGGACTTTGTTTTCGATGATGATGGTGTCGTCGACAAAGATGTCCATGCGGAAGGGATCATCGAAGGTGATGCCGTCGTAGATGATGGGCTGGCGCTTCTGTCGAACGACTTTGAGGCCTGCTTTGGAGAGTTCGTGGCAGAAACAGGTTTCATAAATGCTTTCGATGAGCCCGGGCCCGAAGTGACGATGCACAATCATGGCGCAACCAATGATCTTGGTAGCGAGTTCGTTCTCGTAGGGAGTGGGGTCGATGAGGGCCATGTGAGTGCGAGGGGTTGTTCGGGTTTGCCGCAGAGTGGCAGAGGGGCGGAGGAGCAGAGAACGAAGAGATTCAGACCATTTTATAAAACCTCTGCCTCTTTGCCCCGCTGCTCCTCTGCGGCTAATTCGAACGTCGTTTGATCTTCATCCCATCTTTGTCGCGTTGTCCCAAGTGTGCTCGGTGCGGGTGAGTTGGCCGGCTTTGATGACGCCGCCTTGGAGGACAGCGATGAAACGGCTGCGGTCTTCGAGGAGGGCGATGTCTTTTAAAACATCGCCATCGACGATGAGGAGGTCGGCGAGCTTGCCAGCCTCTACGGTGCCGAATTCGTGGCTGCGGCCCATGATTTCGGCACCGGTCTTGGTGGCGCACATGATGGCCTCCAGTGGGGTGAAGCCCACGTCTTTGACGAAGAAGGTAATCTCGCGGGCGTAGTCGCCGTGCGGGTTCCAGCCGAAACCGTAGTCGCCACCGAGGCCGATGCGGCCGCCGGCGCGGAGGATGCGCAATGCGGAAGCGGTGCCGCCGTCGAGCGTTTCTTGATGACCGTCGATGACGCTTTGTGGCAGGCCGAACTCGGGTCCGCGCAGGATGCTGGCTTTTTCAAAGTAGAGCGCGGGGACACAGGGCACGTCACGCTTCAAGAGCAGCTCCAGGCCTTCATCGTCGATGAAGGTGCCGTGCTCGATGCAATCGTAACCGGCGCGGAGGGCGTTCTTGATGCCTTCGGTGGCGCGGCAGTGACCGGTGACCTTGAGCTTGTGATTGTGCGCGGTTTGCACCACGGCGTTCATCTCGTCGAAGTTCATGCACAGCGTGTGATGATCATTCGTGTCGGGCGAAGCGGCATCGCCGGTAGGATAGGTCTTCACCCATTCGATGCCGTCTTTGACGAGCGCCCGCACGGCGCTGCGGGCGTCCTCGACGCCGTTGATGATGAAGACGAGGCCTTCCATGCCGATTTTGCGGAACTCGGGGTTCCAGTCCATCAAACCGCCCGCGCTGCAAATCTCGCGGCCCGACGTGGCGAGGCGTGGACCGGCGATGAGGTCGTTCTCGATGGCCTTCTTGAGCCAGACATCGACATTGAAAAGGCAACCGCCGCTGCGGGCAGCCGTGTAGCCGCATTCGAGCGCGAGCTTGGCATTCACAGCGGTGAGCATGCTGACGTATTCGACGGGGTATTTGATGTCGAGGTCCTGGAGTTCCTGGATGTTGAAGTAGGTGGCGTGAAAATGTGCTTCGACGAGTCCCGGCAAGATCGTGCCGCCTTTGGCGTCGATGATGCGCGCATCGGGTGGTGTCCGCGGCGCAGCTTCAGCACGGCCGGCATAAGTGATGCGACCGTCTTGAACGATCACGGTGGCGTTGGGGATGGCGGGCTTGCCCGTGCCATCGACGAGTTGGCCGTTTTTGACGACGGTGATGCCTGGTTGGAGCTTCATGGTGCACACAGGCTACCGTTTTGCCCGGCGGGTGGATAGAACGAAAGCGGCAGGGCTTGGAAGATTTACGGCGGCGTATTTCTCCCGGTAGGTGCTTGGCGTGAGACCTGTGATGCGGCGGAACTCGCGGGTGAGGTGGCTTTGATCCGCGAAGCCGCAGCGTTGAGCGATGGCGGCGATGGCTTCACGTGTATCGACGAGCAAACGACACGCGGTTTGGATGCGCAGACGTTTCAGATACTGCTGTGGCGGCACGCCATACTCGCGGACAAAGCTGCGCTCGAAGGCGCGCACCGACATGCCGGCTTTGCGGGCCATGGCGGCGTTTGTGACAGGTTTATCGAGGCTTCGTGTC
>JANOBP010000510.1:0-10882 GCA_031411715.1 Verrucomicrobiaceae bacterium | reverse complement strand
CGGCAGAAAACAGAAAAGAGACGAGCATGAGAAAGCCCATGACGAAAACCATCGCAAAGGAGAAGACACGCTCCTTCACCAAGATAAAAACCGGGTGGCGCTTCGAGGACACGCCCCAGATTTGATTCAGCGAGTCCTGCAGCTCACCAAACACGCCCGAAGCACCGATGAGCAGCACGACGAAGCCAATGAGCGAGCCAAGGATGCCCGCGCTCTCCGCAGCGGTCTTGGTCAAGATCATCTCCATGACTTCCGCGCCTTCATTGCCGACGAAGTTCCTGAACTGGCCGACGATCTCAGCCCGTGCCGCATTGCGCTCTACCGCCAGACTGACGAGCGAAAGCACGAGGATGGCCAGCGGTGCGAGCGAGAAAACGGTGTAGAAAGACAGCGCCGCGCCCATCTTCGGCACGCGGTGCGCGTCCCATTGGCGGAATGTTTCTGTCAGGAGTGAACCAAAAGCTTTCATCATTTTTTAACCAAAACTGACGCGTCGTGAGTGGTGGTCGCAGCATTGGAATCGATCATCTGGCTAGGTCGTTTTGAGAGCTGCGTGACGGCCTCGGCCAGGGAGACGACGATTTCGTCCGCTCCTGATGTGCGTAGGCGCTCAGCAGCAGTGGTGACGTTTTCCGTGGCACCCCACAGACCGACGACAATTCTCAGGCGCGGAAGGCGCGCGCGCAGCTTTGCGCAGAGATGACGGGCATGCACGACCGTAGTGGGCGGGACCACGGAAACGCAGACTGCTTCTACGGCGGTGGTGTCCGCCAGGTCAATCAACTCGCTAGTCATGAGAGTGGTCGATGCGTTTTGCGTATTGAATTCCGGCAGGCGCAGCAACTGCGCGAGCATCATGCCGGCCAGCTCGTCGCGTTCCGCATGGGCAGGGAGACAGAGCATGCGGCATGGAGATGATGTGGCCGGCTCAATGGGCGCGACCGTGATATTTTCATCTGCTTTCAGCTTGGGCGCAGGAACATGTCTGGGCTCGAGTTCCTCAACGATAACCCGGACGGATTGCAGCACTTCACGGCTTTGATCGTCATCAAGCGCACCACGACGGCAATCCATCTCCACAGCACTAATGACCGGAATAAGGACGGCATCGTAGAGCGTGGTGGCGGAGTTCGTTTTGAGATAGGTTTCCACCAGCTCATCGGCCTTGTTTAAATCCTGCGCGAGCAGCCGGTAGTAGCATTCCTCGTGAGGTGCCAGCGCCTCCTCATCACTGAGCAGCACGCTGAGAAATTCCAGCCTCGGCACATGCCGCCCGATCACGACAAGACAGACGGTGAGGGGAGTCGAGAGTACGAGCCCGACCGGCCCCCAAAGCCAGGTCCAAAACACCGCCGCGACGATGAGCGCCATCGGGGAGACGCCCGTGCTTGAGCCATAGAGCCATGGCTCCATGACGTTGTTGCTCAATAATTCCAGCACCACGAAAAGGCCGATCGTGAGCAGCGGCATCGTCCAGCCCGGCGAGGCGGCGAGCGCAAGAATGATCGGGAAGGCGGCCGCAATCCACGGCCCGATGTAGGGGATGAAGCGCAGCACGGCCGCAAACACGCCCCAGAGCATGGCATTCGGCACGCCGATGAAATGGAGCCCGACCGCGACGGCAAGGCCGTAACTGACGTTCACCAAGAGCAGCGCGGGCAGGTAACGCGAGACGCGCGCGCCCGCGTCATCCATCGCGTGCGTGGTGGCGCTGATGCGGCCCTGGCCGATGAGGCGGATGATCCGGCTGCGTAAATCCTCGCGCTCGATCAGCATGACGATGACCAGCAGGAGCACGAGCGCCGCAGTGCCCAGCGGACCGAGCAGCGGCGCGATGATCGACTGCGCGATGTCCACCGCACTGGTCCTCAATGGCTCGACTGCCTGCGCAGGGACTGCGGGCACTGGCCCGCCCGGCGGTGGCGTAACGGCCGTCGCGGGGGGCGTAGCGCCTGGCAGGTCTTTCTTCAACTCCTCAACGGTGTCTGAAATTTTGGAAAAAACGCCGCCCTTCGGGATCTGCAGGGAGCGCAGTTTGGTTTGAATGTTGACCTTGTAGTCGGGCAGTTGCCTAGCCAGATCGATTACCTGGCGCGTCAGCACCCAGCCGGTAAATCCGGTGATCGTGAAAAGCATCAGCACGACGGCCAGCACTGCCGCAATGCGTCCTATCCAGCGCTCCAAGCGCGTGACGATGGGTGCGAGAAGGAATGTGAGCAGCGCCGCGAGCGCGAGCGGTATGAGGATGGTCTGCGCGAAATAGAGCGCCGCCATGACGAAGGTGGTGAGCAGGAGTATCCAGCTTCCGCTCAGCGCCGCCGCGGTTGAACCCTTCGTCACTTGCATAAGAAGTCAGCGTGGCCTGACTGCGGCCTGCCGTTGCAAATACTCACATACCTTCGCTGCGCCAAATAAGAAGATTGCCGGAGGTGCCAGCGCGGAGAGTAGCCGCACCTGGGCCAGAAGGATGGCGCGCACTGGCAGGCGGTGCAGGCAGTAGCCGACGGCCACCGCCGTGAGCACAGCTGACGTCGGCGACTTGCGGATGCGTCGCTCGCACTCCTGATATCCGTGACCAATGCTTTGCTCCACGTCGCGCAACAAGGTGTTGACTCCTTCTTCCACCGACAGCGGTGCGGCTGGTTTGCAGGGTGTCGCAGTCATGAGTTACCAAAATTTGAGGTTGCTACCCACGCGACGGAGTTGACCGGACCATGAGTCAACAGCGCGTGAGGGATTGAAGTCATGCATTTTGTCCATGGCCATCCCCGCGCCGTCCCGAGCCGTGTCGTATCCCTCATGAAGACGTTGGGCGACGGGTGCGAGCACGGCGTAGATCGCATCACGCGCCGTGTTCAGGGGATCGTCCACATAGCGCTCGCGGAAAGTCGGCTCCTCCCTCCGCGTCATCGCGATTACATATCCAAGGGCAACGCCGAGGGCGAGTGCTCCAAGTACAACCGGCACTGGGTTCGCGCGCGCATATTCCCTGGAGCAGACCAATGATTCTTCGGCCTTCTCCGAAACGGAATGGCACATATCTTTGGCACCTTCAGGCAGGTGATTGATGAATGAATCTGCGAGAGTGTTTGTTTTCAAGGGTATGGATTGTCTGGGTGTTTGATGAGGCGCGGAAAATGTCAGGTCGTTGCCAGACCCTGTGGAAGCCTGATGGTGAGTAGGCTGATACTCACGGTTCTGGATGATACGCAATGCGGCACCCCTGCCGCCATGGGGTCTAACCCCACCACCGTGCGGGCCGGACATCGCATTCATTTAATAGACAGCTCGCGTGACCCGCCCACACATGCTTCAGGGGGGGCGAACGGACAGAATTTTCTCCATTTGAACGCATGACACCGTACATGACCTAGAACTCCCTCTTCATGACTAAATCAACAAACACTCCACCCGACACCATCGCCAAAGAAAAACTGCGCAAGACTGCTAGTCAGCTCTGGCACATCACCAAGGCGTTCTTTAGATCGGAACGACGCGGCAGGGCGCGCACCCTTTTGATTCTGCTGCTAACGCTCTCAGTCGCTTACGTTAGTGTCGTTGTGCTCACGAGCTACGCGGGGCGCGATTTCATCACGGCCATCGAGAAGAAGGACTCCCTGGCATACTGGAGCGCGATGTGGCGGTATCTCGGCTCCTTTGTCGTCGCCATTCTGATCAATGTCTATTACCGCTGGGCCGAGCAATCGCTCGCGCTGCTGTGGCGCGAGTGGATGTCACAGCATCTGATCAAACGCTACTTCAACAACCGCGCCTACTACCGGCTGCGCGGCTCAGAGAGCATCGACAACCCGGATCAGCGTATCAGCGAGGACGTACGCAACTTCACCCTCGATTCCCTTGGTTATGCTCTCATGGTGGTGGATTCGGTGATGACGCTGATTGGCTTCCTCGGCGTGCTGTGGAGCATCTCCGGCACGCTCGTTGGCGTCGCGCTGGTGTACGCGACGTTTGGCACGTTCATGTGCTTCGTCATCGGTCGCAGGCTGGTGGGCCTGCACTATGCGAAGTATCAAAAGGAGGCCGACTTTCGCTACGGCCTGGTGCGCGTGCGCGACAATGCGGAGTCCATCGCTTTCTATCGGGGAGAAAAACGCGAGCACCTCGACCTCGTCAACCGGCTCGCCGCCGTGGTTGCCAACATGCGCACCATCATCGTCTGGAACCGGAACCTGGGCTTCTTCCGCAACAGTTACAATTACCTCGCGCTCGTGCTGCCGGTCCTCATCGTCGCGCCTATGTTCATGAGCGGGAAGATCCAGTTTGGTGTGGTGACGCAAAGCCTTGAAGCTTTCGCGCACGTGCTCGGTGCCGTGTCGCTCGTCGCCAATAACTTCGAGGGCCTCAGTTCGTATTTGGCCGGTGTTCAGCGTCTCGGCATCCTGTGGGATGAACTCGATGACTTCGATGCGGATGAAGAACGCAGCGCCCGCGAAAGCCAGCAGCAGCTTGATGAATCCAGCACGATGGTGAAGCTCGACAAGCTCACGGTCCTCACACCCGATGGATCAAAGGTGCTGGCGAAGGATCTCTCCTTCGAACTGCGTCCACACCAAAGCCTGATGATCATGGGAGCCAGCGGCACCGGCAAAAGCTCCATTCTGCGCACCATCGCCGGCTTGTGGCCTAGCGGTCCGGGCTCACTCGAACGTCCGGCGCTGGGCCATCTCATGTTCCTCCCGCAGCGTCCCTACATGGTGCCTGGCAGCCTGCGCGAACAACTGCGCTACCCGGATCATGATCGCAGTGTCGATGACGTGGAGATTCGCAAGGTGGTGGAGAGAGTGAACCTTTCCGATGTGCTCGCCCGTGTGGATGGCGATCTTGATCGTGTCATTGACTGGACAAACATCCTTTCCCTGGGCGAGCAACAACGTGTGGCCTTTGCCCGTCTGTTCCTGCGCCAGCCGCAGTTCGTCTTCATGGATGAAGCCACCAGTGCCCTCGACGAAGACAATCAAAGCCGCCTCTACGACCTGATCCGCCAGTCAGGCATCGGCTTCATCAGCGTCGGCCACCGCGAGACACTCGTGCGGTTCCACGAACGCGTGCTGCAATTGAAGAGCGCGGGAGAGTGGGAGCTGACGGGAATCAATTAGTTCGCAGAGCCTGTTCATCCCAAAACTGAACCCAAGAAATTCCGCCATTGGGTTAAACCGGGTTAAACCCGACCCACCACCAACGTTCCATCCACATCACTATAACTGCCGTCGCAGCATGCTCGCCAGTCGATCACAGAGTTTGCTGGCGCCGGAGCGGTTCTTGAACTCCGTGCGACTCACCCGACGTGATCTGCGTAGGTCCTGTTCGAAGACCTTGACCTGCGCTGCGGCGAAGGTGGCATCGTAGATGTTTAGGTTCACCTCGTCGTTCAGGCGAAAGGAGCGGTCGTCGAAATTCGTCGAGCCGACGGAGACCCAGACCTCGTCCACAATGATGACCTTGCAGTGATACATGGTGGGCTGGTATTCATAAATTTCGATTCCGGCATCCAGCAGCTCATTCCACAGGTGGCGGGAGGCGTGCTGCACCAGATGCTCATCTGTGTGCGGGCCGGGCACGATGATCTCGATCTTCACGCCGCGGCGTCGTGCCGCGATGAAAGTCGAGATGGCCAGATCATCCGGCACAAAGTAGGCGGCCTGGAGACGGATCGAGTGTGACGCCGAAGCAATCGACAGCAGATACATCAGCCGGATGCTCTCACTACCCTCCCCGCACGAGCTTTTAAACACCTGCGCCATGCTTTCACCAACTGAAACCAGCTCAGGAAAGTACGCACGGCCAAACAGCACCTTGGCACGTGTCTTGATCCAGTTATCGGTGAAAGCCGCTTGCATCTGTGCCACCGCCGGACCTTCGAGTTGAAAATGGGAGTCACGCCAGTGCTCGATGGACTCAGCGTGGCCGCCCCACTGGTCTGCGATGCCGACACCGCCCGTGAATCCCATCCGGCCATCCACCACGAGCAGCTTGCGATGGGTGCGGTTGTTGATGCGGGTGATGGTGTGCCAACGAATAGGATGATAACGCTCCACCTCGACTCCAGCGGCCTGCATCTCCTCCAGGTATTGCGCTTTGATCTTGCCGCAGCCCACCCAGTCCAGCATGACATGGACTTTCACACCGGCACGGGCGCGTTCACTCAAGGCGTCGGAGAACTCCTGGCCAATCTTCCCCGACCAGTAGATGTAGGTTTCGAAAGTGATGGATTCACTGGCCCCGCGAATGGCGCTCAGCATGGCGGGGAATATCTGGTCACCATTGTGGAGGGCTATGATTCGGTTTCCGGGCAGGATGGCTGGTCCCAGCAACTGTCCCATGCTGCGCAGGAACTGCGGATCCCTCACGGTGAATTCATGCGTCACCGCATAGCAGATCTGTTTCTCACTCGTGCGCAGATTGAGCAACACGATCGTGAGAGCTGCCGTAAGTGTGATGGTGATGAGGATGGCCAGCCACATGATGTTACAGTGCTTGGTTTAGGGCGGCTTCCAGAAAGCACCGCCATTCATTCATGCCACGGCGTCACAGCGCTGCTGCAAATCGATCAGGTGGCCAGAGAGTGAGGGCATCAAGGCCCGACGAATGAGCGTTTTGGCCGTCTCATGGACGTCTTCATTGGCAAGAGCGTTTTCATACTGGCTGATTCCATTAGCCTCCCCGGTTTGAAGGATTTTCAAGGCTGGGGATTCACCAACGAGCTTGTCAGAGTCCTCCAGAGCCTGATCAAAGCCGCCCCATGTGCCGGAGCCGATGGTGGGCTCAGCACCGCTTTCGATGACGAGCTTATGTAGCTTAAAAGCATTCTCTTGATGCACGCCCCGGATTCGTTCCAACACATTGTCGGGAGCGTCCGAGTCAATTTTGTCAATCGCTTGAGTGTAGGTCTCAATGGCGGCGATTTCACCGCGCAGCAGTTCATTGCAGGTGTCGATGGTCTGGTCGGTAGTCATCATGGAATCAATGGGTGAGTAGTTTGGGATGATCCTTGTAAAACAAAGCTGTGACAGCCGGGCTCGGTAGCCTTGACTGTCACAGTCAGACCGGAGATTCACACCGGCCTGTTGGTTTTGGGGGGATTGAAAAGTGACGGTTGCGCAGATGCAGCCTCCCGAGCTACAGGCCGCGCAACCGTGTTTTCGATAAGGTTACTTGGAAGCGAGTTCCTTGGCCTTTTCGAGATGGGTTTTGAGTGCGGGCAACATCTTGTCGGCCCACATCTTAAGATCATTATCCTTGGCGTCCTTGGAGGCCTCTTCGAAGTTGCTCACGCACTTCTTGTGACCACTCACGATCGTGGCGAGGAATTCTTTATCGAAATCTGTGCCGCTTTCCTTTTCAAGCTTCTGATAGGTCTCAGCTTGCTTCGGATCGATCACCGTGGAGAGCTCGACGCCTTTGGATGCAGCGAGCTTGGCCAGTTCTTCATTTGCCTTCGTGTGGTCTGTGACGAGCATCTCAGCAAAGGCCTTGATGTCGGCGCGTTCGGTTTTTTTGACGCCGAATCCGGCGATCTTCACCAGCCCCATACCGGCGGCGGCTTCGTGCTTGATGAATTTCACATCAGCGGCGTCGAGGATGTTTTTATCGGCTGCCAGTCCTTGAGTGGCGAGCATGACCATACCGCATAAGGCGAGGGTGGCGGTGGAGAGGAGGCTGGTTGATTTGGTTTTCATGGGTGTGTTTGGTTTGGTTTTGATGACGTTGGTTGTTTTGTCATCAGCGTCAGGCTAGCCAGCGAGTGCTGCATCAACCATGGGGTGAAACCCGACTCTGAATGACGAATGTGCGTGAGCCTTTCAGACGGGCTGGCCCAGGATTCGCAAGTCCACGATCCTGGGCCATGTCCGCTCAGCACTTGCAGTCAGTGCAGGATGCCTTGATGGCTTTTTCCACCGCTTCACGGGTTTCTCCCGTGCGCTTTTGGATTCGGCCAAGCAATTCGTCCTCTTTGCCTTCGAGGTATTGGAGGTCATCGTCGGTGAGCTTGGCCCACTTCTGTTTGAGGGTGCCTTTGACGATGTTCCAGTCGCCTTTGATTTCGAGTTTTGTCATATATGTATGAGGTTGGTTGTTATTGGTTTGGTGTCCGGCTGAGAGGCGAGAATTCGATTCTCATAGGAACTCACTGATGTAGCATTGCTTTAATGTGTGGACTTCGCCATGGGGTGTATGCCCACCACGGGCTGGATGGCAAAGGACGGCGTGAGCAATGTCCAAGTAAGCGGTTTTGGTGACTCTGCGCCCGCCTCCACGCGGAAAACAAAGAGCCCTGCAACCGTTTGCAGGTTGCAGGGCCGTTGTTGCGAGCACGAACTAGTGGGCTTCAGCCAGTGCGGCGGGTTGAATCAGGTGCAGCCGCGCAGCACGAAGAAAAGGAGCAAGATGGGAATGGGGATGCCAATCAGCCATAGAAGCGCCCAGCCAATTTTGCCAGATTCGTGATTGCGAGTCGTCGGTGTTTTCATAGATGCCTTTCAGTTTTTTGGGTTAGCCGTGCATTCGCTTTGAAGCTAAAGGATCTCCGCCGCAGGAGTTGCGCCGCTTATTAGACGCCAGCCCCGACCAGGCTCTCGGTTGGGTAGGTCACGCGCGCGGCGGCCTGACTTTCTCTGCGCGTGGGCGCATTAACCGTTGTGGTGGACTTCTCGTTGTCCTTGTGCCGCTTGGGTGTCGTCGCTTCACCTGTGGTGCAGATATCCTGCGCCCCGGCATGAGTGAAGATGTCCGTGGCGCGGGTAATCTCCTCAGAGTTCTCAGTATGAACGGAGATCAAGATGTTGCCTTCTTGGAGCTTGCCTTCATAACGTTTGGCTTCGAGTTCGGGGATGCCCATGCCGATCAAGCCGCCGGCGATGCCGCCGACTGCCGCGCCGATGGCGGCACCGCTGAGCGCTGCCATGATGGGACCGGCGGCGATGAAGGGGCCGAACCCCGGAATAGCCAGCGCACCGATCCCGGCGATCCAGCCGAGTGCACCGCCGATGACACCACCTGTGCCGACACCCGTGACAGTGCCCTCAGGAGCTTTGGTGTTCTTCTCATGGGCAAAGTCATGGCTGGTGCCTTTGTCAGCAAACAGCGCGGAGATGTCGTTGTTAGAGAAGTTGGCGGATTTGAGCTGATCGACGATTTGGTCAGCTTGGTGGCGTGAAGTGGCGATGCAGAAAATAGATTTTTTGGACATAATGATTGGGCTTTCTTGGATTTGGTTTGGTTAAAGAGCTTGAATTAATTGCTGGTGGTCTTGATCTGGACTTCCAATTGGTTGACCACATTCTCGGCACGGGCGATTCGGTTGGCGATCTGGCCAATAAGTCGTTTCTCTTCCGCCGTGTTGACTGGTCCGCGGAGGGTGACTTTGCCGGCGTTGGTGATGATTTTCACATTCTGGGCATTCACGGACATGTTTTCTCCGGCGATGATCTCTTTGCGAATTTGCGCTGTGGTGTCGATGTCAGCTTGGTTGTTGCCCTGATCGAGGGGCGTGAGCGTCGCGGCATTACTGTCACGCATATTGCGCTTCGTATTGTCCGGCTGATTGGCCGCGCTTACGGTGGAGTTAGAACTGAGTTCTCTGGCCTTGGCGAGGTGAGTTTTGAGCGTGGGTAGCATTTTATCAGCCCACACCTTCAGATCGTTGTCCTTGGCTTCCTGTGAGGCCTCTTCGAAGTTGCTCACGCACTTCTTGTGGCCACTCACGATCGTGGCTAGGAATTCTTTATCGAAATCCGTGCCGCTTTGCTTTTCAAGCTTCTGATAGGTCTCAGCTTGCTCGGGGTCGATCACCGTGGAGAGCTCGACGCCTTTGGTTGCAGCCAGCTTGGCCAGTTCTTCGTTGCTCTTGGTGTGCTCAGTGACGAGCATCTCAGCAAAGGCCTTGATGTCGGCACGCTCAGTCTTTTTCACGCCGAAACCGGCGATCTTCACCAGTCCCATACCAGCGGCGGCTTCGTGCTTAATGAATTTCACGTCGGCGGCGACGAGGGTGTCTTTATCGGCCGCCAGACCTTGAGTAGCGAGCATCACGATGCCGCAAAGCGCGAAGGTAGAGGTGGACAGAAGGCTGGTTGATTTGGTTTTCATGGGTGTGTTGTAGTGTGGGGTTGATGACGTTGGTTGTTTGTCATCGGCATCAGGCTAGCCACCGCGTGCTGCATCAGCCATGGGGTGAAACCCGACGCATGTTCCAATCACTTGTTGTTTTGAATGGGCGGCTTTTCCGCCAGGCAAAGCCCAACAAATCCAACCGCTTCAACGTGTGATCTTCAGTCGTAAAAACGCCCGCTGGAGTTGGCTCATGGCATCCTTGTGCCGATAGGTTAGTCGATTTGGCGGCACTGGATTGGCCATGATGACTGGCTCCACATTCAGCGTGCTCCAATTGAGCAAATCAGAGGAGGATTCCACGGTGTAAGTCAGCGATGGGGCGTTGGGGATGAAACTGTAAGTGTAGTGACCATCCAGAACGAAAGCTGCTGGCAGGCTGCTGATGTCAGGGCTCAGCGCGTTGAGATTGAGGGCGTACTCCAGCAGATTCGCCATGCCGTCATGGTCAAAGTCAGCGACATCGGCTGCGGCGGGTGCGCCGGCGGCATCGCCGAAGGTTTGATGCCGCCACTGCTCCACTGTCGTAGCGAGCAAAGTGAACGGCGCACTGGCGAGCATGTCTGCGGCAACGATGTTTGCACCTCCTTGGAAGGTGATAGTGCCAGTGTAATTGGTGGCCGGTGAGGCACCACTTAGTGAGATGCGGAAGAGTGGGCCGTCATAGACTTCACCGGGCAGCAGAATGCCGGGAACGTTGGCAAAGAAGGCATTGCTCGACAGCGCGGTATCACTTTGCGGATCAGCGGTGAAG
>JANOBP010000509.1:0-9561 GCA_031411715.1 Verrucomicrobiaceae bacterium | reverse complement strand
TGCCTTGGGTCGGTTTGGCGGTGGCAAGTGTGTTCAATCGCCGATTCTCGGTGGAGGAGTCTAAACCATTCATGCTTTGACAAAACGGGGCGTAGCGGTGGATCGTACCTGATGCTCTCTTCTCAGCCTGCATCCCGACGTTTCGAACTCGTGCTCTTTTTTGGCTCGCTGGTTCTTCATATCGTCAATGCGCTGGTTTTTGACCGCCCTGACATGATCTGGGATGAGGCGCGGTATTCCTGGTTTGCCAATAATATGACGCAGGGATTTTATACGACCGCTGAGAAGGCGGACATCATCAATGGCCCAGGTTACCCTCTCGTGCTGGCACCGTTGATGGCACTGCACGTGCCGCTGCTGGGCCAACGAATGGTCAACGCTCTATTCCTCGCTTTTGCAGCGTGGTTCACCTTTCGTGCCGTTTTGCCGTATGCGGGAAGGCGCTGGGCGCTGGGCGTGGCATTGATCTTGGTGTTTCATCCGGCGCTGGTGCGCCGGGTGCCATGGCTGATGACTGAGGCGCTGACCTGCTGCTGCATCGCTGGATTTGCCTGGGCATTTAGCGCAGCCCTGCGCTCGGAGAAATGGAGGTGGGGGACCATTGTGACTGCGGCTGCGGCTTTTGGATACTTGACGCTGACGCGCGTGTTTTTTGGCAATGTCATCATGGCGATGCTGTTTTTTCTCACGCTGATGCTTCTGTGGAAAAGCCAGCGTGAGAAAGTGTTGCGGGCCATTGTGGTGATGGGCCTCTCGTTTGTGATCTGCATACCATGGTTGGCTTTCACACATGCCAAGACGGGAAACCTTTTGTGCTGGTCCACCAACGGAGGTGAACTGCTCTACTGGGCCACCAGCACTCAAAACGGCGAAAACGGGCATTGGTTCTCAGACGACGACGTCAAAAAAATGCCAGAGCATATCGCCAACGGCCATCGTGACTTTTATCTCAAAAACTACTATCTTCCAATTCCCCAACGGGAAGAGGCATTCAAGCAACAGGCGATGGCCAACCTCCGCGCCAACCCCCAAGGCGCTTTAAGCAACTGGCTTTGCAATTGGAGCCGCCTGGCATTCGGCTTCCCGCGCTCACACCAAGCGGAGGAGTTGCGCAGCAATGTGCTCATCGCATCCAATGGCCCTATTCTTATCCTAGTCTTGCTTACCGTCTTTGTTGGCTGGCGCATTCGCAGGATCATACCTGTGGAGATCCTGTTGCTGTCATTGATAGCCTTCATCTACCTCGGTGGAACCAGTCTGCTTCCCGGGCAGCCACGTTATCTCGTCGTGATCCAGCCTTGGGTTGGTTTGGTGGTTGCAAGCGTGCTGCAACGAGGACTGCGCATTCAACTTGGTCCGCTCAAAGAGTAAGCTTTAGGAGACTTTGACCAGGTTGAAGAGCACGCGCTGATTCCAAGACAACAGGATCTTCTTCTCATGCGTCCAACGCTCGATCTTATCGGCAAAACGCAGCAGGAAATTGTCCGGATGATTGCGCATGATGACGGATGTCAACATGGCGATTGGAGCTTCCAGTAGGCCGCTAAATCCCAACTCAGAGCGCCAATTGCGCTGTGCGATGATGCGCTTGAGCGCCGCACCGGTGAAGGGCAATTCATCCACGGTGCGGGCATTTGGCGTCATCCAACGGAAGATTTTAAGCAGCGGGTGATCCGCCAACGGTTCCCATAAAAGGACTCGACCACCTGGTTTGAGCACGCGGTGGATTTCATTCATCGCGGTATCGGCATCCAGATGATGAAGGATGCTCCAGCCAGCCACGATATCGAAGCTGTTGTCGGGAAAATCGAGCTTGTGGGCATCCATGACTCGGAAATCGAAGCGTTCCGGCGAAAAACCAGCTTCCCGTGCCTGCTCCTCTGCGTGAGCCACGTACACGTCGGAAATGTCGATCGCATTGACTTTGGCGGCACCGTTTTTCAGATACTCCAGGGCCATGTCGCCACGCCCGCAGCCATAGTCTAGGATGGTGAGACCAGCTACGTGACGCATGTACTCTTTGTAGAGGCTGTCGAGTCGGACACTCGATGGGTACGTCTCCACGTGTGGAAAGCGACCTTTGAGTTTCGTGTGCTCAGCCATAACATCGATCACGGTGTGGGCGTAGCGCTCACGTTCGACGCGATCGGCAATAGTTGAGGTGAGTTCCATAAAAAGACGATTTTGAAGGGGGTAGTGGGGCAAACTGGATTCCCAATTGCGAGTCAAGTTTATGAAAATTGCGAATTTGGTCAATACGAATTATGTAATCTATGAATAAACATATATGTTCCAAGCTATTTGAACTTCTGACTATTGCCAGTTAGTTTAAGGTACATTTAATGTGTTTATTATACTGAGTAAAAATAACAATGTCCACGGCGGCCCTCAACGCACCCTCTTCCATCAGCACTCAACTTCGTCGAGTGTTCGGATCGGCTATGGTCTCGGGCTTCCTTCTGGTGGTCATGCTAACCATCGTCTCCAAGATTATCTCCTTTGCTAAGGATGCCGTCGTCGCAGCCAATTTCGGCACTGCCAGCGAATTGGATGCCTTCATGCTCGTTTTTGGCTTTTTCTCCTTTGCCGCCAACATTCTTGCCTCGGGCATTCCCGAGTCGTTTTTGCCTGCCTATGCAGAATTGCGTGAGCGTCGTGGTGTTCGGCATGCTGATATGCTCGGTGTCCAATGCGGCGCTCTGCACCTCGCGGTCGTCGCGATCATCGGCCTCATCTTGGTTGTTGCTGCCCCGGCTTTAGTTCGGTGGACTGCGCATGGATTCAGTCTGGCAAATCAACAGCTCTCCGTTGAACTTCTTTACGGCTTGCTGCCATTTCTACTTTGCTTCGGCTTCAGTTATCATCTCTCCGCATGGCTGCGTGCTGAGAAGTCCTATTTGCTTCCTGTGCTAGCCCAAATGTTTGTTCCGCTTGGCATGATCGTGGCCATGTTGATGGCTGGAGAACGCCTCAACACATCGACTTTGGTTCAAGGAACCGTCTGGGGATCGGTGGTGCAGGTTCTTGTGCTTCTCATACAGCCAATCCGCCGACTATCGCACTCACAGCGTTGGTGGCGCTTGGTGATGTCGCGGCGTGTGCCTGATACAAGCCTCGTTGCTCGAAATGCGCTGCCCTTTCTACTGAGCGGTGCCATTTTTAGCTCGGCAGTCGTGGTGGATCAAACCATGGCAGCATGGCTTACAGCAGGCTCCGTAGCGGTGTTGGGTTACTCTGATAAAATTTGCGCCATTGTTCTTGGACTCACCGCAGCACCCGCGACCGACGTTCTGTTCCCTCATTTTGCCAGTCTCGTCGCTAAACGGAGTTGGAGTGAACTGCGCAAGCGCTTGATCATGATCTCAGCATTGATCGTCGCCGTCGCGCTGCCTTTCACCGTGCTGCTCTGCGTGCAGGCACCTTGGCTCATTCACACGCTCTTCGAGCGCCGCTCCTTCAATGCCCATGACACACAGCGCGTCGCAGAAGTGCTGCGAATCGCTGCCTTTCAGATTCCATTCTACATCGTCGGAGCCGTAACGGCACGGGTGGTCGTTTCGCTTCAAGCCTCACGCCTCATGTTGATCATCTCAGTGAGTGCCTTGCTGCTCAATATCCTCTTCAATTGGCTGCTGATGGGCTCGCTAGGTGTTGCTGGCATCGCGCTCTCCACGGTCTTCGTTTACATCTTGTGTGCCATCACCAACTGCATTGCCTGCTTCATTCTCATTCGTCGCAAGGAGGCTGAATCTCACGCATGAACCTTGCCTTCATCATTCGTGATCTTGGCCACGGAGGCGCTCAGCGTCAGCTCGTCGCTCTGGCGTCTGGTTTGGCCCGCGCGGGGCATGAAATCACGGTCATTCATTTCTACGACGGGCCATTTCGTGCGGAACTCGACGCCGCAGGCATCCAGACGATTTGTGTGCGCAAAAAAAGCCGCTGGGACCTCGTTGGCTTCTTCCTCCGCCTTGTCAAAGCTGCGCGCCGCGTCAAACCGGATATCCTTCACGGCTATTTGAGTGAATCCAACCTCATGGCTCTCTTTTTGAAGCCTCTGTGCGGTTTTCCACGAGTCGTTTGGGGTGTGCGTGATTCCCAGACCGACGCGCACCTTTGGGGCTTCCTCGGCAGGCTCAGCTTCCGCCTCAATTGCCTCCTCGCATGCTTTGCTGATGACATCATCTGCAATTCGAATGCCGGGAGGGCATACTACGTTGCACGTGGCTACCCACAATCGCGCATTCATGTCATCCCGAACGGTATCGATACCACGCGTTTCTCTCCCGCTCTCAGCCAGGAGCATCCGCTCACCTTTGGTCTCGTAGGGCGTCTTAGCCCGATGAAGGACATTGCCACCTTTCTGCGGGCTGCAGCTCTCGTGCCTGAAGCACGGTACGTTATCGTCGGCAGTGGCGATGAAACTTACGCAGATCAGATGCGTGCGCTCGCCACCTCGCTCGGCATTTCAGACCGCGTGACATGGCTGCCCGCTCAAAAGGACATGCCCGCTGTGTATGCCTCCTTTGACTGTTTGGTGAACTCCTCCGCCTTTGGCGAAGGCTTTTCCAATGTCATTGGCGAGGCCATGGCATGTGGGCTACCGTGCATCGCCAGCGACGTTGGTGACTCCGCCTGGATCATAGGCGATTCGTCTCAAATCTTTCCCGCAGGGGATCACACCGCGCTCGCCGCACGCATGCGAGCCTTCAAGCAGGAGGATGATCCGCGATCACGCATCGTCGAGAATTTCAGCGTCGAAAAACTCATCGAGCGCACGAGTCAGGTGCTTGCCAAAAAAGTTCTCTGGATCAGCACAGGCCTCGGCACGGGTGGTGCCGAGATGATGCTCGTGCAGCTCATTAAGGGCCTTCCCAAATTCCAGCATACGATTCTCTCACTTACCGCAGGCGGTAAGCATGCTGCAGCGTTGCAAGAAGCTGGTTACACCGTCCACAGTCTCGACATGCCAGCAGGACGTCCCACATTGAGCGCACTTTGGCGTTTGCTCAAAGTCGTGCGCCAAACTCGCGCGGATGTGCTGATGGGGTGGATGTATCACGGATGCTTCGTTGCCGTCATGGCTCAATTCATGCGCTTCAAACGCGTTCCCATGATCTGGAATGTCCGCCAAAGCCTCTATGACCTCAGCCATGAGAAACGCGGTTCTGCGCTGGTCATTAGGATGCTCGCCAAGCTTTCCTGGCTCACGCAGCGCATCACCTACAATTCCCAGCTTAGCGCACGCCAGCACGAGGCTCTTGGCTTCTTGGCTTCCAAGTCTCAATTCATTCCCAATGGCATCGATTTGACCACATGGCAGCACAGAACGCCCGTTCCATGTCTGATTGGCCGATTTGGACGCAATGCTGCCATGAAGGACTACCCCACCTTCATTGAAGCCGCCAAGCTCATCACTCAAAAGCATCCACAGGCCAAGTTCATCATCGTGGGCACTGGAGTCGAGACACTGGAGGTCCCAGATAATATTCAGCTGCTTGGAGAGCGGCATGATCTCCCAGCCCTAACCGCCTCTCTCAATATTGCCGTTTCATCATCGGCCTTTGGTGAGGGATTTCCCAATGTCATTGCTGAAGCCATGGCTTGCGCTGTTCCCGTTGTAGCGACCGATATTGGCGATACACGTGCCGTCATGGGTGACACGGGGCATTTGGTGCCACCAAGTGATCCCGCTGCAATCGCAGCCGCTTGCATCAACATCATTGAGCAAAAAATCACCACTGATCCGGCTGCGCGTCAGCGCATCGAGCAGTATTTCTCACTCACCAGTGTGCTGGTGCGATTCAACGAGCTGCTAGTCTCACCCAATAGATCCCATGTGAAGCATGAGAGCTATGTTTCCCACCATCCTGTCCCATGTGCGGAATAGCCGGCTTCTTCTCACTTCCCAAGTCACGCCCGGCGCACGAGATGACCGCCATCGTCACCACTATGACCGACGCCATCGTTCTACGCGGCCCGGATGACAGCGGCGCTTGGGTGGACTCGGATGTGGGGCTCGCACTGGGTCATCGCCGACTTTCCATCCTCGATCTCTCACCACTCGGCCACCAGCCGATGACCAGCGCTGATGGGCGCTTCATTGTCGTCTTCAATGGAGAGATCTATAACTTCCAAGACCTACGCGCTGAGCTTGAGCCGCTCGGTCACTCCTGGCGCGGCCACTCCGATACCGAGATCATGCTCGCCGCCTTTTGCCAATGGGGCATCGTTGAGGCCACCAAGCGCTTCAATGGCATGTTCGCCTTTGCGGTGTGGGATAAGCAGGAACGCGTCTTGCATCTCGGTCGCGACCGCCTTGGCGAAAAACCGCTCTACTACGGCTGGATCGGCGAAACCTTTGTCTTTGGCTCTGAATTGAAGGCCTTGAAGCCTTTCCCAAACTTTAATGCCGAGATTGATCGTGAGTCACTCACCGCACTCCTGCGCTTCAATTACATCCCTGACCCGCTGTGCATTTACCAGGGCTTTAAAAAGCTGCCCCCGTCCTCCTTGTTATCCATTCGCGCGTCCTCTGAGCGTCCACAACCAGGCTATTATTGGAGCCTGCCGCAGGTCGTTGAGCGCGGCTTGGATCACCCTTTTCGAGGCAGTGATTCCGACGCCATCGACACCTTTGAGTCCATCCTCAAGAAAGCCGTCGGCATGCGCATGATCTCTGATGTGCCGCTCGGTGCCTTCCTGAGTGGCGGCATCGACTCGTCACTCATCGTCTCCATGATGCAGGCGCAGAGCGCGCAGCCCGTGCGCACCTTCACCATCGGATTCCACGAAAAGGAATACAACGAGGCCGAAGTTGCCAAAAGCGTCGCCAAGCATCTCGGTACTGACCACACGGAGATGTACGTCACCGGTGAGGACGCGCTCAACGTCATCCCACAGCTTCCGCAGCTTTATGACGAGCCCTTTGCCGACTACTCGCAGATTCCGACATACCTTGTTTGTAAAATGGCACGCCAGCATGTCACCGTCGCGCTCAGTGGCGATGCTGGTGACGAGCTGTTTGGAGGTTACGAGCGCTATGCCATGGGGCGGAAGATTTGGGACAAATTCGCATGGATGCCGTCGGCGCTGAAAAAAACCGTCGCCGCAGCCCTCACAGTGATGCCACCCGGTGTGCTCAACAGCCTCGGTGGCAAAGTTTTGCCGAAGCGCCTCCGCCATATCCCCGTTGGCGATAAATTGCACAAACTCGCCGAAGTCATCGCCGCACCCGGCATGGAGGCGCTCTATCTGAATCTCGTCAGCTACTGGAAAAAGCCGCTCGAAGTCGTAATCAATGGCCAGGAGCCCCTTACCGCAGTCACCGACACTGCCTCATGGCCGCGCGTCAGCGACTTCACGCACCGCATGATGCAGCTCGACATGGAGACCTATCTCCCCGGCGACATCCTCACCAAAGTGGACCGCGCTGCGATGGGGGTCAGCCTTGAGGGGCGCATCCCGCTGCTCGACACCGACCTCATCGAGTTCGCCTGGACCATTCCGTATTCGATGAAAGTGCGTGATGGCAAAGGGAAGTGGATCATGCGTGAAACCCTCTACCGCCACGTCCCCAAAGCCATGATCGACCGCCCCAAGCGCGGCTTTGGTATCCCGCTTGAGTCGTGGCTGCGCGGTCCTTTGCGTGATTGGGCGGAGGATCTGCTCAGTGAAGCTCGCTTGAAACGTGAAGGCTTCTTCAATCCCGCACCCATTCGCCAAAAGTGGACTGAGCATCTCGGTGGCACCCGCAACTGGCATTTCTATCTGTGGGACATTCTCATGTTCCAGGCTTGGAACCAACACCAGCGCGCATGAACCACTCGTCAGTCATGCCTGAGACTCGAAGTCAGTCGCCCATTCGCGATTGGATCATCGTGTGGGTTTGCGGGACGCTCCTGGGTTTGTTGGCTTCTTCTGCGGTGACTGGCTGTTTCGATGCCGGGATCAGCCCGCTCAAGCCCAGCATCTTTCTGTGGGGAAGTGCATTCTTCTGCATTGGCATGGCTCTCATCAGTCATCCCAAAATCAGCCCGACACTTCTCTTCATTCTTGTCATTCCCGTATGGCGTATGGCAGACGTCGCACTCTTTGCCCGTTTCGACAAAGCCTCGTTGGACGATTCTACGATGGGCACCCTGCGCACATTGCTTGGCGTGGTGACTGTGCTCGCAGTACTCAGCAATAGCAAAAGCCGTCCTGCCATCCTTTGGGCTGCCATTCTAGCCATCGTCTTGACCACAGGCAGCGAGATTGGTGAAGCCGCTGGCTTGGCGAAGTTCACGGGCATTCCGGGGCGCTTTTCGGGCTTCAGTGGCCACCCCAATTCACCGCCCATGATTTTGTGTGAAATGCTCGGCATTGTCTTTGCCCTCTCGCAGAATTTTCGACTCAACATGATCATGCTAGCTATCTGCGTTCCCGGTGTGGCTCTAACGTATGGTCGCAGCGGCATGGTATGCCTGGCCCTTATGGGACTCGTTTATGTCGCCATGAATGCTCGCAAGCACCTGGGTTTCATCTTGCTAATGGTTGTCACTGGACTGCCGCTTCTAGTGCTTGGTTTCACCTTTCTGCAAAGCAACACCGAGAAAGGCATCGTGAAGGACAAGGATACGGGTGGTCGTCTTGAGGCCATCTACACGCTCGACTTTGACAAGCTCAAATCGCCCGAGCGCGTCCAAGACCTCGCCGCTGCTTGGGCTGCGGTGCAGGAAAAACCCATTTTCGGTCAGGGGGTCGGCTCTTCAGGCACTCTTTGGGCACCACACAATGAAATCATCTCCATCTGGTTGGAGCTTGGCATACCCGGAATGTTGGTCTTTGTACTCTTGCATGGGATTCTCATACTGGGCTGCATGCTCCGTGGTGGGCGTGCGGCATACTGCATCTTTGCCATCTTGTTTTATCTCCCGGCTGCCCAGGGGCGCATTGATACGGTTCACTACTGGCTGGCCGCCGCAGTCACCGCGCATGTGATTTGGGGAAAGCGCTACGCCTTAGCTCTGAGCCGCCCACAACCCCGTTCCACTGAACTGCCGGCACCTTATCCACGCACCACTGCTTCATGAAGCCTCCCACCAAAGAGTATCTTCCCGTCATCGACTTGCTGCGATTCTTCGCAGCCTCATTCATCATGTTGCTCCACTTCGGCTTCCGCTCCTGGAAGGTCAATGGAGAGAGCACGGTCGAGTTTCCTGAGTTGCTCGACCTTCAGGTGCTTCAATATGCACCGTTGCTCGTTCAGTTGTTTTTACTCATTAGCGGCTTTGTCATACCGCTCTCCGCGGAAGGGAAAACGGCAGGCGACTTCGCTCGCTCACGTGTCTTGCGTCTTTATCCTGCCTTTTGGGTCTGCTGTACCATCACGTGGATAGTCACGCATTTCTGGGGGCCTGCCGCTGTGCAGTCGGATCTCACGGTTTATGCCACCAATATGACCATGCTTCACGGCTTCCTCCATCTGCCCAATGTGGATGCCGTGTACTGGACGCTTACCGTTGAGATGCGGTTCTATGGGTTCATCTTCCTCATCCTGCTTTTGCGTCGTTATCATCA
>JANOBP010000508.1:0-1044 GCA_031411715.1 Verrucomicrobiaceae bacterium | reverse complement strand
TACCATCCATCGACAAGATTCAAACGGAGCAGGAAGCCGTGCAGGCACTCGAGTTGAGCCTGCGTGAGGGAGGCATCAATCTCATTCGCGCACGTAAATCCGAGCTCAAAAACTCCACCACCAACAAGCTCATTCCTAAAGCAGTCCTCACTACCCTCACCATCGAGGACGAATTTGCCAAGGTTCTGAATTGGCTCGGAGATATTGAGCGCCGACTGCCATTGGCTCGCATGAAGGTCGTCCAGGTCACAGGAGGCAGCACGGGGCGTCATTTGAAACTTGATGTCACTTTCGAGACCCCGATTTTCGACCTTGCTTCTGTCCAGGCTGCAAAAAAAGACACCTCTAAAGACAAAGGCAAGGAGCCCGCCAAGAAACCCTAACTTGAGCCATCTTTATGACCATACGCCTTCATTTTTTAGTCACACTGTTCAGTCTGTTCGCCTGTTCTCTGCGCGCCCAGGATCCGGCAACCGCACCAGCCGAGGGTGAAGCGGTCAAAGAACGTGTGAAGTATCAACTCGTCCTGCCTGACGAAAAATCGCCCGAAAACGTCAAGCCCGAGGAGCACAATCCCTTCGAATCCGAAAGTGAAGCCATGAACCGTAATGCGCCCGGCGACACAGAGGAAACTCGTGTGCGTGATAAATTGCTCAGCCTTCATGTCGGTGGCGTTTCGGTCCTTCCATCGGGCAAGCTACGTGTCTTGCTCGGCGACATCATGCTTACGGCAGGCGAGACCGTTCCACGCATCTTCCCAGACCAGGCCGTCGAGCTCAAAGTCAAATCCATTACCGCCGACGCTATCGAACTCGCCTGGCAGGAAAAACGTGCCACGGGCCTGCCGCCGAAGATGATGCTCATTCCCATCGATATTGGCCCTTCTATTGATAAAATCATGCCTGGCGGTATCCGCGGGCAGCCTGGGATTCGGGAGCGCTCCCGCCCAGAGACCTCCAAACAAAAGATGCTCTCTGCTCAAGGTAGCAAGCCCATCCCCGCAGTCCCTCTCAATGACAAACCTGTGAATGCGCCGCCTGCGCC
>JANOBP010000507.1:0-3425 GCA_031411715.1 Verrucomicrobiaceae bacterium | reverse complement strand
CGCCACCGAGTCCATCAAGTCTCCATAGTGCAAATGCAGCCGCCCCTGAGGCAAGTGTGAATCCTTGTTAAACAAATGCTCCAGACGCCCAGTATTGAAGCTCGATGCCCTCCGGATGATCCCATGCACCTCATACCCTTTCTCCAAGAGCAACTCGGTCAAATAAGACCCGTCCTGACCTGTAATCCCTGTTATAAGTGCTTTCTTCATGCTTTAAAAAATGAGAGCGGCGATCAGACAACACACCCTCGCCGCCAGCAACCTTAAATGTACCCACATTTCGGTTGCCTCAGCCACTCAGTCCGATACTCTCACCACCCGCCAAAATCCCCGTCCCCATTACAACTATGAGAGCCGATCTCGTCGAACAAGCCGCCCTAGTCATCAAAGATCACCCCATTCTGATCAACCTCGTCTCCAAACGAGTCCGTCAGCTCTCCCAGGGCCGTTCCCCCCTCGTGGAGCGCCGCCCCGGTCTTCGCGAGGCTGATCTCGCACTCCTTGAGATCATTCAAGGTAAGATCAGCATGCAAACCATCGACGCCGTTTAGGCTGTCCTATCTTTTACCGGCGGCACATCCGCCCGCATAGGTCCCATGTGCCCATCGGTCGCATGGGACTTCTTTTTTCCAATACTCCACTCGACCAATCGCATTCGTCATGACAGCACCAGCCTTGTCTGAGATCGCCACCAACCGCAAAGCACCTCGCGACTACCAAATTCTCGAGACCTATGAGGCTGGCATCGAGCTCCGCGGCACCGAGGTCAAATCCATCCGCCTCGGGCACGTCAATATCTCCGACGCCTTCGCCCGCATCGAGCGTGGCCAAATATGGCTCTACGGCTGCGACATCCAGACCTACGAGAAAGCCAGCCATGTCACCCATGAGCCCCGCCGCTCACGCCGGCTCCTTTTGCACAAAAAGGAGATCATGAAGCTCCTGGTCCTCACCCAGCAGAAAGGCCTCGCCCTCCCGGTCCTTAAAGCGTACTGGAAAGGTCCCCACATCAAAATTCAACTCGGCGTCGGCAAGGGCCGTAACCAGAGCGACCAACGACAGCACCTCAAAGAAAAAGCCGAAACCCGCGAAGCCGCCCGCGTCGTCGCCAGTTTCAACAACCGCAAGAAATAGCCTTCAAGGCAGCTGGGTTTCATTCGACGATAGCACTTGGTCCAAAAAACCAGCTCCATGTCGTTGAGGGCAAAGCTTGCCGTAGAGCCCATTTCGGAGTCCCAAAAGCCTATGCCTGCAATCAAGATTAATGCACAAGGACGGTTGATTCTTGGACTCAAAACCCGATAGAAAAGCATGCCCCATCCTCCGCGTCCCCATCGTCGCCCACCGCCACCTCCAGCACCTGTCAAGGCCGTGCCTGGTAGTGAAGAATGGGCCACGCCGTGGGCGCAGATGAAATACTTCTCTTACAATCCAGCGGTGTATCCCAACATGATCACCGCTGTATCGCCAGATGCAGGAGCGGGTGATCTGGTGCATGTCTATGACAAGGAAGGCCAGCCTTTTGGCACCGGCTTCTTCAATCCCAAAGCCCGCGTGCCGCTGCGGGTGCTGGAGCATCACCTGCCAGACTTTAACGAAGACAGCCTCGATGCCCGTGTGGATGCAGCGCTCGCACTCCGCCTGCAAACGCTCGACCTCAACAAAACCACCGACGCCTGGCGTGCCATCCACTCCGATGGCGATGGGCTTAGTGGCCTCGTTGTGGATCGCTACGCCGATGTCTTGTCTATTGAGGTCACCACGCTGGGCATCTGGCGACGTCTGCGCCGCTGGCTACCCAAGCTCCATGAGGCGCTTGGCACCACGCAGCACGTCATCCATGTCGATCCCGACATTGCCCGCATCGAGGCCATCCGCCGTGCTGACGTGCCGGAGGCAGATGCACCTGCGCCGCGTGGCGTACGCATCCGTGAGCATGGCGTGCGCTATCAGGTGAACTTCGAAGACGGTCACAAAACCGGTTTCTTCTGCGACCAACGAGAAAACCGCCTGCGCTTTGGCCACATGGCCCGGGGCCGCAGTGTGCTGGATCTTTGCACCTACACGGGAGGCTTCGCCCTCGCCGCCAAAGTCCTCGGTGGCTGCGAGGACGTCACGGGCGTCGATTTGGATGAGAAAGCCATTGCTCAGGCGAAAAAAAACGCTGACCTCAATCAAACCCGCATCGACCTCATTCACGGTGACACCTTCACCTGGGGCCGTCAAATGCATCAAAATGGCAAGACTTGGGATGCCGTCGTTCTCGATCCGCCGAAGCTCATGTTCTCCCGCGATCCCGAAGAAGGCCAACTCGGTGCCAACAAATACTACGACATGAATGTCGTCGCGCTGAACCTGCTCAAGCGCGGTGGGCTCTTTCTCACTTGCTCCTGCTCCGGCTTGCTTGAAGTGGCCGAATTCGAAGACATCGTCATGCGCGCAGCTCACCGCAACAAACGCCGCCTCCAAATCCTTGACCGCACTGGAGCTGGTGCCGATCATCCCGTGATGTCCAACTGCCCTGAGGGCCGCTATTTGAAAGCCATCTGGGCCATCGCGCTCTAAATCGACCATGAAACGCTTCTTTATCATCGCACTCGCGCTTTTTGCACACACGGCCTGCTCCAAGCGAGATGTGCTGGTCATCGGCACGGACGCCACCTATCCGCCCTTTGAGTTCATTGATGAAAAAGGACAGCTCAGTGGTGTCAGCATCGAGATTGGTCGCGAGATTGGCAAAACGCTGGGCAAGGAGGTCGAGTTTAGGAATATTAATTTCGACGGCCTTATCACTGCGCTCGGCACCGGCTCCATCGACCTTGTCATCTCCTCCATGAGTGCCACGCCGGAGCGCCGCAAGTCCATCGACTTCTCGGACCCCTATGTGAAGACCGGCATCTGCATCCTCGCCTCTAAAGACTCCACCGTCTTAAAAGCTGAGGACCTTAAAACGCCGGGACGCAAGGTTGTCACCCGCCTTGGCACCACGGGAGAGGCTTGGGCACGTCAAAACCTGCCTGCAGCTCAAATCAAAGCTCTCGACACCGACGCAGCCTGCGTGCTCGAAGTCGTCAATGCCAACGTCGATGCCTGGATCTACGACCAAGTCTCCGTCATGAACTATCACATCCGTCATCCTGACAAAACCCGCGCCCTGCTCACTCCACTGCGTGAGGAAGTCTGGGCCATCGGACTGAAGAAGGGCAACGATGCCTTGAAGACCAAAGCTAATGAAACTCTGACGCGCATGCACGCAGACGGCTCCTTCACTCGCATTGCCAATCAGCATCTAGCCAAGACACGCACCCTCATGCAGCAGCAGGGAGTGCCATTTGTGTTCGAGTTGCAGCAGGCTCCTTGAGGACCAAGCCTCTCAGTTAGAGAGGTGGCTCGGGACGGGGTCGAACCGCCGACACTAGGATCTT
>JANOBP010000506.1:0-11901 GCA_031411715.1 Verrucomicrobiaceae bacterium | reverse complement strand
ATCATCTGGGGCGGTGAATTTGGTCGTCTGCCGATCTCCCAAAAATCCGCCAAACCCGGTCGGGATCACAATCCGCACGCGTTCACCGTCTGGATGTGCGGCGGCGGCGTCAAAGGCGGCTACCATCACGGCGAGAGCGATGAAATCGGCTTCAAAGCAGTCGTGGACAAAGTCAGCGTGCATGATCTGCATGCGACGATCCTTGCCGCAGCCGGATTGGATCACGAGCGCCTCACTTTCAAGTTCCAAGGCCTCGATCAGCGTCTGACCGGCGTGGAGAATCCGAAGGTGGTGAAGCAGGTGTTTGCGTGAGCAATTTCGATTTGTTTCTATATTTTTGCCTGCCCATATTTTTGCCTTACGGGTTTTAGCGGAGAGTCGTGAACGTAATTCGTTGCGTGGTGACATTCGCCCAATGAATGGCCTTCAAAGTAGTGTGCTGTAAAAGCCGCCGTGCATGTGTTTGGAACTCGTCTTGGGAGATGCGGACGATTCCAGTTGGGCGGATGATTGGAATGATGAGGGATTAAAGGCAAAAATATGAGCAGGCAAAAATATGTTAAGACCACATCGGCTCTGCCTGTGAGAAGCCTGTTTACGCCTTTAGGTTTTGAGTTTGAATCAGAAGCTCACCACCCACCGCCCAGGGCTTTGATGAGCAACACCGACGCCACAAATCGCTCACCTTGAATGCGGGTGGCTTCCTGCTCCGCACGTAGCAGCGTGCGCTGGCCATCCAGCACTTCATAATAGGCCACCAAGCCTGAATCATAGCGCTTCTGGGAAAGCTCGAGTGCACGTTGCGCTGAGGCGACGGTGATGTCTTGCGCGGCTGCTTGACGTTTGAGGATGCTCAGGCCACTCAGGGCATCTTCGGCATCACGCATGGCATTGAGCACGGTGCTTTTGTAGCTGGCGGCGGCTTGATCGTAGCGTGCTTTGGTGGCGTCGATGTTGGCTCGCACGCCTCCGCCATTCAGCAGGGGCCATTCGACGGCTGCTGGCCCCAGGCCCCACACGCGGCTTTGTGCATCGGCTAATTTGGCCGCAAAGCTCGTCTGCGTGCCGCCGGTGATGCCGAGTTTCACACTTGGAAACAGCGCCGCCTTGGCCACTCCGATCTCGGCATTCAGCGCGGCCATTTGGCGCTCGGCGGTGGCGATGTCGGGGCGGCGTTCGAGTAAGTCACTCGGCACGCTCGCGGGGATCGCAGGCGGCGTGCCGCTCAAATCATGTGCGGCTTGGCTAAACTGCGAAGGAGTCGTGCCGAGCAGCAAAGCGATGGCGTGTTCGAGTTCGGCGCGCGTTTTTTCCAATCCAATGGCTTCAGCTTCAGTCGCCGCCATGTCCGTCTCGGCCTGCGCGACGTCGATTTGGGCGATATCGCCTTGTTTGAAGCGAGTGCGGGCCAATTCAACCGTCCTGCGCCGCAAGGCCACCGTGCGCTTGAGGAGCGCAATTTGAGCATCTTGTGCCCGTAGCGCGAAATAGTTCATGGCGAGCTCACTTTGCAGCCCAAGCAGCGATTGGTGATAATCCGCTTCTTGGGCCTCCGCACGTGAGGCGGCGGCTTTGCCCTGATTGCGCACCTTGCCCCAAAAATCGAGTTCATACTCGAAGTCTAAGGTCCCACCGAGCACGCTGCGTGTGCGACCACCAGCAAACTGGAACGCCATATTTCCTGAGCCGCGACTCCGCTGCGCTGAGCCATTCACCGTGAGAAAGGGAAACAAATTCGCCCGATCCGCTCGCGCGAGAGCCTGTGCTTCCGTGACACGATGCAGCGCCAACTCCAAACGAGGACTTCCGGCCTGCGCTTGTTTCATCAGCGCATTCAAGCGTGCATCGCCAAACAAACTCCACCAACTACCGCGGCTCACTTCGTCCTTCGGCGTGGCCGTGCGCCAGGGTCCGCTGGTCTTGAAGTGGACGGGAAGCGGAACGTCCGGTTTCAGGAAATTTGGTGCCAAGTTGCAGCCAGGAATGCAGAATGACGAATGCAGAATGACGAATGTCATGCAGCTAGCGCGCCAGATGTGTTTGGAATTTTTATTCGTCATTCTGCATTCGTCATTTTCAATTCCGCCTCAAGCTTCCGCCCCACATCTCCCACCGAGCCTGTTTTCCGACTCAAAAGCGCATACACCATCGGCACCAAGAACAGGGTCATCACCGTCGCTAAACTCACGCCGAAGACGACGACCACGCCGACGACCCTGCGCGTCTCAAAGCCCGCCCCATGAGAGAGCATTAGCGGCAGCGCCCCCATGACGGTGGCGAGGGCGGTCATCACGATGGGTCTCAAACGTTGCTCGCTGGCGGTCAAAATGGCCTCGCGGAATTCTATGCCTTCATCTCGGAGCTGATTGATGAACTCGACGATGAGGATGCCGTTTTTGGCGGCCAATCCGATCAGCATGATGAGTCCGATGTGGCTGTAGATGCTGAGATTGATGCCATTCATCATCAAGCCGAGCAAGGCACCCGCCACAGCCATCGGGACCGTCAGCATGATCGTCAGCGGATGCACAAAGCTCTCAAACTGAGCCGCCAGCACGAGGAAGGCGATGAGCATCGCCAGTGCAAAGACCAGGCCGATGCTGCCACTGTTATCCTTCATCTTCAGCGCATTGCCTTTGTAGCCGATGATGGCATTGGCGGGCAAATTGTCGCGAATGAGTTGCTCCATGTCTTTGATGGCCTCACCAAGGCTGTATCCCGTCGGGAGCTCGGCATCAAAGGTGATGCTGCGCATGCGGTTGTAGCGATTGAGCGTGCCGCTGTCGGCGAATTCTTCCATGGTGACCAGATTGGCCAGCGGGATGAGTTCCTTGCTGCGCTCACTGCGCACGAAGATGTTGTTGAGGTCGAGCGGGCTGCGTTTGTCAACGTAACTGCCTTCAAGGATCACATCGTATTCCTCGCCTTGGCTCAAGAAAGTCGTTGCACGGCGTCCACCGAGAAGCGTTTCGAGCGTGCGGCCAATATTAGCCGAGGATACTCCCAAATCGGCCGCGCGTGATTGCTGGATGTTGACGCGCAACTGTGGCTTCGTGTCGCGGTAGTCGCAATCGACGGTGGAGAGCCTCGGATGCTCCTTGGTCTTCGCTAAGATGATGTCACGCCACTGCGTCAGCTCTTCAAAGGTTGGGCCACTCACGACGATCTCCATCTGCTTATTCAGTCCACGCATCATTCCCGTGCGCATGACGACCGTGACCTTTGCTTCGGGAATGTCAGCGGTTTTTTTTCGCAGTTCATCGATGATGGCAAAACCATCTCGCCTCGTGCCAAATGGCGTCAAAGTGAGCACTGAGACGGATTCATTGAAGTCAGCCGTGGTGCCGAAATTGCGCGGCGCGCGTGCATTGACTCGCGTGGCCTCCTTGGTGACTTCCACCAGATACATCAGTCGCTCGTTGACCTTATCGAGAGTCTCCAGTGTGTTGGCGAAAGTGGTGCCAGGCGGACTCGTGGCGGTGACGAAGAAGGAGCCTCGGTCTTCTCGTGGGGTGAATTCCTCTGGAATGTGCTTCAGCAGCCACCAGCACAGAGCCGTCATACCCAAGACGACCGGAATGGCTGTGGCCGAGAAGTTCAGGGCCAGCGCCAAAGCCCGTCGGTAGAGTCGTTGCACGACATCAAAGACGCGCCGCAGGATGCGCGCCACAAAACCATCGCCACCACGATCCCGCATGATTTTCGAAGCCAACATCGGCGAGAGAGTGAGCGCCACGAAGCCGCTGAAGCCCACGGCGATGGCCAGAGTGACGCTGAACTCGGCAAACAAGCGTCCCGTGTCACCCGGCATGAATGTCACCGGCACAAAGACGGCCAGCAGCACCAGCGTCGTCGCGATGACCGCAAAGCCGACCTGTCGTGTGCCCAAGTAGGCGGCCACGAGCGGCTTCTCACCCAGCTCAATGCGGCGGTGGATGTTTTCCAGCACGACGATGGCGTCATCGACGACCAGACCGATGGCGAGCACGAACGCGAGCAGCGTCAGCGTGTTCATCGAGTAGTTCATGGCATACAGCACGATGCAGGTAGCAAAAACGCTCACTGGCACGGCCACCGTCGGCACCAACACGGCACGCATGTTGCCGAGGAAGAGATAAATAATCACCACCACCAGCGCGAGCGCGATGACGAGTGACCGATACACTTCAAAGATCGACTCCTCGATGAATTGACTGATGTCGTAGCTGTTTTCCAGCCGCATGTCCTGGGGCAGGGAAGTGCGGATCTTCTCAGCTTCAGCGCGCACGGCTTTGGCCACATCCAGCGGGTTCGCACGTGACTGGCGGATGATGCCGAGTGACACCATGCGCACGCGGTTGCCTTTGAATGAGGTGCGCGATTCCTCCGCACCGAGTTCGACCTTGGCGACCTCCGCCAAGCGCACTTGGTAGCCATTCTCACCACGCGCGATGACCAGCCTCTCAAAGTCCTGCGTGGTTTGATACTGACGATTGATGCGGACGGTGAACTGACGATCCAGCGACTGCACCGTGCCCGCAGGCGGATCGACATTCTCCCGCCGCAGTGCCTCCTCCACATCCAAAGCGGTGAGGCCGCGTGCCGCCAGCGCCTCACGGTCCAGCCAGATGCGCAACGCGTAGCGTGTGCCGCCATTGATGCGCACGCGTGCCACGCCTGAGAGGCGGGAGAAACGATCCACCAGATAGCGCTCGGCATAATCATTCAGCTCCAAGGTACTGCGCGAGTCACTGGCCAGGTTCAGGTACATCAGCACCTCCGAGCTGAGTTCCGTCTTGCCCACGTTCGGCGGCTCCACCTCCTCCGGCATCGACGCTAGAATGGGGCTGATCGCCTCGCGGATGTCATTGGCCGCAGCATCGAGATCACGACCGAGCGTGAACTCCACGGTGATCTCCGATTTGCCATCAATGCTGATCGACGAGATGTTTTTGATGGCCTCCACCTGAGAGATGCGGTCCTCCAGGCGCTGCGTGATGCGCCGCTCCACGACTCCAGCTGACGCTCCACGATAGTACGTCTCCACCGTCACGATCGGCGGCTCGATGTCGGGATACTCCCGCACCTGCAAGCGTGTGTAAGCCACGATGCCGAAGGCGATGAGAATCAAATTCATCACCATCGCCAGCACAGGCCGCCGCACCGATGTATCCGAGAGCCACATGCTAGGGAAGGAGCAATGCGGAATTTCGCATGTCGGATGCGGGAGGTCGAATGCGGACGGACGGATGAATGGCGGGAACTGGCATGGGCCATTCTGTCCCTGCGTCATGATCTACGCAAGCCCAGCACCAGCGTTTCTAGATAGATAAGAATGCCGCACTACGAACGTGAAGAAGCGTACAGGAGAACCGAAGGTAGCCGATAGGCAATCCGTGCTCACGTTTTGCGGCGAAAGTGCCAGAAAGAGGCATGGAGAAGTGTACACGCGCTTACTCGGTATCGTGAGCTGGCTTGAGCCCCGACTCGTCTGGGATGGGCTTTTCGGGCTTCCATAACTGCGCGCCGATGATGAGACGGCAGAATTCCTTTTTGGTGACGTGGTGCAGCGTTCCTTCTTTGGTGGCGGGGTCTTTCATCAACTTGTAGTCGATGGCCAGGCGTGCCCACTCGACGATGCGGTAGTAGTCGTCCCCCTTGTGCCAGATTTGTCCTTGTTCGAGTCTCATGCGTGGCATTAGCGCGTGCTGGTAAGAGCCGCCATGATTTTTAGGGCTTACTTTTTAGCAGGACGCTGAAGCAACTCGGGTGGTGCAGCTTCGATCTTCTCACGGAATCGCGCGGGGATCTCCACGGCTTTCATTTGCCCGGTGGTGGGATCCTTGCGCACGCAGGCGGCGGTGATGCGGCCTTCAGCGGCCAGGGTGCCGTCTTTCTTCCAGAAGCGGATGAGGTGGCGCACGACTTTGCTGCGCACCTCCTCGACGAGCAGCTCGCACTCAAATTCTTCTTCACAGTAGAGTGGCGACATGTAGTCGCATGAGGCATGAACGCGCGGCCAGCCGACACGGGGCTCGCCTTCCTGAGGTGGGTCGATGATGGAGAATCCCAGGCTGCGGAAGAAGGCGTGCTCCACGCGCTCCATGTAGCGGAAGAAGTTGGAGAAATGGACGATTCCGGCCATGTCGGTGTCTGAGAACTGAACGCGCTCGGTGTAGGTAAATCGGTATGGCATGGTGGTGGGTGGCGTGCGGTTAGGGGAAGTAACGCTCAACGAGCTCGTCCTCGAGTTTTTTGAGGTCGTTGGCATTGAAGAGACCGTTGTAGAGGCGAAACTCGGCAATGCCGCCGTAGAAGGCATAAGTGGCGACGCCTTTATCCCTGAAGGCCCAATAGGCATCGCCTCCGAGCGCGATATTTTGGAGCGCCTTAGAGAGCGGCTTGGATTTGCTGGTGGATTGGTCACGCTGACCAGCGCTGTTGCGGAAAATGGCGGTGGCGTTGCCATCCCGACCTAGTGTGACCATCGCAAGGGTTGGCTTGGTGCAGTCGAAGGCCTTGTCTGATGCCGGAGCGAGGTGGACGCCTTTGCTGTTGGGTGTGGAGGGCTCGACGACAAGCCAGGGAGCAGTGTTGCCATGTGTGAGGAGATTGATGGGATCTCCTTTGAAACTGATGCGGGCTGGAAACTGCATCTCTGACGAGGGGGTGGGTGTGACGTAGAACAGGGTTGCCATGGTGATACCGTTGATGTTGGCATCCGCAAAGGGAAGGCTGTTTTCGTTTTTGAAGCCAATGCTGCCTAGAGCTGTAATGGGCTGCCCAGTGTTATTGAAGACCACAAAACGACGCGGGCCGCGGAGTGGGAACTTGGCCGCGTCAGGCTGGAGGGTGCGTAATGTGGTGCGCTTGTTGGCTGGAAGCCATGGCACGGCGGCCATGGCGTTGTTTTCGCTCATGGGACCAAGATCATGCCAAAGGGCGACGACATCGCCTTCGCGCGCTGGCTTGTCTGCAGTCGCACCCGAATAGGTGCAGACACCAAAGTCGGCGTGGAGATGCATGATGAGCTTAGCAGCGGCAAACGGCTGGGTGAAGCCTGCCGGGTAGGGCGGGGCAGGGGATGTGACTCCGCTGGCATAGGCACGTCGTTGAAAGCTGCCAATGGGCTCCATCTTCTGCATGCTGGGTGAAGTGGACGGGGCGTCATATTGCCTGGGCGCTGCGGCTGCCTTGGATGTGGATGGCTGCGGGGAACTGCGCTGTATGAGCCAGATGATGCCGATCAAGAGAATGGCAGTCATGGCGATGGGCACGGGCTTTTTCCAAAGCGGGCGTCCGACAGGCTGCTGTGAAACGGATCGCGCTGCTGGCTTGCTGTAAGTGGGAACCGGCATGGCTCGCTTTGGAGCAGGCGTGACGATTTGTGGACCTACGGCGATGGGAATGGTGCGCGCGGTGGCTTGCCTTGCCGGTTGCGTGACAGGCAGCATCACAGGCGCGGATGTGACCGGCGGCACAGCAGGTGGCGGTGGCGGTGGCTCGGGCATTTGCTGAGTCACGGGCGGAGGTGCCGCATCGCGGAGAAGAAACGACTCGCGTGCTACAGATGCCTTACGCGGTCGCGCCTCCGCATCGGTGGTGAGCAGACTCATGACCCATGCGGACATCCAGCGCGGGACATGTGTGGCGAGCTTGCTGAGGTCTGCGATGTCATGACCGATGTGTTTGCCACGCAGCTCTTTCAAGGTGCGCGCTTGAAAGGCAGGCCTCGCAGTAAGGGCCTCATAAAGCACGCAACCGAGTGCATAAATATCCGTGCGGCGGCGCGCGGGTAATTTTTGCCACTGCTCTGGCGCAGTGCAGCGGTAGGCGGTGATCTGCTGAGCCTCCTCAGTGCCTTTCAGAGCGAATCCTTGGCCGAAACCGCCAAGGACGACCTGCCAATCGGCCGTTTTGACGCCAGTGATTCGCACACAGTCAGGCGTGAGGGTGCCGTGGACGATGGATTGATCATGGATGACTTCGAGAGCCTCCAGCAACTGCATGGCGAGCGTTTCAAACTCTTCGGCATCCAGTGGGCCGCGCTCGAGCATTTGCGGCAGGGAAATGCCCGCTTGGGGGCCGGGCGAGAGAGTGTAGAAGCCCTTATCGTCAGTGGCGTGCTCGATGATTTTATCGAGGCGTGGACAATCGAGTGCTGCGAGTTGCGAAAAGAGTGTGCCCAGTCCCTCAAGCTCCGCTGGATCCTTGGTTTTAAAGCGGCACAAGAGAAAATCCGACTTGAGTTGGCTGTCACGCACCAGCTTGAGCGTGGTGGTGGAGTTTTCGTCCAGTGCTTTGAGGACCTTGAATCGGGCGGGCATCACCATGAAATTTGCAGAGATGCACTGCTGTGGCAAGCCACTTGCCTCATTCATCGTTCGAGGCTTTATCCTCAATAGAATGGAAAGCTTTCTCGTCATCGATCAGGTGTGCAAATCCTTTGGAACCCAAAGGGCCGTGGATGGCGTGTCCTTTGAGATCGCACGCGGCGAATCTTTCTCTCTGCTCGGACCGAGTGGATGCGGTAAAACGACACTGCTGCGCATGATCGCGGGCTTTGACCGGCCAGACACCGGTCGCATCCTGCTCAACGGCAAGGACATCAGCCATTTGCCGCCTGAACGCAGGCCTGTGAACACCGTGTTCCAAAACTATGCGCTCTTTCCTCACCTGAATGTGAAGGACAACATCGCCTTCGGTTTGCGAATGGCTGGCAAATCATGTGGTGAGATCGAAACCAAGGTGCAGCGAATGTTGGAACTGGTGAAACTGACTGAGCACGGCTCCAAAAGGCCCTCGCAGCTCAGTGGTGGTCAGAGGCAGCGTGTGGCCATCGCGCGCGCCTTAGTGAATGAACCTGAGGTCCTGCTTCTGGATGAGCCATTGGCTGCTTTGGATCTCAAATTACGTCAACACATGCTATTGGAACTGCGGGCCATCCATGAGCAGGTCGGCACGACATTTGTGTATGTCACGCATGATCAAGGAGAGGCGATGAGTTTGAGCGATCGCATCGCGGTGATGAATCTGGGACGTGTGGAGCAAGTGGATATGCCTGAGCGGCTCTACGAGTCACCAAGAACGAATTTCGTCGCCAGCTTTGTCGGTGACGCTAATTTTTTCTCAGGTCGGGTTTTGGAAATACGGCATGAGGGTTATGCGCTTGTCTATTGTGAAAGCATGGGTAACCCCATGGTGCGCACTGAGGTCGAATTAACCATGAACCAAGATGTGCGAGTCATGGTGAGGCCTGAGAAACTCATGCTCACTCGTGAGCGTCCCGGCGCTGACGATCGCGTGAACGCTTACAGTGCCATTGTGGACGAAGTTGCCTATTTCGGATCGCACATGCGCTTCGTCGTGAGTGTGGGTCAGTTGAAGCTGCTGGTGCAGATGTCGAACAACCGATTCACATCCACAAGCAGCACACCCAAACAAGGCGAGCAGGTTTTTGTGTGCTTTCATCCCGAGGAGGCACGGGTGGTCTCCATCACGACATGAAGCAAAAAATTCAATCGCGTGAGATTTGGCTCAGCCTGCCATCGATGGTTTGGCTGCTGGCCTTTTTCGTAGTGCCAGCCTTTCTCGTCGTGGTGACAGCGCTCCGGCCATCAGACCTGCGTGGAGGCGTTGGGGAAGGGTGGTCACTTGAGACGTTCAAGGAGGTGCTTAACCCCAATTACCTACCCATTCTGTGGCGCACCGTCTGGTTGAGTGTGGCAACCATGACCATATGCGTGGCGGCGGCATTGCCCATGGCGTTCCAGATGGCCAGGGTGAGTGCGGCGTGGCGGAATGTCTTGCTACTGCTTGTCGTGGTTCCGTTTTTAACCAATTTCATCATCCGCATCTTTGCCTGGAAATCACTGCTGCACCCCGAGGCGGCGTTGTCTCAGTTTTTGATCCGCATCGGCATGATGAATGAAGATGCGATGCTGTTGAACAATGTGGGGACCGTTTTGCTTCTGCTGATCTACACGCAACTTCCCTTTGCCATCCTACCGCTTTACGCGGCGGCGGAGAAGTTCGACTTTCAACTGCTGGATGCGGCGCGAGACCTCGGTGCGAGTCGGTGGCAGGCGTTTTGGCGAGTGTTTGTGCCAGGTGTGCGGCGTGGGCTGACTTCAGCTGCTATGATGGTCTTTGTGTGCACGCTTGGGCAGTATGTGATCCCTCAGTTCGTCGGCGGGCCGGATGATGAAATGCTGGGAAACAAAATCACTCAACGTGCTTTCGGTGATCGCAATTTGCCGCATGCGAGTGCCTTGGCGGCGTGTTTGCTCATGGCGATGGTGGCAATCATGGTCGTCTCGGCTTTATGGCGGCGATCCAAGAGTCAGGAGGCCGCCTCATGAGACGCTCCTGGTTTCCGTTTCTAGTTAGTGTTGCTGTGCTCATGTTCTTTTTTGCGCCACTGGTGCTGCTGGTGGTGAATTCATTCAACGCCTCGCGGTTTGGTGGTGAGTGGGACGGCTTCACGTGGGCATGGTATGAGAAACTTTGGGCTGCCGATGAAGTCTGGGAGGCCATGGGAGTAACGCTCAAGATTGCGGTGACCTCATCACTTGCAGCGATGCTACTCGGCACCCTGGCGGCCTATGCGCTGCATCGATACCGCTCGTGGTTGCAGGATGTGCATCAAACGCTGGTCACGGTGCCATTGGTGATGCCTGATATTTTAATGGGCATGTCATTACTGGCATTATTTGTCGTGCTTGGAGTTGAAACAGGCTTGGTTACCATCTGGATCGCGCACGTGACCTTCTGCGTGAGTTTTGTGACGATGGTCGTGCTCGGACGCTTACAGGATTTCGACTTTACTCTGCTCGATGCCGCGCGCGATCTCGGTGCGACACCTTCGCAAGCCATGCGCAAGGTTTTGGTCCCGCTGCTCATGCCTGGCATACTCGCAGGAGGATTGCTGGCCTTTACGCTCTCGATTGATGACTACGTGATCACCTTCTTTGTGAGTGGGCCAGGTACAACGACACTGCCTTTGCGCGTAGCCAGCATGATGAAAGGCAGAAACCTGCCGATGATCAATGCGCTAAGCACACTCATGATTGCGGGCACCTTTGTGTTGGCCGCAGTTGCCTTTCGATTGCAACGCCGACGCTAAGCTGAGAGGCACCAAGGCTGGACGCTTTCAGATATGCCTTTGAGCTGCATGGGCGGCATCGGCGTGGCTTGAATGAGGCTTCTGACATCCTGGTGGGTTTCGTCATCCATGATGATCTCTCCAGGTTGCGCGATGCTGCAGAGGCGGGAGGCGAGATTGACGCTGTGACCCAAGACCGTGTAACTCAGTCGCTGATCGCTGCCCATGCAGCCAGCAACGACATTCCCTGTGGCGATGCCGATGCCTATTGCCAAAGGATGAGCCGAATTTTGATTCAACGTCCTCCGGACAATCATCATGCTCTGAGCGCACTGCACAGCGCTGACGGCATCCGCGCCGGTGCTGGTCGGGGCACCAAAGAGCACCATGATGAGATCTCCCACAAATTTATCCACGATGCCACCATGCTGATAAGCGATGTCCGTGAGTGCCGTCATGTGCTCATTGAGCAACTCAATCACATCAGCTGGCGACATGTTTTCAGTGACCGTGGTGAAACCACGGATGTCACAAAAGAGCATCGAAACATGGCGCATTTCACCACCGAGGCGGCCGGTCTGCTCAATGAGTTGCTGGGCCACGGTGCGATCCGCAACAGCATGCAGCACGCTGCGGTATTTATCCTGGAGTGAGAGGCCGGCGGCCATCTGGTTAAAGGAAGACGCCAGCCTGCCCAACTCATCTCGACTACTCACGGGAACGCGAACCTCAAAATTCCCTTGCTCAATCTCTCGGGTTGCCCCGGCGAGTTGGGTGATGGGTCCAGAGAGGCTGCGTGAGATGATCAGCACGATCAG
>JANOBP010000505.1:0-5063 GCA_031411715.1 Verrucomicrobiaceae bacterium | reverse complement strand
GAGCTTCGAGGGTTGGTGTCGTGGGGAGGATAAGGGTAGGTTCCATCGTCACCCTAATGAGTGGTTATGGTAATTTGTACAGCGGTATATTTGCCGCCGATTCATCATAACCAGTTGCTCATTTCATGCGTAGGCCCTGGGCTGAAGCCGGGACTCCGAGCGACTCAGGCCACCTCGCCCTCGGCCGGTGCGGCTTCAGTGGCGTCAGTTTCGGTGTCGTCACCTTTCACGGGATCGACCCGGAGAGAGATTTTGATTCCGTGCTTTTCAGCGGCGACGTTGAGGAGAGAGCGGATGGCGCTGACGGTCATGCCGTTTTTACCAATGACGTGGCGCACGTCGTCCGGGGCCAGTTGCACGCGGTAGCTGACGGCTCCGTTCGAGCCAGGGCCGATGGCGATCGTCGCCTGCTCCGGGTGGTCGATGAGATTGGCCACGACGTAGGAAAGGAATTCGCGCAAAGCTTCAGGGGCGTCCATGGAGGTGAGTAGGGTGGCGAGTTCAGTGCAAAAGAAGAACCCGGGCCGATTCTAGGCACCGGGTTCTAGAAGAGTCAATTGCTTAGCAACTCAGGCAGCAGCGCTCTGCGCGTGCTTGATGATGCTGTTCACGGTATCGGAAGGCTTGGCGCCATTGGCGATCCATGCTTGCACACGGTCCAGCTTCACGGTCGCACCTTTGCTGACGCCTTTTTGAGGGTCATAGGTGCCGAGGATTTCGAGGAAGCGTCCATCACGTGGGAACCGCTTGTCAGCGGCGACGATACGGAAGATAGGGCGGCCTTTGGCGCCCTCTTGACGGAGACGGATAACGACTGCCATGGTGCGAGGTAGAGTAGAATTGGGGTTAGCGGGGGGCGGAAAGTGGAGACTTCAGGCGGGAAAGCAACCTCTTTTTCCACCAGACCTGTGAACCGTCCTTGTCTGGCTCGCTGGCTGCTCCATCTTCAAGCCCCATGCCTCTCAATACGCTCAGTGATGAAACCCTCGCCCGCCTCGGCATCGAAGTGCCCATTTCCCGCATCGATAAAGCCCTCAAAGAGCTCTGGGGCCAGGACGATGGCAAGACTCGCGCTTCCTTGATCAATCTGGCCATCTACACCGAGGACGGTGATGCGCTGGAGCGTGACAACGAAATCCTCGACCACATCACCGCCGAGCATGCCTGCCGCGCGCTGCTCATTTTATGCTTCCCGGATGCCACGCCACCGCGCACCCGTGCCTGGGTGCAGGCTCTGTGCCGCCCCTATCAGGGCAAGCAGGTCATCTGCAGCGAGCAGCTCACCTTTGCCCTTGAGGGCGGCGACGCCGCGCAGGTGCAAAACATCGTCTTCGCCCATCTCGACAGTGATCTTCCGCTCGTCGTCTGGTGGCAGGGGGATTTGACCCAAAACTTCGAAGAGCGCTTCTACAGCCGCATCGACACGCTCATCATCGACAGTTCTAGCTGGCATGATCCCGCCGCGCAGTTCGACAGCCTCTCCAACGTCGTCAATGCGGACACTTCTGACTTCGACATCCGTGATCTGGCCTGGACGCGCTCTCACTTCATGCGCACCGCACTTGCCAGTTGCTTCCAGGACAGCACCGCGCTGCAAAACCTCAGCAAGCTACAGACCATCCGCATCACCCACCTCACCGGTCAGCGCACCAGCGCCCTCTTCCTCGCCGCATGGATCATGCAGCGCCTCAAAACCACCCTGGAGGTCGATCTCATCGAAAAAGCCTCCGGTCCCGCCCTGCAAGGCCTCCAGCTAGAAGGCGACGGCATCCACGCCGACATCCGCCGTGACTGCGACTCCCATTTCATCCATGTCTGCGCCACCTGCGGCAGCCACAGCCATAAAGAGCTCCTCCCCGCCGACGTGGACAGCGACGCCGAGCTCCTCAGTGAGCAGCTCTCCCGCTTCGGTGGCAGTTCCCTCTACTCCTCCATGCTCCCGATGGTGCGCAGCCTGTTGAATTAACCACTCGCCATCCTCACCATGCGTCCCTGGCTTCAACTCGCTCGTATTTCGAATCTCCCCACCGTCTGGACCAACGTCACGGCCGCGTGGCTGCTGGTCGGCGGCACACTCACGGACGCACGCCTCGTCTGGCAACTCCTCGCCAGCTCCATGCTCTACACCGGCGGCATGATCCTCAATGATGCGGCCGATGCCAAGTTCGACCGCGAGCACCGCCGTGAGCGCCCCATTCCCAGCGGGCAGGTCACTCTCAACGCCGCCTGGTTCGTGGCCATCTCCTTGCTTTTCATCGGCGCCACGCTCGCCACCTGGTACGGGGCAGATCCCCGCATCACCGCCGTCCTGGTGGCGGCCATCGTTTTTTACGACCTCTACCACAAGCAATGGGCTGGCTCGGTCATCATCATGGGTGCCTGCCGCACCTTGCTTTATTTGATGGCGGCTTCGACTGTGCAACCCGCCTTGGGTCTGGTCATGCCCTCCGCACTCGCGCTCGGCTGCTACATCATCGGCATCACTATGGCCGCACGACTGGAGCATCAAAACGGCAACCTGCCCATCGCCGCATCTCTGTTCGCCTTTGCGCTGCTCTACACACCCGGCATCGTCTTCGCCCTGCGTTACATGAACGGTGGGAATCCCCTGCAACTCATCATTCTCGCCGCCTTTGCCATCCTCGTCGCCATTGCCACCCAAGCTCTGCGTCAGGGTGGCCCTGCCATCGGCAAAGCCGTCGGCATCCTGCTAGCCGGCATCGCCATCGTCGATGCCCTTGCCATCTCCACCGTCTCCATCACCCTCGGCCTCATCTTCGTCGCCTTGGCCCCGCTCCTCTGCCTCTGGCAACGCTGGGTCGCCGCCACGTAATGAGCGGGCAGAGTGACCCCACTTCGTGGGCAGAGTGACCTCACTTCGTGGGCAAAGTGGCCTCACTTCGTGGACAGAGTGACCTCACCTGATGACCTCGATGGCCTGCTTCAATCCGCGCGCGGGATCGGCGGGCTGCTCCCACTCGGAGCCATAAAGCGGGGCCGCTGAGACAGATGACGGTATCGCATTGCTGGGGGTGCTCGGCCATCATGCTCTTCACATCATTCGTGGACGGGTAGAAGCCGGTCTGGATGATCGGCTCGAGCATGAGGAGGGCAGATGGGGGGTGAAAACGACTCCCTCGAATTTCAGGATTGGAGCCGGAACTCGATGAACCAGTTCACATCCTTCAGCGTTTAACTCGAAAGGCTCTGGGCTCCTTCAGGCTTTCCCTTATCGGCATCATAAAGGCGCATTCGACGATTCCCTCTTTCTTGAGCTTGCTCAACACAGGCGAGGCATGACTCGGCAGCATGCCGTTCTCAAGGCAGTAGAGATAGAGAGCAGTTTCAGTAGTGAGTTCGCCGTCGCGAATGGCTTTCTCAAGGGCAGCCTCGAAGATCTGCTTCTTCTTGGGTTTCCCAAACATGTCGATCATCGGGAGATAGGGCTCGATGTCGCGGAAATCCTCGCGGTTCAGATCATAGTCGGCTTCGCCATTGAGCTTGTCTTTCTGCCAAGCGACGTTGAGAAACTGTTCCATGCCTCGCGGATGCCCACTACCGAAAATGAGGCTGTAAATGTTGCTGCCTTTGCGAAATGAGAACGGTGCGAGGTAGTATTCGGTGCCTTTGGGGATTTGAGAGCGATACCACTCGAGGATGGCGCGATGTGCGTGGTAGTAGTCGCCTGCACGGTCAAACTCCATGTATTTCCGGATTGTGGGATGATCGGCAAAACGGTGGAGGTGCTGAGTGCTAACAAAGAACAAGATGTCGGTGGTGGGACAGGTGGTTAGCGTAGCAAAGACGTTGGCATCTACCTCCTTGAATCCATATTGATCGAGAAAGGCAAGGCAGGCAGTATTGGGGTCTTTTAGAATCGGGAGGTAATGAGCGAAGGTTCGGTCAAACTCTCCGGGTCTGGCGTCAAATGTGAGCCACTGGGGAATGCCGTGTTCCGTCTCAAGGTAGTGTTGGAGCGATGTGATTTTATCGGCTTTGAGGTCGCAGGCCGTGAAGGTAACCCTTAACCCTTTCTGGCAGATGTCATCGGAGCGGTCTTTGATTTCTTTGAGGACTAGCGTTGGGCTGCCTGGAGTGCCTTCGCAATCGCGTCCCTCACCCGCAAAGAAATCAAAAATGTGAAGGCGCTTCCAATGCGGATCCGGTCGGGCGGTGAAGACGGGTAGCCATGCGCGTGCGTAGAGTTTGAAGATGTCGAGCTTTACCAGAGTGCCCTCGGAGTAAGGCTTGTGTTCGATCTCTTCGGCAGGCATGGCATTGAGGGCTTACATCGTTTCAAGCTGCGATTGGGCCGTCGCGAGTGCGCGGCGGCGGTCATCGGGCGAGCGTAGGGGGCGGCGCGTAACCTTTGGGAACTCACTATAGGTCCGCCCGTTCAACTCGCGTCCGAAGCGGCTCTTTTGCACGCCGCCCCATTGTTTGAAGAAGAAGGGGATGCTCTTTTCCTGGCACTGCTGCTGGATGGAGGTAACCCACTCTTGCTCAAGTGGCCGGGCACCTGGGCCGCTTTCGCCGCCGACAATCACCCAGTCAATGCCAGTGAGGTCGAAGGTGCCGAGGTCTTCGATCAGAGGCTCGATGGAGAGGAACTTCATGGCGGCTCCGGTGCGGCGGAGGGCATCAATGCGCGGGAGACCGTGTTTGCGGTTCTCGACAGTGACACCCCACCAGATATGCGGAGCAGCGGCTGCTTCACGGAGGCGGCCTTTGAGCAGCTTCTCCAGCCGGGCAGGGCGTTTAGTGAGAACCTGATAAGTGTGCCAGTCGGCGATGCGCATGACGGCGGCAACCTTGGCGATGTAGTCCTCTGGAATGTCCTCGTGAAACATGTCGCTCATCGAATTGACGAAGATGCGACGTGGGGTGGACCACTTGAGTGGATCGGCAAGCTTCTCGGGCACGAGGCGGAGATCAAAGCCGAACTCAAAAGGGTGGCTTTTGATCCCACGCCAGCGCTCGGCGAAGGTTTCTGCGTAGCAATGGGCACAGCCTGCGCTCACCTTGGTGCAACCACGCACGGGGTTCCAGGTGGCGTCGGTCCA
>JANOBP010000504.1:0-9670 GCA_031411715.1 Verrucomicrobiaceae bacterium | reverse complement strand
CCGTCGATACCTACCTCCGCCGCATCTACGAGAAGCTGGAGGTCAACACACGCACGGGAGCCGTGGCCAAGGCGCTCAAAGAAGGGCTCGTCTAACGAGTGCTCAATCCAGCTTGGCGGGCAGCGGCCTCACGCAGCTTGTCCTTCTTGCTTTTGCGCAGGCCTTTGCTTCCACCCGTGCTTGGTGAGGGCGGCGGCACCAGATCCAGCGGCTCAAAGCCAGGGATCTGCTCGCGTGCGATGCTCAGATGATTGCGCTTCTCGATGAGGCAGAAGTGCGCGTGAGACTCTGCCGTGATGAAGCTCACCGCGACACCCGCTTCGCCCGCACGACCGGTGCGGCCGATGCGGTGCGTGTAATCCACCGCCGAGCGTGGCAGGTCGTAGTTCACCACCACGGGCAGTTGCACGATGTCCAATCCGCGTCCTGCGAGGTCCGTGGCGACGAGCACCTGAATTTGCGACTCTTTGAAGTCCGCCAAAGCCTGACTGCGCGCGCCTTGACTGCGGTCGCCATGAAAGGCCACGGCACTGATGCCGCTGCGGCGCAGCTTATCAGCCACATGCTCGGCGCTGTATTGCTTTGCGACAAAGACGAGCACGCGCTTCCAGCCTTCGGTCTTGATCAAATGCCGCAGCAGCGGCGTGCGCTGGGCGTCGTCCACCTCGATGGCGCGTTGCTCGATGACCGGCATTTCAGTCGGCGCACTTTCGATCTCGATCACGGTCGGCTCATGCAGCAGTTCCTTCGCCAAGGCTTGAACCGTCTCGGGGAACGTCGCTGAGAACAGCAGGTTTTGCCGACGCTTCGGCAGCAGGGCCAGCACGCGCTTCAGTTCATCCGCAAAGCCAAGATCCAACAACCGATCCGCCTCGTCCAGCACCAGCGCGGCCACATGCGAAAGATGCACCGCGTTGTGATCCACGAGGTCGAGCAAACGTCCCGGTGTCGCGATCACAAAGTCCGCCCCACCGCGCAGCGCCATCATCTGTGGATTGATCGAAACTCCGCCAAACGCGCTCACCACCTTGATACGTTCCGGCAGATGCACTGAGCAGCGCCGCACTGCCTCCGTGACCTGCGCGGCAAGCTCCCGCGTGGGCACGAGAATCAGCGTGTGGACACGCCGAGGTTTTTCCAGTCGTGTGGAAAGCCAGCGCTGAAGCAGCGGCAGCACAAACGCCATCGTCTTGCCCGATCCCGTCTGCGCCGTGGCCAGCACATCCCCGCCCTTCAGCACCACCGGGATGGCCGCCGACTGCACCGGTGTTGGCGTGACGTATTGGCTAACGGCACTCAATAGTGGAGCTGACAGACCAAGTGAAGTAAAGGGCATGCCTCCCTTATAGGCTCGATCTGGGTGGCAGCAAGATGCTGACTTCGAATGAATCACGCTGTCCCGCACTCGCGTGGCATGAAATGAGGCTTTTGATGCCGTATGAGAAACAATGCGCCATCTCTGCCTCATCATCGCCTGCTCCACGCCCGCCTTGGCGGTCGATTTCGTCCGCGAGGTGCGCCCCATCTTCGAAAAGCACTGCTATGAGTGCCACAGCGCGAAGAAACAGAAGAACGACTACCGACTCGACATCAAAGCCATCGCGTTGACGGGAGGCGAAGATCATGCGCCGAACATCATTGCGGGAAAGAGTGCTGAGAGTCCGCTTTTTCGTTTCGTCAGCGGTGCGAATGAAAAAACAGCGATGCCACCGAAGTCGAAACTGAGCAGCGCAGAGATCGACATCTTGAAGCGCTGGATCGACGAAGGTGCCGTGTGGCCAGAGGGCGTCGATGTCGCCAAAGTCGAAGACAGACTCGACTGGTGGAGCTTCAAGCCGCTCACAAGGAGTGATGGCTTCCAGCCATCAGCAAAGACGACTGGAAGTCGTCACTCCTTGGTTTCCATCGATTCATTCATTCACTCGAAGCTCACGGAGAAAGGTTTGAAGCCAGCGCCGCAAGCAGATGCAGGCACCATGATCCGACGCCTCTACTTTGACCTCACCGGACTGCCGCCCACTCCGGAGGAAATCACGAAATACACCGTGCTGCCATATGAGAAGCTGGTGGACGACTTGCTTGCCTCACCGCGCTACGGCGAGCGCTGGGCTCGCCACTGGCTGGATCTTGTCCATTACGGCGAAACGCACGGCTATGACAAAGACAAGCCGCGCATGAATGCCTGGCCCTACCGCGACTACGTCATCCGCGCTTTCAACAACGACAAATCCTACACACGCTTCATCGAAGAGCAGATCGCAGGTGATGTGATCTATCCCGGCACCACCGATGGCATCACCGCGCTCGGATTCATCTCGGCAGGTCCGTGGGATCTCATTGGGCACGCGGAAGTGCCGGAGACGAAACTCGATGGCAAGATCGCTCGCCACCTCGACCGCGATGACATGGTGCAAAACGCCATTGGCACCTTTTGCTCACTCACGGTGCAGTGTGCGCAGTGCCACTATCACAAGTTCGATCCCATCTCGCAGGAGGACTACTACTCACTTCAGGCCGTCTTCGCAGGCATTGATCGCACCGATGTCGATTACTATCCCGACGACGCCTCGATGCAGAAGTTCGCCACGCTGCAAAACCAGAAGAAGCAGCTCACCGACGAGATCGCCGCGCTTGAAGAGCCTTTGAAGAAAAAAGCCGGTGAAGCCTACGCCGCGATTAGCAAGCGCATCGACGGCGCGGCTGAAAAAGGCGCGAATCCGAACGCAAAACCCGACTTCGGCTATCACAGTGCCATTTCGCCGACGCAGGACTCGGTGAAGTGGGTGCAGGTCGATCTCGGCAAGAGCGTGCAGGTCGATCGCATCGTGCTGAAGCCCTGCTACGACGACTTTGGCAAGATCGGCGGCGGATTCGGCTTCCCGGTGCGCTTCAAGATCGAAGTCAGTGACGATCCCACTTTCAAAACCGGCGTCACACTCGTGTGGCGGAAGCATGACGCCACTTTCATGAACGACTTCGCCAATCCGGGCCTGAAGCCCTTTGAAACCGGCACGGCGGGCGATGATGGCGTCACGGGGCACTTTGTGCGCGTCACCGCCGTGAAGCTCGCGCCACGCGCCAATGACTACATCCTCGCACTGGCCGAGATGGAGGTCTATGACAGCAAAACCGGCCCCAACCTCGCTGCGGGCCGCCCGGTGACCTCGCTGGACAGCATCGAGGCCGCGCCGCGTTGGCGGAAAGTCAATCTCACTGACGGCATCGCTCCCGAAAGCCGCAGCGACGAAGACAAACAGAAGCTCATCCGCGAGCGCGATGCCCTCATGCTCGCGCAGGCCGATGAAGCCACGAAAAAGAAGCTCCGCGCCGCACGCCAGCAGCGCGATGCTCTGCCGCAACTGCCCGCGCCGCAAAAAGTCTATGCTGGAGCCGTCCACTACGGCAGCGGTGCCTTCAAAGGCACTCATGGCATCCCGCGTACCATCCAAGTGCTCAAGCGCGGTGACATGAAACAGCCCGCGCAGGAAGTCAGCGCTGGAAGCATCACGCAAATCGGCAAACTCTTTGGCCTGCCTTTCAAAGTCGAAGGCACCGACGAATCAGCCCGACGGGCTGCTTTAGCCAAATGGATCACCGGCAAAAGCAACGCTCTTACTTGGCGCAGCATCGTGAACCGTGTCTGGCAGCATCACTTTGGTAAAGGCTTGGTCGATACCGCCAACGACTTAGGTCGCATGGGCAACAAGCCCAGCCATCCTGAGCTACTCGACTGGCTTGCGCTGACTTTTCGTGATGATCTCGGCGGCAGTTTCAAGAAGCTGCACAAGCTCATCGTGATGAGCGATACGTATCGGCAGCGGTCAGATGGACTGGTCTCATCCGACGCCAACAACGTCTTCCTCTCCCACCAAAACCGCCGCAAGCTCGATGCCGAGTCCATTCGCGATTCCATCCTCGTCGTCAGTGGCAAACTCGACCTCACCATGGGCGGCGCGAGCTTCCAGGACTTCATCATCGAGAAGCCCCAGCACAGCCCGCACTACGAATACACCCTGCACGATCCCGAAGACCCCAAGTCATGGCGGCGCAGCATCTACCGCTTCATCGTGCGCTCGCAGCAGCAGCCTTTCATGACCGTCATGGACTGCGCGGATCCCTCCATGCGTGTGGATAAGCGCAACGAGTCCCTCAGCCCCCTCCAAGCCCTCGCCATGATGAACAACGGCCTCACCGTCGCCATGGCCAAGCATTATGCCCAGCGCGTGACGAAAGAAGCTCAAGGCCTCGAAGCACAAACCAAACGCGCCTTCACCCTCGCCCTCTCCCGTGATCCAAAGCCCGAAGAACTTGTTCCGCTCATCGACTACGCCAAACAAGAGGGACTGGAAAACACCTGCCGAGTCATCTTGAACCTGAACGAGTTCAGTTTTGTGGATTGAGGATTACTCTTCAAAAATGGCGATGTGAATCGTGCCGTCGGCGCGGATGACGCCGTGAAACATGCCTGGCGTGTTGAAGGGTGTGGCGACATTGCCCTTCGCGTCGAGAGAGATGAGTCCGCCGGAGCCCTTCATTTGCTTGAGGCGCTCATGGATGATCGTTCGCGTGGCATCACCAACCGTGATGCCTTGATACTTCATCCGCGCGGCGACATCGTGCGCGACGGCACAGCGGATAAAATACTCACCGTGTCCGGTGCAGGACACGGCCACGAGGCCGTCCTCGGCGTAGGTGCCCGCGCCAATCAGCGGTGAATCGCCAACGCGCCCGGCTCGTTTGTTGGTCATGCCACCTGTCGATGTGCCAGCGGCGAGATGACCGGCCTGGTCGAGCGCCACCGCGCCCACGGTGCCGACTTTGAACGAGGCGGGCAGTGACTCAGTGGACGCCTGCTTCTTCGCGGCTTTTTCTTTCGCCTCTTGCAACTGCTTCACACGCTCAGGAATGACGAAATACTCCAGCGGCTCAAATGGCATTTTTTGCTCACGCGCAAAGGCCTCCGCACCGGTGCCGATGAGCAGGACGTGGGGTGTGTGATCCATCACCGCGCGGGCGAGACGGATGGGATTGCGCACGCCTTGCACGCCAGCGACCGCACCCGCTTTCAAGGTGGAGCCATCCATGATCGAGGCATCCATCTCCACCGTGCCAGCGGCCGTGAGCACCGCGCCACGACCGGCATTGAAGGAGGGCGAGTCCTCCAGCACGATGATGGCCGCGCTGACGGCATCGAGGCTGCTGCCACCGCTTTGCAGCACTTTGAAACCGGCACGGAGTGAGGCTTCGAGAGCGGCCCTTGCAGCAGTCTCTTGTTCCGCACTCAATTCATCTCGCGACACCCCCGCACCACCGTGGATGACCAGAGTGATGGGCGACTCAGCGTGCAGGGACGAGGCAGTCATCAGAGCGAGAAGGAGGCGTTTCATGGCGGTGTGGGATCATAGTGCAGTTGGCCGCCGGATGCGCTGACGTAACGCGTGCTGACGGGGCGCGTGACTTCGAGTTTCGGCAGATGCAGCTCGCTCTCCGGACCAATGGCGGTGACTTTGACGTGCTCAAACACGAGCGGTTTTCCGGCTTCGACAGTCTTGGGCGGCTGTGTGGGCTGCGCGAGCCAGGCGCAGCCGTTTTTCTCGGTGAATACGCGCCCAGTGCCGTCTGGCTCCACGCAGAGCGCGGTGCCCTCATCCACGCCGATGCCGGCGAGGCGTTGCGGTTTTAAATCATTCGTGATGCGCGCCAGAAAGACGAGCAGCCGTCCCAATCGCTCGCGCTGGCTGAAATGCGTGTCCATCAGCACACCGTCGAGCAGCGGCGCACGGATGAAGCCGGTGCCCAGGTCCACCATGCGGTAAAAAGGATCTGGCAGCGCTGTCTTCGAGGTCACGGAGCCGTTCATCGAGGCATAATAGTGCTCGCCAAGCACCGCGAGGCCTGCACTGCTGCCGCCGATAGGCTTCCCGGCACGGATGTGGGCATTGAGCGCATCGGCCACGGGCGTGCTTTTCCACCACTCGAGGTAACGCGTCTGCTTGCCACCCGAGAGGAAAATGCCGTCAGCCTTCGCGATGATCTCCAGCACACGCGGGTCGCGTGCGGCGCTGCCGTCATTGAATTTGATTGTCTCCACCGAGTCAGCGCCACCGATCGTGTCCATGACGAAGCCCTGGTAAAAATCCGTGCCTGAGGCGCTGAGCACCACGATGTCACCCCCTCCTGCGCATTCGATAAACCACTTCCACCCCGCCATGACATGTCCACCGCCGCCAGCGAGAAAAAGACCACCGCTAGTCTTCGCGGGCTTCGCGTCTGCAGCATTGCCCTTGATGAAATACTCGTGAGGAGGCGTCTGCGCTTCCACGTGGAGGCACAGCAGAATAAGGAGGGTGAGCGGACGCATGCTTGGCAATTTCTCGCGCCTGAGCGGTTCGGGCGCAAGAAGTCAGTGGGCAGGTGACGGGGCCGTTGCCCATACTCGCCTCCTCTATGAACGCACAATTTTCCGCTGAACGCATCCTTCTTGGCCCCAGACCCAGTCCTGTTCTCAAGCGCTGCGTGAAGTATGCTCAACTCTCAGCACGGACGTGCTCGGCCTGGTCGGCAAGATCACCCTGCACGTTGATAAGAAGCCTCGCTGCCTGCGTTTAGAGCTGCCCATGCGTTTCCTCGTCATCCTCCTTGCTCTTTGTCCACTGCTCACGGCATCCGCGCAGCCGAACATCATCCTCATCAACATTGACGATCTCGGTTACGCGGACATCGGGCCGTTTGGCTCCAAAGTCCCCACGCCACACCTCGACCGCATGGCCAAGGAGGGCATGAAACTCACCAGCCATTACGCCGCACCCGTTTGCAGCCCATCCCGCGCCGCCATGATGACCGGCTGCTATCCTAAGCGCGTGCTGCCCATCCCTGGCGTGCTGTTTCCCGCTGCTGCAGTTGGACTGAATCCAGAGGAGGTCACCGTCGCGGAAGTGCTCCGTCAAGCCGGCTATGCCACCGCCTGCATCGGCAAATGGCACCTCGGTGACCAGCCGGAGTTCCTGCCCACGGCGCAGGGTTTCGATAGCTACTTCGGCATCCCGTACTCCAACGACATGGGCATCGCTTCCGAGGGTTCCAAGAGCAATCCTGGCCAGCCGTTGCCCAAATCCAATGCCAAAGCAAAAGCCGCCAAAAAAGCAGCCACAGACGACGAAACCGGCCTCAAAGGCAACGCCCAGCCCCCTTTGCCCTTGCTGGATGGCGGAAACGTCGTGGAGCGCGTCAAGGCCGCCCAACAACACACCTTCACCCGCCGCTACACCGAGCGCGCCGTCACCTACATCCGCGAGCATCAAAAGCAGCCCTTCTTCCTCTACCTCGCGCACAATGCTGTCCACTTCCCGCATTACCCGCATCAGGACTTTATCGGTAAATCCGGCGTCAGTTTGCAAAAAGACTGGGCTCTGGAAGTGGACTGGTCCGTCGGCCAGATCCTCGACTCCCTGCGCACGCTCAAGCTCGATTCCAATACCCTCGTCGTCTTCACCAGTGACAATGGCGGCCCCACCAATCAGGGTGCAGACAACACCCCTCTCCGCGGCGCCAAAGGCAGCACCCTTGAGGGCGGCATGCGCGTCTGCACCCTCGCCTGGTGGCCCGGCAAGATCGCCGCTGGCAGCCAAACCAAGGCCATCACCGCGCACATCGACTGGCTACCCACCTTCGCCTCGATCGCAGGCACCAAACTAGACGCCGCTCGCAAAATCGACGGCGAGGATCTCTCCGCCATGCTGCTTGGCAAAGTCGAGGGATTCGACACGCGTGACGCCTTCTTTTACTACAGCGGCTTCAACCTCCAAGCCGTCCGCAGTGGCCCATGGAAGCTCCAACTCGACAAAAACGAGCTCTACAATCTCGAATCCGACATCGGTGAAGCCCACAACGTCGCAGCCGATCATCCTGATCAAGTCGCCAAGCTCACTGCCCAAGCCGCAGCCATGAAAGCCGATCTCGGTGACAAAACCAAGGACGCCCCCGGCATCCGCACATTGGGCCATGTCGCCAACCCACAGCCCCTCATCTCCTCCGACGGCACCGTCCGAGCTGGCTTCGACAAGGTCGCCAAAACGCTGCCTTAATACAGCAGGAAACCAATCTCACTGTCCGTGAACTGCGAGGTGTCCTCCACCGCCAGGAGTGCCTCGGTTTCCACCGCCATTTCCCACGGAGCTTCCACTTCGGGTGCCAGCGGCAACTCAGGGCTGACCACAGGCGTCGTATCCACGATTGTCACCGGCTTATCAGTCGGCTGCATCATCAAGAAAGTCACCGCAACTGCCGCTACGCCACCACCAGCCACGGCCAAGCGCCCCATTGAAGGAGCCTCTTCCCACCAGGCGCGCAGCGCTGCCAGCCAGCCACGCTCCTGCGGAGTCTGCCTGGCTTGGCGCATCACGCTGGAGGTGAAATTCGGACGCACTTCCACCTTGCGGGCCTTGCCCAGCAGTTGGTGAATCGGGTCTTGTGGTGATAGCGGTTCCATGATGACAAAAAACAACGGTGGTGGCCCAAAGTTGCAAAAAAACTAGCCCGGCGGCCATTCCAGCCGGCGACCCGCCAAAAGATGCACATGCAGGTGCGGGACCGATTCCCCAGCATCAGATCCGTGATTGATCACCAGCCGGAAGCCTTTGCTGCGCTCGGAGATGCCCAGTTTTTTTGCGATTTTACCCGCCGCCAGCAGCAGCGCACCCAGTGTGGCCTGATCCTCCTCTGCCGCCTCACCCACACGCGGAATGAGCTTCTTCGGCACGATCAAAATGTGCGTCGGTGCTACCGGATTGATGTCATTGAACGCAGCCACCAGTTCATCCTCATACACAAGCGGTGCAGGAATCTCCCGACCGATGATCTTCTGAAAAATAGTCTTCTCGCTCATAAAAAATCAGGGAAACAGCTCCACTTGGCCTTTCTCCTTCAAACGGCGTTTCCCCAGACTCTGTATCTCGTCGATGAACTCACCCACGTCTTCAAACTGCCGGTAGACACTCGCGTAACGCACATACGCCACGTGGTCGATGGCCTCCAGCTTGCGCATCACCTTGGAGCCGATCACCGTGCTTGGAATCTCGCGGTAACCCTCTTCTTCGAGCTCATTGGCGATTTCATCCACCAAGGTCTCCAGATCCTCCATCTTCACCGGCCGCTTCTCACAGGCCTTGCGCACGCCGCTCATGAGCTTGTCACGGTTGAAGGCATCACGCGCGCCATTACGCTTCACCACGCGCAGTTCCTCACGCTCCACGATTTCATAGGTCGTGAATCGGAAGTCACACTTCATGCACTCGCGCCGCCGCCGGATCGCATGCCCTTCCCGCGCCTCGCGAGAGTCGATGACTTTATCCTGGGAACTTCCGCATTTGGGGCAGCGCATTCAGGTGGGGTTGGGGCGCGGAATGTGCGTTCACGTAGCCATGAAGGCAAGCACGTTCATGCGTTGTGGTGACAAACTCACTCCATCAATCTCTCACGGTAAACCTTCCGCGCATGCTCATAAGCCGCCACGGCATCCGCATGCTCTTTGGGATCAATCAGCGCCTCTTTTTGCGTCCAGCATTGATCCACGCTCTTGAGGCACCATTCCAGGCTGCGTTTCTCGCGGATGGGCTTTTCGTTCACGATGATGAAGATCGGATTCGTGTGTGAACTCGCGCGGATTCTCAGC
>JANOBP010000503.1:0-1149 GCA_031411715.1 Verrucomicrobiaceae bacterium | reverse complement strand
GCGCAGTGTGGTGGCTAGTGTTTTGATGCCAGATAGCTCGCGCCGGCGCTCCATGGTGGCGAGTGCTGGCTCGAGCTGAATGCCAGCGCTAACGAGATCCGCGAGTTCTTCGATGAAAAGAACCACTTGGTTGAGCTTGAGCTTGATGGGTCCGTTGATGGTTTCTGCGGCGGTCGTTTTGGCCGCGGATTTTGATTTGGATGCTGTCTTGGAGTCGCCAGCGGCTTCGAGCTTGATGGGCTGAATTTTCTTTTTGCCGAGCAATGAGAATGCTTCGCTACGATCAGACGCGATGAGCTCGCCGGTGATGATACCGGAGGGACTGGCAGCGCTGTAAGTGAAGAGAGGCATGGTGGTGTCTAGGCAGCGAGACGTGTGGGAGTGGCGACGACAGGTGTGGCTGATGATGAGGGAGCGCGCTCACCCGTGGCTGTGACGGCGAGGACTTCCTCGATGGTGGTTTCGCCACTGAGGACTTTTTGGAAGCCGTAGCCGCGCATGGGGATGTAACCGTCTTTGAGGGCCTGCCTGAGCATTTCAGCTGGATGCGCACGGCTATTGATCAGATGCTGCAAGGCGTGAGTGACGAGGCAGACCTCGTAGATGGAGAGTCGGCCTTGGAAGCCGCTGCCGCGGCAGCCTTCGCAACCGACGGCGCGCATGATTTTACCCGGTAGGTGAGTGGGGAAGCTGATTGACTTGAGGTAGGCTGGATCGATAGCGGTGGGCGCTTTGCATAAGGGGCAGAGCTTGCGCACGAGGCGCTGGGCAAAGAAAGCGCGCACGGCACTGGAGACGAGGAAGGGCTCGACTCCCATGTCGATGAGGCGTGTGATGCCGCCGATGGCGTCATTGGTGTGGAGCGTGCTGAAAACCAAGTGGCCAGTGAGTGCGGCGCGCACGGCGATCTCCGTAGTCTCGAGATCGCGCATTTCACCGATCATGACGACATTGGGATCGCCACGTAAAATGCTACGCAGTCCCGTGCCGAAGGTCAGACCGATTTCCGGCTTCACAGCAATCTGCACGATGCCGGGCATCTTGTACTCCACTGGATCTTCAATGGTGACGATGCGGCGATGAGTTTGATTCAGGTCAGTGAGGAAGGCATAAAGCGTGGTGGATTTGCCACTGCCGGTGGGGCCGGTG
>JANOBP010000502.1:0-3292 GCA_031411715.1 Verrucomicrobiaceae bacterium | reverse complement strand
ATCGCCCGCGATCTTCGCCGTCAGGCTGGCGAAGTTGAAACGATCAAGATCGTGCCAGGTTCTGCCGGTGAGCAGCCCGGCCTCTTCATATCTCAAAGCCAGTTGTCGGCACTCGAACTGCTCAGTAACGCTGACATTTTGGTTAGTTTTGATGACCCGCAGAGCTTGGCGAAGGGAGCGCGAGTTTTGCGCGAAAGTGCCGCGCTGATCGAGAAGCAGCAATCTGGCAAAATGACCCCGTTTGCTCAAAAAGTATGGGAAGAATGTCTGGCAAGGAATCCTGTGCGATTTCAAGCGCTTGCCGAAGTTTGCACCAAGCTGGCCGCGCTGGCACACAAGCAGATGCAGGGGCAAGGCCCCGACGCTGGCGATGGCGCGTGGCTGGAGTACTTCGGCCTGACACTGGCCTCCTTCACGGACTGCCACTTCACCCATGCTGTGGACAACGTGCCGAAGGCGGCGCGGGTCTTCACCAATCTCAGAACTCAGAAAGCGCTGACCGCAGGCATCGGCCGGGGTTTCTCTATGTGTTGTATCCTTGGGAAGGGCATGAGGTGCTGTGCCGAGGCGCAGTGCTGCCGTATCTGGAGAGGCATGACTTGAAAACATACACGGATGAGGAATGGCGTACGTCCCTCAAGGATGCGACTTCACCGCCCCTCCAGCCGGGATGGGTGTCGCCGCTCATCGCGAGGTAAGCGCTGCTACGCGGCCTCTTCGGCGTTGCTGATACCGGCGCGGATGGAGTGCGGGGGCCAGCTCATGTTGCGGCGTGAGATCACAGTCAGACGCCAGTTTTCACGGACTCATACGCCACCAGCGCGGGTTCCATGGCTTTCAAGGCGGTGGCCCAGAACTCGGGGTTGGTAAGATCTTCGCCGAGGGTTTGTTTCACGACCTCCTCACAGGTGGCACTGCCGGTGAGGCGGAGGAAGGCCTCGTAGCGGGGCAGGAAGGACGCGCCCTCGGCTTTGAAGCGGGCGAACAGCGCCTGGCTGAGCAGGTAGCCGAAGACATAGGGGAAATTGTAGAAGGACACGCCGGTGATGAAGAAGTGCATCTTGTAGGCCCAGAACATGGGGTCGGTGCCGTCATCGAGCAGGGTGTCGCCGTAGAGCTTGCGCTGGGCTTCGGTCATGAGCTCGCGCAGGCGAGTGACGGAGACCTCACCGGCGGCGCGCTCGGTGTAGAAGGACTTTTCGAACTCATAGCGCATGGGGATGTTGATCAGGTAGGCATGCGCGCGCAGCATCTCTTGATCGAGCAAATAGGCCTTCGTTGCCGGAGTGATGCCGGGATCACTCATCAGGCCATCGAGCAGGATCATCTCGCCGAAGTTGGAGGCCGTTTCTGCCAGTGTCATCGGGTAGTTGGCGGCGAACGAGCGCGCGGGCCGCAGCACGCAGGAATGCCAGGCATGGCCGACTTCATGCGCCAGCGTGACCATGTCATGCACGGTGCTGTGGAAGGTCATATAGACGCGCTCCTCGTGCTTGAGCTGCGATCCGGTGCAGAAAGCGCCTGGACGCTTGCCTGCTCGTGGTTGCGCCTCGATCCAACGCTGCGCCAGCATCTCACGGAAGTAAGCGCCGAGTTTCGGATACGCTGCGCTGAACGAACGGTCCACCGTGGCACAGGCTTCATCCCAATCGAGTGGCTTTTCCTCCGGCGCGGCGATCTGCGGCGCTTCGAGGTCAAAGTAGTGCAAAGCGGTGGTGCCTTGCAGTTGCGCGGCTTTTCTCAAAGCACGACGCGGCAGCTCGATGTGCGTGTGAATGGCCTCCAGCATGGCATCGAGCGACTTGCGGCTCATGGCACCATCAAAGAGAGGCGTGTCCAAAAAGTGCGGGATGCCGCGGCGACCATACAGACTCAGCCGCGTGCCTGCGATGCCATTCAAGCCGGCTGCGAGCGTCACGGCATGATCATTCCACGGCTTCTGTCCCGCATGAAACGCCGCCTCACGCAGCTTGCGATCCGGCTCTGACATCAACGCGCGGCGACGAGACATCGGCACCGTTTCGCTGTGACCATCCGGGAAGGTCATCTCAAACTCCATTTTGCCCGACAGCGTATCGTACAGCCGTCCCCAGGCATGCAGGCCATTCACATTGAGGTCGGCAGCCAGCGCCTCCATTTCCGACTTCATCTGATGCTGGCCTTCGTAACGCATGCGCTTCACCGCGTGCTCGGCGTTCTTGAGCGAAGCGTCTTTGAGCATCGAATCAAATGCCGCATCACTCAGCGCGGCCAAAGCGGATTGCAGGGCGGCCCGCAGCTTGGTGCTCTCGGCTTCCAGTGTCGAAAGCCAGGCTTCATCTGCCTTCACCGCTTCATCATTCGCATCATCGGCCGAGAGGCAGCCCAGATATGCCGACAAGTGGCCCAGTCGGTCACTCAGCGTCTCATAAGCACCAATCACCGTCACCATGGGCGCTGCATCTTTCTCCAAAGCTGCTGCTTGGGATTTCAGTGCCTCGACATCCCTGACCAGAGCGGTTTTAAAGTCAGCGTAATCCGTGGCACCGAATTTGGAGAACCAGGATTCGAGGGACCAGCGGTCAGGTGTGTTGGGGGATGCGTGAGCCATGGCCCTCTGTTACGAGGGAAAGCCAACCACGCAAGCCCACGAGCCATTTCATGGCATCATCGACCGCAGGTGCTGCAGTGCCTGCGCACTGGCTTCAACCACACCGTGCTCGGTGATCAGTCCTGTTACGAGATTTGCCGGAGTCACGTCGAAGCCGTCATTGCGCGCCGTGGTGCCTGCTGGAGTGATGAGTACCTCTTCACGCACGCCTGCAGCATTCAGTCCCGACACGTGCGTGACCTCACGGTCGCTACGCTGCTCGATGGGGATCTCGCGGATGCCGTCCTGGATGCTCCAATCGATGGTGCTGACCGGATGGGCGACGTAAAACGGCACCGCGTGGGCTTTGGCGGCCAATGCTTTGAGATACGTGCCGATTTTGTTCGCCACATCACCGTGTGCAGTCACGCGGTCTGCGCCGACGATGATCATGTCCACCAGACCTCGCTGAATGAGATGTCCCGCGTTGTTATCGACGATCAAAGTGTGCGGCACGCCATGCTCACACAGTTCCCACGCGGTCAGCGCAGCGCCTTGACCACGGGGGCGGGTCTCGCTGACCCAGACGTGGATGTTCATGCCGGCATCGTGCGCTTGATAGATGGGAGAGATGGCCGTGCCCCAGTCCACACAGGCCAGCCACCCGGCGTTGCAGTGGGTCATGATGTGGAGAGGTGCCGATGGATTGTCTTTCTTTGAGTG
>JANOBP010000501.1:0-9663 GCA_031411715.1 Verrucomicrobiaceae bacterium | reverse complement strand
TGGATGACAACGCAACCTCATCCTCCTCCCACCGCTGCTTGGCAACAAGACGGGGAAGGTGTGACTTTGGAACTCGCGGGTGATTGGCGGCGTGATGGTCCTGCCGTAAAGGTGAGCGGTAAGCCACCGGACCGGCTCCCGGCCCGCTATGGACTGGCTGCGCTGGGAGCTTACGATTCCACGCTGCCTGCGTTTCTTTTTGCACACTTTCGTAGCGTCGCCACCTCCGCGAAGGACAAGAAGGAACTGCCACCGCTGGAGGGATTGCCTGACAATCTGCGCGGATTGCTGGTGCTGGCTCTCGCTGTGCCGGAGGAAAGCGATACAAAGCTGGCGGACGATGCTGGCTCAGCCATCGACAAGTTAGGTCGGGTGACTTTGGACCTATTCGGCAAGGTTCAAGCCTTCCTTGAGTTTGCGGGACTCACCGTGCTCTCACTGCTTCGGTTTTGCATGGGGCGGGCGCGTTTTCGCTCGGCGGATTTTTGGATGATCTTGCAGCAATGCGGCGCTGAGGCGCTGCCGATTGTCGCGCTCATCAGCTTCCTTATTGGCCTCATCCTGGCCTTTGTGGGGAATGTGCAGCTCACCAATTTCGGCGCGAACTTGTATGTCGCTGACCTAGTCGGCATCGCGATGGTGCGGGAGATGGGTGTGGTCATGACGGCCATCATCATGAGCGGACGCACGGGCGCAGCATTCGCGGCGCACATCGGCAGCATGAAGGCGAATGAGGAGATCGATGCGCTGCGCACGTTTGGGTTTAATCCATTTGATTTTCTTGTGCTGCCACGGCTGCTGGCACTGGTGCTCATGATGCCTCTGCTGACGATCTATGCGGATGTTATCGGCATCTTTGGCGGCATGCTGGTCGGCTCTTTTGTGGGTATTCCGCCGGAATTGTATTGGAACGAAACGCTTGCCTCCTTGGACATGACGAACTCCTCGCTCGGCGTCATCAAGAGCGTCTTTTTCGGTGTCACCATCGCGATGAGTGGCTGCATGATGGGCATGCAGGCGGGTAAATCATCCGCTGCAGTGGGTGAGGCAACCACACAGGCTGTCGTCGCCTCCATCACGGCCATCGTGGTTTTAGACTCCGCCTTTGCCGCCATCTTCACCCTACTAGAAATCTGATCATGGCCGCTAAAATCACCATCCGCGACCTGACCATGGCCTATGACGATCTGGTGGTCATGCATGACCTCAATTTCGAGATCGAGGACAAGGACATCTTTGTCATCATGGGCGGCAGCGGTTGCGGCAAGAGCACGCTGCTACGCCATCTCATCGGCCTACAGGAGCCTGCCAAAGGCAGCATTCTCTATGGCGACGAAGACTTCACCGCGACTGATCCTGATGAGCGTAGTGCTTTCATGCGGCGTTTTGGCGTCATGTATCAGTCCGGGGCGCTGTGGTCATCTCTCACTCTTGGCGAAAACATCTCGATGCCTTTGGAGGAAGCCGGGAAAATGGATGCATCCACCGTGCGCGACCTGGTGGCCTATAAACTAGCACTGGTGGGCCTTTCCGGCTTTGAGGACTTTTATCCGGCGCAGATCAGTGGTGGCATGAAAAAGCGGGCAGCCATCGCGCGGGCTATGGCACTGGACCCAGACATCCTTTTCTTGGATGAACCCAGCTCGGGCCTCGACCCGCTCAGTTCACGCCGATTGGACGACTTGATCCTCGGCCTGCGGGACAGCCAGGGCTCCACCATCGTCATCGTCACGCATGAACTGGCCAGCATCTTCAGCATCGGCACGAAAGCGCTCTTCCTGGATACCGCGACGAAAACGCAGGGAGCCATAGGCCCGCCCTGTGAACTGCGTGACCATTCAGACAACCCCGCCGTGCAGCTCTTTCTCAATCGCGGCGACAAACCCACCGCACCACCGCCATGAGCAAGAAAGCCAGCCCCACACTTATCGGTCTCTTCACGCTCATTGGCCTCCTGCTCGGCGGCACGGCGCTCGTACTATTTGGTGCGGGTAAATTCTTCGAGAAGACCAGCCACATTCAGCTCTACTTTGAAAAGAGTGCGGATGGGTTGCTGGTCGGCTCTGAGGTTCGCTTCGGCGGCGTGCCCATCGGTCGCGTCACGTCCATCCAGGTGATCATCGACCAAGAGCAGAACCGTCGAATCATTCCCGTGGTCATCGAGTTGTCCGAGAAGGAATTGAGCGGCGTTAGTTCGACTTCAGGCGGCGGCATCGACCTCTCGACCGAGGCAGGCGTCATGAAAGCCGTGGCCGACGGGCTGCGTGCACGCATGAAACAACAAAGCTTTGTGACTGGCCAGCTCACCATCGAGTTTGACATCTCGCCTGATTCCAAGGTCCTGGACTTTAAGCCTCAAGTGAAGTCGCCCTACCCCGTGGTGCCTAGCATCGGCACGGAGCTTGATGCGCTGCTCGCAGGTATCCAGGAAGGTTTAAAAAAGCTCGATGGGATCGACCTCGCGGGCATGGTGAAGGAGCTACAAGACACGCTGTTGGGCGCTAAGACGCAGATCAACGCGATGAAGATGAAGGAGATCAACGACAACCTCGTGGTCATCACGGACAACGTCCGCGTGCTCACCGGCAATACGAAACTCACCGCCGCCATCGACAACATGGATGCGGCGATGGCGAGCTTTGATAGCTTTGCCAAAAAGGCTAATGCTGGTCTTGATCCAGTGCTGAGTGACTTCAAGAAAGCGATGCAACAAGCCTCCGCCGCGCTTGCAAAGCTCGAAGAAGCATCCTCTGACATCTCGAACGTCACCAATCCACGCGCCCCGGTGCTGATGCGCCTGCAAAACGTGCTGGAGGAGGCCGAGCGAGCCTCTCGTGCCATCAAAGAACTCGCCAACGACCTCAAACAAAACCCGAATGCCCTACTCCTCGGCAAAGACACCAAGCCATGAAACACTTCTCGATCTCAGCACTTGCCCTGATGGCTCTAACGGCCTGTAGCACGTTCAAACCCGTCAAGGACATCGCCATTCGCCATCTCCTGGAGCCGCTGGTTCCTGACCGCATCCTCACTGCGGCTGCGCCAGCCATCGCCATCAATCGCCCCTCCATTCCGAGCTACTTGGACCGCATGCAGCTCGTCACGCGCAAAGACGGTCAGCTCATGACGAGCCAGCTCGACCTGTGGGCCGAATCGCTCGATGTGGGCATCTCACGCGTCCTGGCGAGCAATCTGAGCCGCCTGACAGGTTCCATGAATATTCAGCCCGTGGACAACTTCACGACGCTGGATTACTCCCATCTGCTCGAAGTGAAGATCGCCCAGTTTGAGCCTGACACGGCGAATCAAATGATTCTCCAAGGCACTTGGAAAATGCAGCCAGTAACGGGCAAGGAGACGAGCTCACACTTTTTCCGCCTAGTCGTGCCGATCCCGATCGTTGAGCCGACCATGACAGGACGCGTTACCGCGATGAATCAAGCATTGGAACGGCTTTCACGGCAGATTGGACTGTAGAGTCTCTCCACCTTCATTCTCCCAGCATTCGAGGGCGCTTTTTTTGAGGAGGAGTGAATCCTTGACCGGTATTGGCTCAAAAACGGATGAAGGCGTGTGCTCGGATTGCGGATGCCAGACCTCTAGCAGAACGGTGGTGATCGTCAATGCCACCGGGCCGAGGATGAGGCCTGCGGGACCGAAAAGCATCAAGCCGCCGACGACGGAGATGAAGGCGAGCACGGTGTGCAGTTTTAACCGGTTGCCGACGAGGACGGGGCGCAGGAGATTATCGATCGTGCCGACGACGAGCATGCCCCAGAGGGTGAGGATGATGGCTTTGCCCCAACTGCCTTCCAGGGCCAGAAAGAGCGCGGCGGGGATCCATACGACAAAAGCGCCGAGCATTGGCACCACCGCGAGGATGGCCATCACCACGCCCCACAGCAGTGGTGCGGGCAGTCCCAGCCAACCAAACATGAGTCCCGCCAGTAGTCCCTGAAGAGTGGACACGGACAGCGTGCCATAGACCGTGGCATGAATCGTCTCACTGACGCGGAGGAGGAGTCTATCCATTTCCGCCCTGGAAAGCGGTGAGAGGCGGTGCAGCGAATGCAGGGCGATGCGGCGATCCCGCAGGAAAAAGAACAGCATGTAAAAGATGAGGCAGAAGCTGACCACCTGATACACGGAACCGGTCATGATGGAGCCAGCGGAGGTGCTCAGCCATGTGGCGAGCGATTTCGCGGTACCTGGCAGGTCCATGTCACGCTCGATTTGTTCAGCGATGGGTGCCAGACGCGGCTGTGCTTCGATGGCACGTCGCCATTCCCCGGAGGCGACCTTGGTCTCGATGAGCTGCGCCCCTTTCACCGTCTGGACAACGAGTTTTTGACCGACAAAGAGGATCGGCACGACGACGATCAAGGCGACCAGCAGCACCGCGATCATGGCGGCAAAGCTGGAATGTGGGATTTTGGACTCCAGCCACTTTTGCAACGGCGTGAAGAGCACGGCCAATGCGAGCGCCCAGGCGAGTGCTGGCAGAAAAGGCGCTGCAAGCAGGTAACAGAGAGACAGACCGGCCACCGTGAGTGCGATGAGCACCAGCGTCCGCGCCTGCCCCTGGTGTAGGCCTCCAGCACTCTCGATGGCGTGCGGTGCAGGCTCGGGCGGCGGGTTCATGAGGTTGCTCCTTCGCACACACGCGGGCCGTTCGCCAGCAGGGCGGTCAGCAGTTCGTCGAGCGAGATGCTGGCGGTGGCGGTGGCTTTGTCACTCATGGCGTAAGGCAGGATCAAGGTGCGCCCATGCAACATCGAGCCGCAGCTATAGACGACGTTGGGCACGTAGCCCTCACGCTCGTTGCCTTCTGGGCATAGCAGGGGTTCGCGCAAACGACCCAGAACGATGGAGGGATCGTGCAAATCAAGCAGTGCGGCTCCGATGCAATACTTCCGCATGGGGCCGACGCCGTGCGTGATGACGAGCCAGCCAGCTTCGGTCTCGATGGGCGAGCCGCAGTTGCCGATCTTCACGGACTCCCACATCTCGCAAGGGCGCAGGATCACTTTCGGGTCACTCCAGTAGTGGGGGTTGTCGGAATACATGAGGAATAGGTTCTCATCATCCTGACGTGAGAGCATGGCGTAACGCCCGCCGATGCGGCGTGGGAACAAGGCCATGCCTTTGTTCTGCACGGCGCTGCCGTTGAGGGTGAGCACGCGGAAGTCCAGGAAGTTCTCGGTCTCGATGAGCTGGGGCAGGATGGCGCGCCCGTTGTAGGCGGTGTAGGTGGCGTAATACATCACGGACTGATCATCATCGATGAAGCGCACGAAGCGCGCGTCCTCGATGCCATTGCTCTCGTTGAGCGAGACGGGAAAGATGATGCGTTCGCTCATGGCGAGCTTTGGATTGAAGCGCAGCTCGTAATTCGAGTCGGCCAGCCATTGGATGATCTCCAGCGTGCGGTTTAGGTTGCGCGAGGTGACTTGGGCCTCTTCCTTGACGGTTGCGAGGCTTTTGTACAGCTCACTGCGGGTGAAGCTATCTGCCAACGGGGCCATTACCGCAGCGGAGTAGTCGTCGTCCAGGCTCATCTCATGGAGCTTGATCATGAAGCGCCGCTTTCGGTATCCTGGGTTGGTCACCACGTCGGGAACGGTGACAAAACGAGAGACGGGGTCGAATGAGATAGCTCCGTGCCCGTTGATCGTGCCTGCGCGGAACTCGATGGAGGAGATGTGGCCTTCACCGGTGGCACGCAGGCTCATGACGAAGCGCAGTCCTCCATCTGGCGCACCCGTTTGGTCAGGGTGGGGCACGATGGATGGATTGAACAAAGCAGCGGACTCCAGCGCATACTCACCCGAGAACAGCGCACCGATGAGCAACTGCCGCTCCCGAGAGAGCGGACGCTGGGTAAAGATGTGATGTCGCACCTTCTCGTAGTGCGATTGCAACAATGACTCGATGTCGAAGTGCCGAGTATCGAACTCCTGGCGGACGAAGCTGAGCTGAGCGCCGACCTCCTCTTCGGACAGTGCCAGGGCGCGACCGATGATGGTGGTGATGCGATGCAACTCAGCGGGGATGAAGGGACGGATGATGACGCGTGCGCTCTCGGGCAGCAGCGTCACCTCATGGCGGCGGAGGGTAATGTTCATGGTGTAAGTACAGGGGGCGGTGTGATCCATTGCTCAGCGCTTTTCATCTCGGCGAGCGCGAGCTGGAAGGCCAGTGTGGACTCAGCTCCTTGGTTCGCACTGACGCGGTCCTCGTGCAGTCCATCGCTGCAACCACCGCTGCTGAAATCATAGAGTGGTATTCCGAGATCATTGCGACCCAGAAACCACTCGAAGGCTCGTTTGGCCTCACGCGACCATGTTTCGTTTTGTGTCGAGCGGAAGGCCTCGTGACAGGCAGACACCATCGCGAGGGCTTCCAACGGCTGTTGGTCGAAGTCAGCGCGTGCGCCATCCCGTTGGTAAAAACCGTTGCTACCGATGGGCCTGAAGCATCCCGTTTGGCCCTTCTGGATGGACACCAGCCAGCTCAGGGACTTGAGCCCGATCTGCAAGGCCTCGCCCTGGGGTTTCCATTGGCCATCGAGGATGAGCGCATGACTGATGCGCGCGTTGTCATAGGTGACATAGCCTTCAAACCAAGGCCAGTGCTCTGTGGCGGAGTCATGCCAGCGGACGACGAGCTTGGCAGTCAGGGATTCGCGCAGCGTATTGATCCAGGGTTGGTTGGCGAACTGGCGCAGATACTCGTGGATGCCGAGCAGGGCAAAACTCCACGCGCGTGGCGAGGTGAAGCCTTCGACAACGGGCAGTCCGCGCTCAAAAAGTTGCGCTGCGAGCCTGCGATGTCCCTCATTCTGCGAGCGGCCAGCGCCAGTACCTGCGGCCCAGAGGGCGCGTGCATGGCTGTCTTCGCTGCCAGCGTTTTCCAGCCATTGGCGTCCGTGGCTCATGAAGTTGCGGAAGCGCCCGCTGGTGTAGTCGAGCGCGGCAGCGAGGAAGGCAATGTAAGCCGTGGCGTGCTGGATCAGGTTCTCCTGCACTGGCTTGCTGCCTAGATCGTCGACCACACAGCAGAGGATGAAGGCACGGGCATTGTCGTCGGTGCAGTAGCCTTCATGGAAGTTGGGCACGTTGAAAATCGCGTGCTGGAAGATGCCCGTGCCATCGCTCATGCGGATGACGTGATCGAGCCGCAGCGGCGGCAACGCGTAAGGCCGTCCCTCCAGCGTCCAACCCGAGAACGCCGCACGCGGGTTGGCTTTCCGGTCGGCACGTGCGCGCTGAAAGGACTCTACATACTGCTTCCCTATGGCGGGCCATATCATGTCCCGCCCCATCGCATAGGCCTGATTTTGCATTTCGGTCATGCGCTCGGGATCATCGAGGAGGCCGCTGACGGCTTCGGCAATGGCCTGCGGGTCACGGAAGGGCACCAGCACACCGCGCCCGTCGGCTAGCAACTCCTGCGCGTGCCAGTAGGGCGTTGATACCACTGCCTTGCCTGCGCCAAACACATAGGCCAGTGAGCCGGAGGTGATCTGCGCCTCTTGCAGATACGGCGTCAGGTAGATGTCCGTCGCGCCGATGAACTCCTTCAAGTCATCGGGAGAAACGAAGCGGTTGTAGAAGATGACATGCTCCTTCACACCGCGATCTTCAGCGAGACGCTCAAGGCTCAGTCGATAGCGCTCGCCTTCATGAGCTAGGAGATGCGGATGCGTGGCTCCGAGCACGAGATAAACGATGTTGGGATGACGTTCGACGATCTTGGGCAGCGCTTCGATCGCGTGCTCAATGCCTTTGCCTGGGCCGATCAAACCAAAGGTGAGCAGCACCGGGCGGCCCTCGACTCCAAATTGCGTCTTGAAACTTTCCGAAGCAGCGAAAGGCACATCTGGGATGCCGTGAGAGATGATGTCGATCTTCGCTGCCGACACGTTGTAGGTCTCGCGGAGGATCGCCGCTCCCTTCTGTGCCATGACGATGAGACGGTCACTGCGTCGAGTGAGCTCATCCATGACGCTGCGCTGCGCGGCACTCGGGTCTTGTAGGATTGAGTGCAGTGTGGTGACTACGGGCATCCGCACTTCTTTGAGCAGCGCCAGCAGGTGACTGCCTGCGGGTCCGCCGTAGATGCCGAACTCGTGCTGCACGCAGAGCACGTCCGCGTTGTTGAAGTTCAAAAAGTCGGCAGCGCGGCGATAGGAATCGAGATCCTTCTCTTGCAACTCCAGGCGCACCCGTGGCGGATAGTCATAGCCCTCTGCGATGTCGTTGACCGCTCCCACATAGCACTCCGCCGCAGGTGCCGCCACGGCAACGGCCTCGCAGAGATCTTCGGTGAAGGTGGCAATCCCGCACTGCCTTGGGGAGTAGTCACCCAGGAAGGCAATGCTTTGAGGATGCGATGATGATGGCATGAGAGGTATCAGACATGGCGTTGGCGACGGTTACTCCTTCGTATGGTGTTCGCGGGCCATAGCGAGGCGTTGTTCGAGTTCAGCTTTCTCGTTGTCGGCATCGACGAGTAGGTCGGGGGTGGCCGCACCGTTCTTCGTTGTCTGCTCCTCGACAGGCTGACTGGTGGCGACGGTGGGTTCTTTCCAGATAGCGATGTCGGTGGCGATTTCGCCCTTGGTAGGGACGGCCTCGGCCTCGATCACGAGTTTCTTGAGTTTGTCGATAGTTTTCATGAGTCCTCCAAGTTGTAGCCGACTTTCAGCGTCACCTGCCAGCGTTCGATCTTGCCTTTGTCGATGCAGCCGCGTGTTTCGGTGACCTGGAACCAGCTCAGGTTTTTGACGGTCTTGTGGGCACTCTTCATGGCTTTCTCGACGGCGTTTTCCATGCTGGTTTTAGAGGTGCCGGTAGTTCGACAGTTTTATAGACTGGGTCATTCTTTTTCGCGTTCGAGGGTGTGTCATTCATGAGATGTGGTTGATGGGATGATGATTCGATCAGTTGGCCATTATCATCCTCACTCAGTGGCCAAGAACATGGGGTTTAACCCTACTATTCGATACCATTCTTAGCCATGGTCTCCTTGACGTTGTGGATCTGCGTGACACCAAAGTGATTGGCATCTACTGCAATCTGTAGTGCAGCAGCGGTTTCGACCATTGTCTTGTCAGCGAGTGTTTTTAGGAGCATAAGACCTGAATGAGTTAGTCGTTTGTCAGGATCACTTTCAGCGCATGCTCTCTCGCAGCGTTACCAAAGGTGTCATAGGCGCTCATAATCTCACCGAGCGGAAAACGGTGGGTGATAAGCTGTTTGGGTTGCAAACGTCCAGACATGACGGCCTTGAGTAGCTGTGGTGTGGTTACGGCATCGACCAAGCGCGTTGTGATGGTGATGTTCTGTGACCAGAGTGTTTCGAGGTGTAATGGCACACTTTCGCCATGCACACCGACGTTGGCAATGTGGCCACCGGCGGCAATGATGATCTGGCAGAGTTCAAAGGTTGCAGGCAGGCCCACGGCCTCAATGGCTACGTCCACGCCTTTGCCAAAGGTCATTGCTTTGATCTTAGACAGTGCCTTGCCGTCGCTGTTGTTGATGAGCTTGGTGGCCCCCAGCTTTTTGGCGATATCGAGGCGATGATCATCCTGGTCGATCATGATGATGTCCCCGGGTGCATAAAATTGGGCTGTCAGCAGTGCGGCGAGGCCAATAG
>JANOBP010000500.1:0-13610 GCA_031411715.1 Verrucomicrobiaceae bacterium | reverse complement strand
GGTGTGCTGCTGCATAACCTGTGTGATGGAGAGGGGAGTGACTCTCTGTCAGCAGCTAAGATGCCACTGCTAGGGGAGATATCGCAAGGTGAATCTCTGAGCGGCTTTTGCGGGGCTGGCTACTTCTTTTCCTCTGCGCCGCCTGTAGTCTGGCCACCTTTGATTTTGGCTTTGAGACGTGCCCAAAAGTCCTCGTCATCATTGGCCCCAGCTGGCCGTACTTCGGCGGAAGGGCTGTTTTTGATGCCGGTGACTTTTGGCACCAAAACGGCAGTCGATTTGCTACCGCTGTCACTACCGGAGTCAGCATTCGAACCGCCGTAAGGGGCGAAGTTGTTGACGGGCACAGCATATTTCTGGGAGCTAGCAGCGAGCTGACGATGGGCGTTGATGAAGGCCGTGGGGCTGTAGTAAACCGAGTTATCACGGGCAAATTGTGACCGATTCATGCCGACGTGGAGGTTTTTGCGCACTTCGAGGTGCAAATGCACGGGATACATGCCGCTATTGCCACCCATGGTGCCTACGAGTTGACCTTTCTCGACGAGGTCATGCAATTTCACGAGGCGCTGATGCAAATGGGCGTAGAGCGAGTCCACCATGTTGATCTTGCCATCGGGCTCACGAAAGACATGACGGACGATGATGCAGTTCCCCCAGCCGACGTGGATGTTTTCAGAGAAAATGACCACGCCACGTCCAATCGCGTAGATGGGATTGCCCATATCACTGTCACCGCCTCCGCTGCCGTTCCAGTCCTCTCCCATGTGGCCGTTGGGCCAATAACCACGTGCCTTGTAGAAGCCCGCTGCGTCCGGCTTACCGACTGGAAAATCAAAGCCATCTGCCAGTCTTACGCGAATGGTGCTGCCGGCCTGCGCACAGGCAGTTTGCGCTGATGCCAGCATGATGGTCAGCACCAGCAGCGCAAAAAATCCGCGCCACGAGACTGAGTGTGAGAGGTTGGTGAAACGAATGGGCATTGCCAAAATTGGGACTGCCACCCTAGCGTGCCTAGGCAGAAAGGCCAGCTTGAAAAACCAGGCCAAGAATGAGCATGGGGCTAATTTCCAGATTCACTAAAGCGAGTGCTCTTCACTGGCTTAAATCCAGCTTCAGACTGGGCTTTGGCACCTCATCGACTGTTTTCTCCCACACCACTCCTTGATGGGCGGTGAGGACTTTCACGCTGAAGTCCTTCAAGCGCTCAGCAAACTCGGGTTCCGTGCGGTTCCAAATCGTGATGGCCGAAATGGGGAACTCCTGCCCCAGGTCCAGCTCCCAACGTGGATCTTTATCGTTACTTTTGGTGTGGGAGACACTTTTGTGATCAAAGACACCATCCGTGTTGCCATCAATGGCAAATTCAGCCTTACCACCCCATTCCTCGGTGCTTTGCTTGGCCTTGCCCTTTGGGGCGACGTTTTCCTTACCGCTGAATACCTGCACTTCGGCCAGACTGACGATGACGGCTTTTCCTTTGCCTTTTCTCTCGATGCGGATGTAGCGGCCTTTGATGCCCCCATCAGCAGCAGGTGTTGATGCTGCCACGGAACTTGAACTTGAGCTGAGGGAGACCTCAAATCCAAGTTTGTCATAGAGCGCATCCTTTATTTTGCGCCAGCCACCACCTCCATTGCCAGTCATCGCGATGATGATGAAACCGAGTACAACAAGTGCGGCTAAATTGAGTGCAATGATGAATGCTTTGCGTCCATTGCTGCGCTTCGGGGCAACTGGAGCGGCTGCCGCAGGATTATCTTTGGCTGTGGCTGGCCCATCGGTGGTTTGGCGAGGTGCGATGGGCTTTGGCTTTGGGGCATTCGGATTGCCACTCGCTGCGAGATGGCCAGTTTGGAAGCCGGCAGGCATGACGGGTGCCTGACGTGGCGGCATTTGAATGACACCGGTGTGCATACTGAGCATCAGTGCATCGATCGCTTGCGCAGCAGATTGGGGGCGGTTCTGCGGTTGGAATTGCATGAGCCACCCGAGCCAGTCACTAAATGCTTGATCGATGTCAGGCCGCATGTGCCTGAGACTCCCGATGTCAAAAGCTTGCCATTCTGCGACGAGTTCGTCCTGCGTGCTGCCTTGAGCTGGGGCTGAATTTGTCGCGAGGCAAAATAGACTGGCTGCAGCGGTGAAGAGATCACTTTGAGAGGTCGGTTTGCCGCCTTGGTGCAGTTCAGGCGCACGAAACCACATTGTTTCGGGTGGGTGCTCCTCGCGTGTGCTCCAAAGGCCCCAGTCTTGCAATTGGAGGAACAAACCTCCTGCCGGATGGTCTGCGATGATGATGTTGCTGGGTTTTGGATCACCATGAGGCATGCGCAGATGCTCACCGACGAGCAGTGCATTCAGGAGCTGGACAGCCAGCGCACGCAGGTCCGCGCATGAAGCCTGACGATCCGTCGCAAATTGCCGCACGTTCATTCCCGGCATGAATTCATACACCAGCGCGAATTCATCCTCCGTCGGCAGCATGGTGATGAGCCCTTCGATTTGCGGATGGCGAAGCTGCATCAGTGAAGGTGCCAAAAGCTGCAATTTCTCGCGATCATACGGATGCGTGGCCTCATTCTCTTGGAGCAGCACCTTGATCAAAACCTTGCGCCCATTGGCCGTCTCAACCCCACGATAGACCTTGGCCGCTGGACCTGCGGCGAGGATTTTTTCGGGTTGGAAGAAGTCGTACATGATATGCGGCAGGAACTCAGTTGCAGCATGGCAAGTCGGAGACCCGTTTGGCAAGCGCAGAGTTTACCTCAGCTCAAAGTCATCCATCCCCCATTCCCGCAGTCTCGAGCCACGGTGCGTATTCTGGCGGAATTTTGGCCTCAAAACACATCGGCTGGTCATGGATCGGATGTTGAAAAGCCAGCTTCCAGGCGTGGAGCATGAGGCGTGCGGTGGGAAAGCGTTGGCGGTTAGGGTGGCCGTAGATGGGGTCGCCGAGGATTGGGAAACCGAGAGTCTCCTTCATATGAACACGGATCTGATGCGTGCGGCCGGTGAGAAGGCGGCATTGGATCAAGGCGCAGCCAGAATACTCGCTGAGGCGCGTCCATTCGGTCACGGCCTCTTTACCGGAGCCGTCGTAAAGGATGGACATGCGTTTACGATCGACGGGATGTCTGCCGAGACTGTTTTGGATGCGCCCACTGGCTTCCTTGGGCACACCATTGATCGCAGCGAGGTAGACTTTCGTGAGACGACGCTCGGCAAATGCCTCGGTGAGACGGCGGTGAGCGATGTCATTTTTAGCAACGACGATGCAGCCGCTCGTGTCTTTATCGAGCCGATGGACAATGCCTGGCCGCATCTCACCACCGATGCCGCTGAGGTCACCAATGTGGTGCAGCAAGGCATTGACCAAGGTGCCATCAGGATTCCCCTCCGCTGGATGCACGACGAGACCTGGGGGTTTGTCGATGACGACGATATCGCTGTCTTCAAAGAGAATGGTTAGCGGGATGTCCTGCGCCTTGATCTCGACAGGAACGATTTCTGGGATGGTGAGGCTGATGGCGTCGCCGACTTTTAAAGTGGCACCCATTTTGGGCACCAGTCCATTTAAGGTCACGTGACCGTCTTTGATCAGGTCCTGCACACGGGTGCGCGAGAGTTCCGGCAGCCGCTGCGTGAGGAATTTGTCCAAACGCAGGCCGCTGTCGGCAGCATCGCTGACGGTTAAATCCATTGTCCATACTCAAGATTAGAATTAATTAGGCAAACTGTAATTTTTGGCATACTACCAGCGTCCATTTGCGGCGTTAGAGCCGTGAACTTACAGTGACACCATCTCCACCAGAACAGTCTTATCTTAGCACCTGCCCCGTGTGTCAGGAGAAGATTGATGTCACGTCACTGGAGCCGTTCACGAAGCTAAAATGCCCGTTTTGTGGCCAAATGGTGCGTGTGCGCCGCCGATTTGACCACTTCATGATCATCCGTCAGATCGGCGAGGGGGGGATGAGCCGGGTGTTCGAGGCGGAAGATGAGACCCTAGGCCGCCGCGTAGCTCTGAAGATCCTTAACCGCACCTACAGCCGTGATGCGGTCCGTTTGGAGCAGTTTCGCCAGGAAGCGCTCATCACCGCCAACATCACGCACGCGCATGTCATCAAGCTTTACTCGGTGGGCTATGACCAGGGATATTTTTATCTTGCGATGGAGCTCGTTGGCGGTGGCAGCCTGGAGCAGCGTATCCGGCGTGAGGGCAAGCTCTCGGAAGGTGAGGCCCTCAGCATTGGGCATGAGGTAGCTGAAGGACTCCGCGCCGCGCAGCATCAAGGCCTGATCCACCGGGATGTGAAGCCAGCGAACATCCTATTCACCGAAACCGGCACCGCCAAGGTTGTGGACTTTGGTTTGGCGCTCTTCGTGAATCGTGGGCCGGATCAGTCCGTGGAAATCTGGGCCACACCTTATTACGTCGCGCCGGAAAAGGTCATCGAAAATCGTGAGGACTACCGCAGTGACATTTTCAGCCTCGGGGCGACCTTGTTTCACGCGTTGACCGGCACACCACCGCATCAATCGGACACTTATTCTCTCGAAAGCCTGCGCCAGATCAAACAGCGGCGCGTTTCACTCGAGGACTCCGGGCTGCGCTTCTCGGCACGGACACAGCACGTGGTGAATGCGATGCTGTCCTACAAGCCGGAGAACCGTTTCGCCAACTATGACGAAGTCGTCGAGGAGCTTCGCCTCGCGGATGGCTTGCTCAATCAAAGTGGCATCCGCCGCCGCCTCATTTCTCGCCGTGCGCGACTGATCGGCTCTGTAGCTGCGGCGATCATGCTCGCGTTTCTCATCGGCTGGCTGCTTGGCGAAGGCAGTCAGCGCACTACGAAAGTTAGCGTGACAAAAGTCACCACAGCTGACTCCACATCACTCGAAGGAGAAGTTGTCACACCAAAAGACGGCAAAACGGTAGCAGAGCGCTTTCTCGAGGCTCGTGAGCAAATGCTACGTGGTGGTTTTGAGTCGGCACGTGATGATTTTAAAAAAATCGCCAGGAACAAGGAGACACGTCAACTCACGGAATGCTGGGCGCTCTTCAATGCTGCGTTGTGCGAGATCATGCTCGGGAATCGTGATCAAGCCGCCAAAGTCTTCAAGGATCTCGAAGTCGGTGGTGCCGAGACAGAAACCAGCTTCTTCAAGCTCATAGGTGGGCGCATGAAATCCAATCTGGCGCTTGGCACAGCGCTGACTCAACTCAACTACGACACCAACAACGAGGCACTCATCGGCTACCTCGCGCACGGCCTCGCGGAATTGCACTTCGGTGATGAGAAACTTGGTGCGGAGACAGTTCAGTTCTTCAAAACGCATCAGGCCAAACTCAAACCCACCCCCAGCACCACGACGACAGCATCACCTGAATGGGTGAAGTACTATACGGTGCTTGTTGACCTCTATCAGGCGGACATCGCTGAGTTCCAGCTGGCGAGTGATGCCTTGCAGAAGCTTCCGCGTACCATCGCCAGTGAAAATGCGGCCGCGCTTAAAGCACTGGAAGAAAAAGGCAAAAAACTCAAAACCGAGGCATTCAGGGTCAGACTCAATCAATTGATTGCAGGACTGAAACAAGACATCTCCACCATCAAGCTCGCTGAGTTGGTGAAACAACATAAGGAACAAGAACTGCGCCGTAAAAAAGACCTCGAGCAATTCAGTCAACTCAACCAACTCATCGCTTCGCTTTCGCAAAGCTATGATTACTCCCATGTCATTGAAATGCTGGGAGGGAAGACGTTTGACACGGAGGAAGTGCGCAGCGCGCTCGAAAGCCGTGTCTATCTCTACACTCAGGCACGTGACTTCATCCACCAGCTCAATGCCGACCTCAGCACCAAAGGCTGGTCTGGCAAGCTCACGCGCCGCTCTGGCAGCACCCTTGCTGGCACCGTTACGGCTGCGTCCGGAGCTGCCATGCTCGACATCAAAGTCGATGGTGGCACGCTCTCTGTGCCGCTAGATTCCATTACCCCTGAGAGCCTCATCGAGATGGCGCAGAGTTTCACCGCGCAAATCACCGACTCAACCGACTACTTCCACCGGATGGAACTCGCCGCCGTTTTTGCTCATGTCGCGGGTCTTACCCAGCTCTCCACGACGCTCGCCACGCAGCTCACCGAGGAGAACCGCTCCTTCCGCATGCGCTGGACCAAAGTCATGCTGGAATCGGGCATCTAGCCCAAAGAAAAACCCCGCTCGCCTCACGACGAACGGGGTTTAAATCGTGTTAAACGAATCGGATTACTTGATCTCCTGCGCCCAGAAGATGTGCCAGTCGTCCAAGTTGTTCAGATCGACTGCACCTGGATTCACACTGCCGTCGTCGGCGATGCCATCAGCAGCGAGGATGCTCGTGCGCACGTCGTCACCGTGGATGTAGCCGCGGATGGAGGCGTTGTGCTTGTAGATGTTGCCCTTGGTGAGGTTCACGCCTGGCTGTGCCTTGATCCAGCTTTCAAGCTGCGGATAGCTTGGCTTCGTGGCGATGAAATCCTTGAAGGTGTCGATGTTGATGCCCAGCGCGTCGAGCGTCATTTGGTCATAGCCGCAGCCGATGCCGGGATAGTCAGCGTGAAGCTTGCCAGCAGCAGCCAGGGAGGCTTTCTGCCAAAGGCGGGGAAGGTGAAGGACACCGAGGGGACCGGCGATACCGGAACTGATGAGGGGAACGATCTGGCTCATGATTGATTGTGGGTTGGAGTTGTTTGACATGCATTCGCATTGGCGAACGCACGCCGACTTTGACGAGTCCGCTTTGCAGCGGCAAGAAGAAACGCTCGCCCACCCCATTCCTCGCCCTTTTCATGAAAAAACTCTGTCACCTCGCTTTCATCGCGCTGCTGGCCATTCCATGTGCCGCAGCTGAGAAAAAAGCCGCGCTCGAACTCCACAACTGGTCTGGCGATCTCAACGTGCCAGACCCCGTCGCAGTCACCGTCGATCCACAGGGCCGCGTCTATGTCTCCGCCACCACGCGGCGCAAAGTGGCCGATCTCGACATCCGCGAGCACTCCATGTGGATCGCTGATGATGTCTCCCTCACCAGCGTGGAGGACAAAGAAGCCTTCCTGAAACGCGAACTCGCTCCCGGCAAGCTACGTCAGCCTCGCGGCGGCCTCAAAGATCACAACAAAGACGGCTCCATCGACTGGAAGGACCTCACCGTTCACAGCGAGCGCATTTACCAACTCCGTGACACCGACAACGATGGCACTGCCGACAATATCACCACCTTCGCCGAAGGCTTCAACAGCGTCGTCACCGGCATCGCTGCGGGCATCTTGTATCACGACGGTTGGGTTTATGTCACCGTCGCGCCGGATCTGGTGCGCTTGCGTGACACGAATGACGACGGCGTCGCCGATGAGCGGGAAATTGTCGCGCATGGCTTCGGCATGCACATCGCGTATGCCGGGCATGACATGCACGGCCCGCGCATCGGCCCCGATGGCCGCATCTACTGGAGCATCGGCGACAAAGGCGTGAACGTGATGAGCAAGGAAGGCGTGAAATGGTTCTACCCGCATGAAGGCTGCGTCCTGCGCTGCGAGCCGGACGGCAGCGGCTTCGAGGTCTTCGCGCACGGCCTGCGCAACATCCAGGAAGTCGCCTTCGACGACTTCGGCAATCTCTTCGGCGTGGACAACGACGCCGACATGCCCGGTGAGCGCGAGCGCTTCGTTTACATCACCGAGCGCAGCGACTCCGGCTGGCGCTGCGGCCACCAGTATCAGAAAAGCGACAGCCGCTGGATGCGCGACGGCATCTGGAAGCCCGCGCATGCCGCGCAGCCGCTCTTCATCACGCCACCACTGGCCAACTACTCCAATGGCCCCGCCGGCTTCATCCACGAGCCCGGCACTGCGCTTGGCGACTCGCTGCGCGGCCATTTCATCCTCAACCAGTTTCCGTCTGGAAAAATGAACGCCTTTCAGATCGAGCCGAGCGGAGCCAGCTTCGTCATGAAAAACGACCGCGTCATTCACAGCGGCATCATGGGCATCGGATTGGCCTTCACACCGCAAGGATCACTCATCACGGCCGATTGGAGCGGTGGCTATCCACTCGATGAAATCGGCCACATTTGGACCGCAGACGATCCCACAGCTCAAAACATCCCCGAGCGCCAAGAAACCGCGAAGCTGCTCAACTCGCCACTCAATGCCGCTCATCTGTCCCACCGTGATCAACGCGTCCGTTTGGCTGCACAGTTTCAAATCGTCAAAAAAGGCGACTTCGCTGCCTTACAGGCCGTCGCGACCGACAAGAAGGCAAAACAACTCGCCCGCATCCATGCCATCTGGGGCCTCGGCCAAGGTCTGCGCGCGAAAAAAATCGAAACGAGCAGACTCACCGCGCTCCTCACTGACTCCGATCCCGAGATCCTCACGCAAGTCGCCAAAATGCTCGGTGACGCCTCCACCGACGGAAAAACACTCGTCTCACTTCTCGCTTCAAATTCCCCACGCGTCCGCTTCCACGCCGCCATCGCTCTCGGGAAACTCCAAGAGCCTTCTGCGACGAGGACGCTCCTCGAACTCGCCAAAAAAGAGCAAGCCGATCCATTCATGCGCCACGCCATCGTCACGGGTCTCACCGGTTGTACGGATGAAGCCACGCTGGTGAAGGATAAAGGCCTCTGCAGCCTCCTCGCCCTCGCGCGGCAGCGTTCGCCAAAGGTCGCCGACTTCCTCGGCAAATTTCCCGACGAAGCCGAACGCGCCATCCACGACGATGCAGGCATCCCGCAGGCTCTTTCCGCACTCACGCAGCGCCACACTCGCCGCGGCCTGAACGCCTGTTTGCGTCTCGGCGTTGCCGAACCGGTCATACAGGCCGCTTTGAAACCCTCCGAGCTGCAAAGCGAGGCCTTCGACATTCTCCTCGCCTTCACCCATCCGCCACGCCTCGACCGCATCGACGGACACGCGCATGACATGGCCCAACGCGATGCCAAAGCCTTCGGCAGCCTCGTGCAAACGCACATCGATGGCCTCCTCGCCATCCAGGACGGCAAATTGAAAGCCAAAGCGGTCGAGCTCATCATGCAACTGCAACTCCGCGTCGAGCCAGCGGTGCTGCAGCAGATCATCGCCGACAAAACCGCCCGCGCATCGCTCCGAGCCGGGGCCTTGAAGCTCCTCGCCACCACCGCCGACTTCAGCACCTCACTCGATCTCGCTTTGGACAAAAAATCCCCCGCTGAACTCCGCCGTGAGGCCTTGAAGCAACTCTTCGCCCATCAGCCCGACCGCGCCATCGCCGAAGCCGCCACAGCCTTGAAGGAAGCCGACACCACCACCAAGCAACTCGCCCTCTCGCTGCTCGCCGCATCCAAAGACGACAGCGTCATCACCGAGTGGCTCGACCTCCTCGCGCAAAACAAAGCCCCCGCCGCCATCCAGCTCGACATCCTCGAAGCCGCCGCCACGCGCGACAGCCTCAAAGCCAAACTCGCCGCCCTCCAAACCCACAACACCGAACTCCTCGAAGGCGGCGACGTCACTCGTGGCCGCGACATCGTCACGAATCACCTCGGAGCCAACTGCATTGCCTGCCACACCATCGAGGCCAAAGAAGGCAGCCAAGTCGGCCCCAACCTCAAAAGCATCGGTAGCCAAAAGGATCGCCCATACATCCTCGAATCCCTCCTGAACCCACTCGCCGCCGTCGCCCCCGGCTACGGCCTCGTCACACTCACCCTCAAAGACGGCAAGAGCCTCTCCGCCACGCTCGACAAAGAAGACGCCCAACAAATCCGCCTCCGCCTACCCGATGGAAAACTCCAAACGGTGCCACGCGATCAAATCGCCAACGCCACGCCCCCCATGAGCATCATGCCTCCAATGCTCGGACTGTTGACCAAGCCCCAGCTCCGCGACGTCGTGGCCTACCTCGCTGGTTTGAAGGCGAAGAAGAAGTGAGGCCTCATATCCACGGCCCCTCTGACACATGCTGTCAACTTATCGACCCCCGACTCTTTCTTACCTCTCCCTGAGTTCCTTCTCCAGCCTAGCTACAGGGTCAAATCCATGGAGTGCCTTGAGGTGTGCTAGGACGACGTCGAGATAAGCGCGATCGTAGTCGATTCTGGGACCAGCACAGCAGCCATGAAAGGTCACGGAGATGTTGTACTTGGTGGCTGCGAGACGCTTGAGTTCAGGATCTATCTTCGAAGGCTGACCAACGATGTCGTATCGAATCAACTGCTTACCGATGTCGGCTCGGGCTGCTGCACGACCAGCTTCAACCTCCTTCTGGTCAACTAGCCGCAGCGCACTTGCATCACTGGGAGGCACCGTGTCCGCCGCAATCGCACAACTGACGGCCATCACAACGACCACTGCCGCTAGATTCAGGACTTTGCGGGCAACGCGGGCGGACCCGAGCATGCGCATCGGCAACTGACGCGGCCCGCCCGTGTTCGCTCCAGTGATTTTGTTCGGCTTCATTCGACCGGTTCGTTGCTGCATACGATGAAATACGGAGGGTCGTATTTGTTGCAGCGTAGCCGCCCGCTCTCTCCCGCTGCCACCCTCTTCACAAACACCACCTGCTCACGGTTGTCGCCTTTGACGAGGGCACCGCCCAAGTCCTTGTTGGTGGCCTCACGCCAACCATTCTTGTAGAACTGTTCCCGTGTCCATCGGCTTGCCTCCCATTCGCCGCCGCTGTTGCCCTGATAATCAAAGTTGCATGCGACGAGCAGGTAGCCCGCTTTCGTCACCTTGTAATCGGCGACGCCGTTCATCGGCTCAGTGGCGTTGAATATCGTCGTCCGATACTTGGTTAACTGGTCAGGAACTCGCATCCATGCGGTCTTGCCCTGGCCCACGCCCAGTGGCAGGGACTTCATATTCAGAACCTCAACTGTCGCTGGCTCTTTCCGTATGTCATCCCAACTGGCAGTCATCCGCTGAATCTGAGGAGCAGGTTTCCGCTTCGGCTTCACCTGCGTTTCATCCTGCACCGCATCTGATGAAGGGCCGGTCTCTGGCAGTTTCTTTGTCATCGTGATCCCGTTCCCAAATCGGTTGCTGCCGGTGAGCAGACCGTCCTTCACCGGGAGTTCAAATGCGTCAGGTCGTTTCTCCAGGTCCCCGAGATAGAGTGTGCGTCCAATGATCTTCCACTCGAACGGATCACCGGCAGAGTTCAGGCCTTTACCCTTGGGAAGAAAGGTAATAACGGAAGTGTAGTTGGTGGTCGTTCTCAGGTCCCACTCGCCGAGGAGGGTCTTCTCCGCTTGATTTGGCAGCCTATCCAAAGCCGCCTTGATCTTCACCGCCGCATCCACATCACCAGCGGCCCCTGCGCGCTTCATCAATGGCACGAGCACCTTCTCGGAGTAGTTGTCGATCAAGCGCGTTGACGCATCAATAGCCTCGTTGCGTGCAGATGTCAGTTCCTTCAGTTCTTGCTCAAAAGGGGACTCAGCATACGAAAGCGATGAAATCACCATGAGTGACACTAAATGGAGTCGAAGGGAGGTCATGATGGACGATGGGGTTGGGATTGATTTGTTAGCCGCGGACAATGCCTTTGGAGCCGCCATGCTTTAGTAAACGCTTTGTAAAGTGCGCGACCTTCCGGAGAGACTTCATTTCTTGGCCGAACTTGAAGGTCATTCTCAGATCGTGAGAGTGGTCCGGTTGCGCTGCAACCGGTGGAGACTCCAGTTGCACAGCAACTGGGCTACTTTGAAAGCTGCCCTGTTCCTGTGGAACAGGATGCCGGGACCCGCTGTGTCAGGCTTGCCATACGCTGGTGCTGGCGGCGCGGCGGTAGAGTGGAGCGGCTGCACAGCAATCAGTCTGCGTAGCAGACCAAGCCAAAGATCCGCGATGTGGTGGCTTACCTCTCGGGATTGAAGGCGAAGAAGAAGTGACTCAAATCCACGTCCCGGCAGGGATCACGGCACCTTTGGGAATGCAGACGATGCCGTCACGGATGTAGAAGTTCTCGCCGTCCATCTCGGATGGCTTGCCTTCGGGCGTGATGACGACGTTGTCGCCGATGTGGACGTTTTTGTCGATGATGGCGCGCTCGATGCGGCAGTTGCGGCCGATGCCTGGAGGCGGGCGGGTGCTGTCCGTGCCAGCAGCGCCGGCGTAGTAGTCTGCACCCATGATGATGGTGTCACGGATGGTGGTGCCGGGCTCGATCTTGGAGCGTACACCGATGACGGCGGTCTCGATGTGGGCATCGGTGACGATGCAACCATCGGCAATGAGTGCATGATGAATGGTGGCACCGTTGATCTTGGTGGCGGGAAGCGCACGTGAGTGGGAGAAGATGGGCGCGCTGGAGTCAAAGAAATCAAACTGCGGAACCAACTGGCAGAGATCCAGATTGGCCTGGAAGAAGCTGCGGATGGTGCCGATGTCTTCCCAGTAGCCATGGAAGTTGAAGGCATGCACACGGCGGTCTTTGATCGCGGTGGGGATGATGTGCTTGCCGAAGTCGTTGAGATTGTTGTCCAAACACTCTTCCAGCACCTTGCGGTTGAAGAGGTAGATGCCCATGGAGGCCTGAAAGCGCGGCTCTTTGGTGTCGAGTCCGAGCGCGGCCAGTGTGGCGTCCTGCATGCGCAGTTTTTTAAGCACGGCGGGATCCTTGGGCTTCTCGACAAATTCATCGATCCGATTGTCCGCGTCCGCGTGCATGATGCCGAAGCTGGTGGCGTCCTTGGCGTTCACGGGCAGGGTGGCGATGGTGAGGTCCGATTCGCTCTCGAGATGCTGACGCATCACTTTGCGGAAGTCCATGCGGTAGAGTTGGTCACCGCTGAGGATCAAATAGTAGTCGTAATTGTTCTCCGTGAAGTAGCGGAGATTCTGCCGAACCGCGTCCGCCGTGCCCTGATACCAGCGCTCACCATCAGGCGTCTGCTGCGCGGCGAGCACCTCGACAAAGCCGCGCGTGAACTGGTCGAACTTATAGGTGCGGGCGATGTGGCGGTTGAGCGACGCACTGTTGTACTGCGTGAGCACGAAGACCTGACGCACGCCGGAGTTGATGCAGTTGCTGATCGGGATGTCCACAAGGCGATACTTGCCGGCCAGTGGCACAGCAGGCTTGGCGCGATCTTTGGTCAACGGGAAGAGGCGAGTGCCAGCACCGCCGCCCATGACGATGGCCAGGGTGGAACGGCGAAGGATGTCATCGGTGGCAAAGTTGTTGGGGAGGCTCATAATGAATTGTCAGTGTTTTCCTGGAAAAAAGGTGAAGAGGCAAGCGTTTCCAACGCGCTACGGATGAAAGTCGCCATTTTATGCGCCCGCATCCTGCCCCAACCCCTCCCACTTGCCATGTACATCCTCGCGATTCGCTCCCTCCCGATTGTCCTGACCACACTCACCCTTGCCACCATCACCAGCCAGGGAGCGGTGAACTTTGAAAAGCAGATCCTGCCTGTGCTGCAAAAGAAATGCCTGGACTGCCACAGCGCTTGTCAGGAGTCGTAATACAGCATATGCGAAGCCCAGTCAACTGTCCAGAGCGATTCACATTTTCCGAGACGTGCCGCCTCTACGCTCCTATCGCCGCGAGCTGCTCCTAGATGGCAAGACGGTGGGCCT
>JANOBP010000499.1:0-7516 GCA_031411715.1 Verrucomicrobiaceae bacterium | reverse complement strand
GAACGGCCTCGCCTTCTGGTGCGAGGGAGACTCGTGCGGTGCGGAGGCGTGCGCCATCAGCTTCGAGATGGACGGGAATGTCCTGCCATGGACGTTTGCCGTGGTTTTTGATGCGAACACGGAGGCCGATGGGCTGTGACTCAGCTGCAACGAGTGCCGAGATGTCAGCGCTTGCGATGCTCAGGTTTTCAGCGAGGTCACTGCCGACCCGATAAAAGGTGATTTGCGGTTTGGGTTCCTGTTTGGAGAGATTTTCGAGCGCAGGCAGCGTGGCTCCGTCGGCGATGGCTTGCCAATCAGCTTGCTGGAAGTCGGAAACGATGAGGACTTCACGTGCGGCATTGGGTGAATCGTTAAATGCCGATGTGGCGGCCTGAAAAGCCTCATTGGCGGCCAATGGGCCGGATGTGGCGGGCAAGTCGGTCAGTTTTTTGGGCACAAGATCAAGCGCGGTGGTGGCTTGGTCGAGAAGCTTGCGCGGTGAACCACCGGAGAGGATGACTTGGGCGCTGGAGCCTTTGGGAAGATCCGTGAGCATCGTCTGCATGTCCTGACGTGCCTGCTCGAGAACGGTGCCACCAGGAAGAGCCGTTTGCGCAGCGGGTGCGCGCATGGAGAAGGAATCGTCGAGCATGACGATGAGTGAGGAACTGCCGAGACCGAGTGATTGCATGGCCGTCAGCACCGGACGCGCCAGGCAGAGCGCGAGCACGATGGGAATGGCGACGCGGGTGATGAGCAGGAGTAGCTGCTCGATCTTCATTTTGCGCTTCCGCTGACGAATGACCTCGTAAAGCAAGTGCATGGCACCCCAGCGCACGGTGACGACCTTGCGCTTGTTCAGCAGGTGAATGAGCAGCGGAATCAGGAAGGCTGCCGCGCCGGCGAGGAGGATGGCGTTGAGGAACGTCATGAGCGAAGGGTGCGGCGGAGCGGTGGGGGGAAGTGCTCAGTGCTCAGTGCTGAGTGCTCAGTAGTCGGAATGGCAGCGCTGGTTGATACTAAGCACTGAGCACTGAGCACTGAATTGCCCTTCACGCATGGCGCTCCGCTTTGATGAAGATGGGTCGAAAAGGATTTCATCGCATGCGAAGCGCAAGATAGCTGCGAAGTGCCGCAGAGTGGGATTCGTCCGTTGGGAGGCTCAAGTACTCGACTTGGTGTTTGCGGAAGCCTTCTTTGAGTTGCTCGGCGAAGTTCTTCTGCACTTCAATGTAGCGCTGACGGATGGCGGCGGGGTCGAGGAGGAGGAAGTCGTCGTTGTTTTCGAGATTTTCAAAGCGCGCCCAGTTTCCGAAGGGGAAATCGATTTCATCCCGGTCCCAAAGTTGAAGAGCGATGATCTCGTGGCCTTTTTTTCTCAGCACGCCAATGGATTTGAGCAACGCAACGGGATCGTCAAAGAAGTCGCTGATGAGGATGACGAGGCCACGGCGTTTCAAGCGCTGCGCGAGGGATTCCATGACGGGAGCAAGGCTCGTGTCCTGTCCGGGCTCGGTTTTGACCATCGCTTCGAGCATGAGGTGAAGATGCGTGATCTTGGTGCGGCAGGGGATGACCTCGCGGACTTTGGAGTCGAAGGTGATGAGTCCAACGGCATCCTGCTGGCTCATCAATAAGTATGCGAGCGAGGCGGCGAGTTTGCGCGCGTAGTCAAACTTCAGCACACCTTTCTGCCCGCGGTAATTCATGCTACCACTGGCATCGAGCACGATGGTGGCGCGGAGGTTGGTCTCCTCATCAAATTCACGAATGTAAAAGCGATCCGAGCGACCGAAGACCTTCCAGTCCAAGCGGCGAATTTCATCGCCTTGCACGTAAGGTCGATGTTGGCGGAACTCGACACTGAAACCTTTATGCGGAGACGTGTGGTGACCTGTAGTGAAGCCCTCAACGACGGTACGAGCGAAGAGCTGCAAATGCTGCAGTGACGTGATGTCTTCGGCTTGGAGGATGTCGCTCAGGGTTGCCACTTGGGGAGGATAAAAAGTCTTTGAATGTGGCGTGGTGAAATGATCAATGACCAAGTCTGAATGACCATGAAGAATAATTGCGCGAGTTAGAAGCCGAGTCGTGCTCCAACTTCGCGGATGGGAATACCTGTTTCACCCTCGTGCGCTGCGCGGGCCTCTTGGAGAGCCTGGAGGTCATGCAGATCCTCGAGAGCTTCCTGAACATCGAGATACTCTTGGTATGGAATGACGACGAACTCACTGCGGCCTTCTTTTTGAATGATTTGAGGATGAAGAGTCATATGGGTCAGCGGTAGGCCTCTCGGCCTTTGGCATGAACGTAACTGTGAACATGCTTCAGAGAACGCGCGCCTCCGACTTCTTCGTCGTCTTGATGATCTCAGCGATGATCTGATCGACGGTGACGCCTTCGGCTTCGGCGTGGAAGGTGGGCACGAGGCGGTGACGGAGGGCTGGGGCGGCGAGGGCTTCCACATCGTCGATGGTGACATGCGTGCGGCCTTGGAGGAGGGCGCGGACTTTGCCGGCGAGGACGAGCATCTGACTGGCACGGGGTCCTGCGCCCCAACTGAGCATGGATTTGACGTAGTCGCTGGCACCGGGTTCGTTCGGGCGGGTGGAGCGGACCAGGTCCAGGACGAAGTCGAGGACGTGATCAGGCACGGGGACTTTGCGAGCGAGCTGTTGGGCGGCGTGGAGATCCTCGGCGGTGATGACGGCTTCGATTTCTTGAGTTTCACCACCCGTGGTGCGGTTGATGATCTCGCGCTCGTCGTTGCGGGTTGGGTAATCGACCTTGATGAGGAAGAGGAAGCGGTCTTTTTGGGCTTCAGGAAGCGGATAGGTGCCTTCTTGCTCAATGGGATTCTGCGTGGCGAGAACGAAGAAGGGTTTGGGCAGTTCGTGCGTGATTTGGCCAACCGTGACGTGACGCTCCTGCATGGCCTCGAGCAATGCTGCCTGTGTCTTGGGCGGCGTGCGGTTGATTTCGTCGGCGAGGATGATTTGGGAGAAGATGGGACCTTGTTGGAAGACAAGCTTGCGACGTCCGGTCTCAGCATCTTCCTGGATGATTTCCGTGCCGGTGATGTCGGCGGGCATCAAGTCGGGTGTGAACTGAATGCGGCGAAAGCTGTATGCATGGCATCGGCGAGTGATTTGACGAGCAAAGTCTTGGCAAGTCCAGGGACACCTTCGAGCAAACTGTGACCACCTGCGGCGATGGCGATGAAGACTTGCTCGATGACGGCCTCCTGTCCCACGATGCGCCTACTGAGTGCTGATTTTAATTTATTGAAGTTGGCGACGAGTGAGGCGGCGGAGGCAGTGTCTGACATGATGGCGAGGCGGATGGGTATGGACGAGAAATCGAAGTGGCATGGCGTTTGAGCGCCAAGCTTTATATGGGCGAGAATCAACGCCTGCTAGGAAGGGTTCTTTCGGGCAAGAAGATGTGTGAATGGATGAGTGGCCGCGAGATTGTATTGCTTGATGGCAAGAGACCAAAATGGGGCCAGGTCGCTCTCGGTGGCGGACCAGAGTCGGTAATGAAGACCGGTGACGGCATCCGTGTCATTGATGATGGCACTGATCTCACGACGGCGGAGGGCCTGTGGGCCTTGCTTGATGAGTTTGTCAGCGATTTGATCGAGATACTCGCGGGAGACTTTGGCGTTGCGGCGACGGCGCAGCAGCGAGATGTGGAGACCATTGACGTAGGGGTCGAGGCAGACCTGCATGAGGCCGTAATTGCGCTCGATCTCGGGTGGGAGCTGTAGGCGCCCTTTGACTTCAGCAAGGTTGTTTTCCAACTCACGAAGCACAGCGGGTGGATCGAGTTCTTCAGAACTCAGGAAGAATCCAAAACGCTTGCCGCTGTGGCCAGTGCCGAGCCAGATGGCGAGAGGAATCGCCAGCAGCATGGAAATGAAGATGGGACTGATCCAAAGAAGGAAGGTGAGGCCGATCCACCAGGCGACACCACCCCAAAGAGCGCCCAGAATGGTGACGCCGCCAAAGGTGAGGATGGCCTCCTGCCAATCGACACCATCCAGCTTGCGCCGCTGTGCCACCCACTTCACGCCCTGCCCCAAGATGATGCTAACCACGAACCGCGTGTGAAACCACATCATCACAGGCGACATGATCGTAAAAATCACGGTATCCAGCATGCTGCTGACAAGTGCGAGAAGGCGGAGTTTGGCACTCTTGAAGATTCGACCCGTCACGAGCTCATCCATGACGATGACGCACTTGGGTAGGAAGATCAAAACCACCGTGAGGCCGAGGAGGAGGTGGCCAGCACGCAAGGCAGGGCCATCACGCAGGACATTGCCTGGAATCGCTGCGAGAATGGTGGAGAAAACGAGGAAGAGGAACCACAGCGGCGAGCTGACATAGCTGAGCACACCGTGGGCGAAATTGAGCCGACTCATGAAGTGCCAGCCGCGTGCAAAGAGAAGCCAGAAGTGCTGCATGTTACCCTGGCACCAACGGCGGTCTCGCTTGAGCGTGTCGATCAGTGTCGGCGGGCCTTCTTCATAACTGCCGCGATTGGTATTGAGCAAACGAACGGCGTAGCCAGCCTTTCGCATGAGCGCAGACTCCACAAAGTCGTGACTGAGGATGTGACCACCAAAAGGCACTGTTTTTGGCAACGGCGGCAGTGCGCAATGCTGGATGAATGGCTCAAGACGGATGATAGCGTTGTGGCCCCAGAAATTGGCTTCTCCATTCTGCCAATAGTTCATGCCAGCCATGAAAGCAGGGCCGTATAATGACTGAGCGAACTGCATGAGACGACCCAGCAACGTCTCACTGGCGATCTGCTTCGGGAAGGTTTGCAGAATACCAATGCCCGGATTTTTCTCCATGATGCGGACCATGTTCACCATGAGCGCGCCCGACATGAGGCTATCGGCATCAAAGACGATCATGTGTCGGTAGCGCTTGCCCCAGCGACGGCAGAAGTCGGAAACATTACCTGATTTGCGATTGATGGGCTTCCGGCGCTTGCGGTAAAAGATTTTGCCGAAGGCTTTGAGCTGTCGGCAGAGCTCAAGCCAGGCGGTTTGTTCTTCGATCCATTTGTTGGTATCGTCGCTGTCACTCAGAACAAAGAAGTCGAAGTTCTTGATGTGGCCGGTCTTGGCGAGTGACTCGTAGGTGACGCGCAGCCCTTCCCAGACGCGCGTCACGTCTTCATTATAGACAGGGATGATGATGGCGACGCTAACCCCGAGCTCTGAGTCTGGATTTTCATCTCGAATGGTGTGCCAGAGATTGGTATCGTCGTCTTTCGGACGGTTTTGCATCCAAACACCGATCAGAGCTGTCCAGAAGCCAGCATTGAGCTGGTAGTACAATGGAATGAAACAAACAAGCAGACCGAACTCCGACCAGCGGAAGCCGCCGCTCTTGTTCAAGTAGCGCACCATGAGCCAGGTGCCGAGAAGGGTGCCCAGACAAGTGAGCGTTAGAAAGGTCACGCGGCGTGCGCGTGCGAGTGTGCGTGGCAAAATGCCGGCTAGTGGGGCAGGCGCGCTCATTGCAGCAGTTTATAAACGTAACCAAACACCAGCGCGACAAAGACGGCCAGCATGGCGTAACGCAGCCATGGCTGACGGGAGATTTGCTCAAAGGTTCCTTCTGCCACATGCGTGAAACCGAGATCCATGTCACGCGGCGTCATCTTGGACACTTGCAGACTAGGCCCACTGGTACGCACGGCTTGTTGCATCGCTGCGGACATTTCTTCCGGCATGAAACTGGCATCCATGAAGTGCTGCGGCCAGCGATCCGGGCCATCCGAGATGTAAAAGCCGAGACGCCCGGACGCCTCGATCTGTGGCTCCGTCATTTTCAGATCCTGATAGATGCGCCCCAGCCAGTCATGCATCATTTGCCGCGCTTGCTCGATGGCGTGCGCTACAGGCTTGCGCGACTGATCTTTCGCGTGGGCTACTGAGGCGCGACGCAGCGACTCCAGCACCAGTTGCGTTCGGCGGATGCGATTGTGCAGTCGGTAGGCGCGAAAGTAGTCCGCCAATCGGGCATAAGCCTCATTCCATTCCTGATCGGTGCCCGTCGCAGGGGCGAACTGGATGTTTACCGCCTCCATGATTGAAATCGCCGCATCACCAAGGACTCGTCAGCGAGAGCCCCTTGGATGGGTTGAAGTTGAGATGCGAGTTGTAAGAACACACTTCTCTATAGAGCATCACGCGTGCCAGTCAAACTGACGCAGGCAACACACTCACATAGATGAGGGTGTAATTACATCCCACCACTCTGCGCCAGGAAATTCAGCGCGAGGGAGAGAATGGCAAAAAGGAAAACGATCCAGGCGAGGGCCATGTGAGGAGAGTTGGGTTAAAAGCTTGCGAGGTTAAGTTCCGAATGAAGTCGAATCAAGGAATCGATGGCAACTCGGTCGTTTGGAAGGTGTTGGACCACACGCCGGTATTGACGCTGCGCTGCTCCCATTTCTGCTTACCAGCCTCGGGCACCATGATGGGGGAAGTTCCCCCGGCCACATCATGCGTCACCAAGTCGGCACCAAACATCTGCACCACGAGCAAAACGGCGGCGAGCACGAAGCAAACAGCAGACAGAGGCACAAGACCTGCCTCGGGGTCTTTTTCCTCATAGAACTGCTCGGAATCCGCAGCAGCACTACGCTTCACTGGCGCGCTGGGAGGGGCGGAGATGGATGGGCGCTGCATCGCCTGCGTTGGCTGCAACTTGACGGTCGCCTTGGGCAAAGGGGCGGCACCACCACTGACCATGGGACCTGTGCCGGAGCCTGGCGCACGCGGGGCGGCGGCTTTTGGTGCGGCGGAGAGTGGGACGGTTGGCGCACCGGTTTCCACGCGGGGGGCGGGAGGAGAGGCAGGGTTTTGTGCCAGCGGACGGGTGGCAGCAGGCAGTGAGGCCGTCGGTGGCATGCCTGGCGGGCGTGGTGCCATCGGCGCACCCGGTGGGCGTGGCGCGGTCGGTGCTCCTGGAGCCACGGGTGGGCGTGCGACGGGTGTGGATGCGGCAGGCGCACTCGGAGCAGGTGCTGAGGCCACTGGCACGGCGGAGGTTGTCTTCCTGGCTGGCGGAGCCATCGGTGGTGATGGGAGCTTCACTGGGGAAGTGGCTGACTTCGGCGCAGGTGGCGGCAGCGGAGCGGACGGAAGCTGGATCGGAGCCGTGGCGGTTCTCGCCGTCGTCGGAGGGATCGAGGAGGTCGTGGACGAGGAAGGTGCCACGCTACCCGTCACTGGGGAAACGGGAGAAGTGGCCTCACGAGCCTGAGTGACACCAGCGCCGGGACGAGCACGCAACGTGATGCGGACGGTTTCTTTCTTCAGTGGCACCGCGGAGGTTTTCGGTGTGGAAGATGGTGGCTGCGTGTTATCGGGCTCGCTCATGTGTTAGGTATGTGAATAATTAAAAAAGACATCATCATTTAGCGAATTGAGGCCTCCTGCGTCAATCCCTTTTCCTCCAAGGTTGCAAATATCCTGCGACTGCCCGTAAGTTCCCGGCTTCTCTCC
>JANOBP010000498.1:0-9810 GCA_031411715.1 Verrucomicrobiaceae bacterium | reverse complement strand
CGCCACACCATGAAACTCCCAACCCTCCTCCTCACTCTTTCCCTCGTCACCGCTTCCGCCCAAACCACACAGCCTCCACGCCACGAGTCCCTCAAACAGGAACTCCGCCTCTCCGTCGAGCGCGGCCTGAATTTTCTCCGCGCTCAGCAAAACAAAACCACCGGCCAGTGGGGAGAGGCAGAGCCCGTCGCCATCACCGGGCTCGCCATCACGGGCTTCATGCTCGACCCCAACCGCAAGGCCGGCGACCCCGTCCCCGCTGAGATCGAGGCCGCCACGCGCTACCTCATCTCCAACGCCAAGCCCGACGGCAGCATCTGCATCAAAGCCCGCGCCACTTACAACACGGCGCTCGCCCTCACCGCGCTGCTCTTGAACAACAAGCCCGAAAACGAGGCCGTCATGCTCGCCGCACGCCGCTACCTCGTCACTCGCCAGCTCGACCTCGACGAAAAAGGCAAGCAGGACAACCCCACCGACGGCGGCATCGGCTATGGCGAGGAAAAAGCCACCCACGCCGACCTTTCCAACACCACCTTCGCCCTCGAAGCCCTCTACTACTCCCAGTCCCTCCTCGCCGACAAAGGAGACGCCGCTAAAGGTGAACCCCAGCTCAACTTCGGTGCCGCCATCGACTTCATCCAGCGCTGCCAAAACCGTCCCGAGAGCAACAAATCGACCTGGGTCAGCAAAGACCCCAAAGACGCCGGCGGCTTCATCTACAACCCCACCGAAACCCGCGGCGCCAAAGTCGAAAACCCCGACGGCACCATCTCCCTGCGCAGCTACGGCAGCATCAGCTACGCCGGCCTCCTCAGCTTCATCTACGCCGGTCTCGACAAAAACGACCCCCGCGTCAAAGCCGTCATCGAGTGGCTCCAGGCCAACTACACCGTCGCCGAGAACCCCGGCCTCGGTGCCCAGGGCCTCTTCTACTACTACCACACCATGAGCAAGGCCCTCAGCATCGCCCAAATCGACTACATTAAGACCAAAGACGGCAAAATCATCGACTGGCGTGCCGATATCACCGCCAAGCTGCTCAACCTCCAAAAAGGCGACGGCTCCTGGGCCAATGCCGAAGGCCGCTGGATGGAAAGCGACCCCGTCCTCACCACCAGCTACATCCTCATGGCCCTGGGACGCATCCACCAGACCCTCTGAGTTCAGAACACCTGCTGCCTGCGAAGTCAGCATCGCCGTCATGCGGCAGCGCCACCTGCGCGAGGCTTTGACCGGTGACGCCCACATCGAGCAGGCAGGTTTCAAGGCCTTGCTCCGGTAAATGACCTTCTGCGGCTGAAAATGAGCGGCACCTTTTCACACTGCTGCGTTCAACAATATTTTTACAGTGATGTCTGACTGGCGTTCTCCACTAATGATGTCTACCCGATTCACGCTACGCGTCCTTTTTTCCATCGTCGTGATGGCGGGGGCAGCGTGGGGGCAGAACACAATGACGGAGGTGCTGGAGGCGGCGCAGCATGATTTGCGGGACGCGGCGCGGCGGCAGCAGGTGGCGGCGCAGATCGGTGTACTGATGCAGGCGCGGCACTTGGCGGCACGCGCGCGGGCGCGGCAACTCGGGCTGCCGGAGCGTGTGGTGCATGGCGGCGGGCGGATCACCGAGATCGCTGACTTTGAGGGCGATGAGCCGGTTTATTTCACCACCTTCAATGCGAATGCCGCGATCAGCACCGGTGCGAATCTGCTGCGGGCGGCTCCTTACTCGGTGAGCGGAAGCGGTGTCACGGTGGGTGTGTGGGACGGCGGTGGTGTGCGCTCAACGCACCGGGAGCTCACGGGCCGTGTGACGATCAAGGACGGTGCGGCGCTGGTGGATCACTCGACGCATGTGGGCGGCACGATCGGCGGCTTGGGCGTGGACCCACTCGCGAAGGGCATGGCGCCGGCGGTTTTGATCGATTCGTATGAATGGACCAGCGACAAGAGCGAGCAGACCGCGCGTGGGGCGGCCTATCCCGGCGAAGCGGGAAAGATTTACCTCAGCAACCACAGCTACGGCATCATCAGTGGCTGGACTTACACAGGCCTCGCCTCGCCAGTGTGGACGTGGTATGGCTCGGGCACGACGAGCACGAGCATCGAGCCGGATTTCGGCAAATACGAAACGAATGCCCGCGACGAGGATTCGCTGGCCTTTAGCCTGCCTTATTACCTGATCGTCCGTGCGGCGGGCAATGAGCGTGCGGACAATCCCGCGACAGGCACGCCCGTGTCGCTGAGCACGAGTACGACTTCGGCGGTGGCTTATAATCCAGCGTCGCACCCGGCGGGCGATGGTGTGTACCGTGGCAATGGCTACGACACGCTAGGCTATGAGGCGGGGGCAAAAAATGTGATCACCATCGGTTCGGTGGGAGATGCGGTGAATGGCAGCACGCGTTGGCTGGGGGGAGCTGCGATGTCGAGCTACTCCTCCTGGGGGCCGACGGATGACGGGCGGATCAAGCCAGACGTCGTCGCCAATGGAGAGGATGTGCTTTCGAGCTTTTCGGGCGGTGACGCGGTCTATGGACGCATGAGCGGCACCAGCATGGCGTCGCCGAATACGACCGGCTCTGCCGCGCTGCTCCTCAACTGGTGGAACACCCTTTTCCCCGGCCATGCGCCTCGCTCCAGCACGATGAAGGGGCTGCTCATTCACACGGCGGATGATTTGGGCAACGCGGGGCCCGATTACCAGTTCGGCTGGGGCTACATCCACGCGAAGGCGGCCGCTGACCTGCTGCAAAGCTACAAGGACAGTCCGGGCACACGCCGCGTGGTCGAGGACCGCGTCACCACCACAGCGACGAGCCGCAGCTACAGCCTCACCTGGGACGGCAGCAGCGCCATCCGCGCCACGCTGTGCTGGGTCGATCCCGCGAGCACCGCCACGACCACCAGCGACCTGCGCACCGCCAAACTGGTCAATAACCTGAACCTCACCATCACCGGACCCACAGGCACCGTTTATCAGCCCTGGGTCATGCCTTTCGTCGGCAACTGGACTCCGGCCATGCTTTCCGCACCAGCCACCACCGGCGTGAACAATACCGACAACGTCGAGCGTGTGGACATCGCCGCACCCGCCAATGCAGGCCTCTACACCGTCACGGTGAACTACAGCGGCACACTGACCAACAGCCTGCAAAACTTCTCTCTCATCCTCAGTGGTGGCACTTCGACCGCCACAGCCGCAGCGCCGACCAGCACGACGATTTCGCCGAACTCCACCTCCGGTGGCACGCAGACGCTCACCCTCACTGGCAGCGGCTTCCTGCATGGTGCGAATGTCAAACTCACCAAATCCGGCCAGCCCGAAGTGCCCTGCACTGGCCAGGAAGTCACCGGCGACAGCGCCAAAGTCCGCGTGAATACCACTGGCATGGCCCCAGGGCAGTGGAACGTCGTCATCACCAATCCCGACGGTCAAAGCAGCACACTGGCCGCAGCCTACACCGTCATCGGCAGCCTGTTCAGCGAGAATTTCGAAGGAAGCACCTCCGCGTGGACGCACAGCCCCACCGCGACCTATACCATCGACAACTGGGCACTCAGCACGGTGAAAAGCAGCTCCGCCACGCATTCCTTTTTTGGCAGTGGCACCACCACAAAAAACATTCAGGACCTCTACTCGCCGGTCATCAACATCCCAGCGGGTGCCAGCGGCCTACAGTTCAGCTTTTGGCACAACTACAACTTCCAAAGCGCCCGCGACGGCGGCGTGCTGGAGTTTTCCACCGACGGCGGCGCTATGTGGTTCGACGTGGCTGCCACCGGCTCAGGCGCGACCTTTGTCACCGGCACTTATCCTTCTACCATCAGTTCCAGCACCAGCCCGATCAATACACGCAAAGCCTGGAGCGGCAATGCTTCCACCACGTGGTCGCAGGTACTCATCAACCTCACCGACAGCGCCAAATACAGCGGCAAGGCATTCCGTGCTCGCTGGCGGCTCACCACCAACACCGGCACCTCCAGCGTCGGCTGGTATGTGGACGACATCCTGCTCGCGGGAGCACTCGCTCCGGCCAATACCGCGCCCAGCGTCGCCACCGCTGCTGCGGCCACACCATCACCTGTCACCGGCGCGAGCACCCAGCTCAGCGTGCTTGGCAGCGACGACGCGGGCGATGCAGCACTCACTTATACCTGGTCATCAGTCGGCGGCACTTTTGAGCGGCCCGTCAGCTTTAGTGAAAACGGCACCAACTCGGCCAAGAACACCACTGCCAGCGTGCTCATCGCCGGTGACTACACCTTTGAAGTCACGCTGCGTGACGCCCAAGGACTCACCACCACCAGCAGCGTCGAGGTCAGCGTCGATCAAACCCCCACCAGCATCAGCATCTCACCACCCGCCACAACCATCGCCTACAACAGCACGCAAATCTTCACCGCCTCCGTTCTCGATCAATTCGGAGATCCCATCACTGCACAGCCAGCCATCACCTGGAGCGCCACCGGCGGCGGCGGCATCAGCAGCGGCGGCATCTTCACACCGGGCACCGTCGGCGGCCCCTTCACCATCATCGGCACCTCCGGCAGCCTCAGCGGCACCGCCAGCCTCACCGTCACCCGCGCCACGGCCACCATCACCCTCTCCGAGCTTTCCCAATCCTACGACGGCAATCCCAAGCCCATCACCGTCACCACCACGCCCCCTGGACTCGCCACCAGCGTCACTTACGACGGCAGCGCCACCGCACCCGCCGACTTTGGCAGCTACAGCGTCACCGCCAGTGTCACCAACCCCAATTACAGCGGCAGCTCCACAGGCACGCTGGAGATCACCGGCCTGCCCATCATCACCTGGACCACGCAAAATTTCACGCCCGCGCAAATGACCGCAGGTCAGACCACCGACATCGCCGACCCAGACGGCGACGGTTTCAGCAACCTCGCCGAATATGCCCTCGGAGCCGACCCCAACACATCCACACCCGCCTTCACGCCCGTGCATGACGCCGGCGGCCTCTCCCTCACCTTCAACCGTCCCAAAGACCTGCCCGACGTCACCTACGCTGCCGAATCCTCCCCCGACATGATCACCTGGACACCCATGACACTGATCCTCGTGGAAGACGGCCCCATTCAAACTCTGCGCGCCACCGATCCGCTCACCACCGGCCCCAGCGACCGCCGCTTCATCCGCCTGCGGCTCACACGATTACCGTGACACTGCTCATCGGCGAACGATGCTGGCGGCACCAACGCATGGTCATGAGCGGCCATCAGCCAAGGGACACTCGTACTGCCCACGCTGCATGGGAGAAGGATTCGAGTTTGACACCACCCACCTAGCGTCCTATTCTCGCCGCCCTTTCCCCCCGACCCTTTTATGGCCAACATCCGCTCCGCAGAAAAGAACATCCGCAAAACAACGGTTCGCACCGCTCACAATCAGACGGTGAAAAGCCGTATCCGCACGCTGCGCAAGAAGGTGCTCTCCGCTATCGACAAGAAGGACGCCGCCGCCGCAGCCTCCAGCCTCAGCGAGTTCGCCTCCGCAGCTGACAAAGCCGCCAAGACTCACGTCATCAAGAAAAACACCTCCTCCCGCCTCAAGAGCCGTCTCGGCGTCAAAGTGAGCGCGCTGACCAAGTAAGCGCCCGTTTTTCACCCAACCCAATTCACAACGGCATCTCGCGAGAGATGCCGTTTTTGCTGCCACCTCACCGAATTTCAATCCATCCCCATGACACGCCACCGCATCTCCCCCAACGGCCCCGAGTTCTCACGCCTCATTTACGGCACCTGGCGCATCCTCGATGACACCGACGCCGCCAACAAGACCCCACAGGCCCTGCTCAGCCGCTTCAAAGCCTGCGCCGACCTCGGCATCACCACGCTCGACACCGCCGAGATCTACGGCCTCTACCACGTCGAGGAAGCCATCGGCACCGCCTTGAAGCTCGACCCCGCCTTCCGTGACAAGATCGAGATCGTCACCAAATGCGGCATCTACGTCCCCTGCGACTTCCATCCGCAGCGCAAAACCGCGCACTACAACGCCACAGCCGCACGCCTCATCAAGAGCACCGAGAAATCTCTCCGCCTCATGGGCATCGACCACATCGACCTCCTCCTCGTCCACCGCCCCGACTGGCTCACCAGCGCCGACGAAACCGCCGCCGGCCTCAATCAACTGCTCAAAGACGGCAAAATCCGCTCCGCGGGTGTCTCCAACTACAGCGTGCATCAGTTTGACCTGCTGAACTCCCGCATGGACCAGCCCCTCGTCACCAATCAGATCGAGTTCAGCCTCCTGCACATGGACCCCATCGACGACGGCACCGCCGACCAATGCCAGCGCCACCGCATCCTGCCCATGGCCTGGTCACCGCTCGCCAAAGGAGCCCTCATGGAGCACCAAGGCCTCATCACAGCCGCCGCCGAGCTCAGCGCCAAATACAACAACGCCACCCTCGACCAGCTCGCCTACGCCTGGCTCATGGCCCATCCCTCCACCCCGCTGCCCATCATCGGCACCAACAAACTCGACCGCATCCAGTCCTGCGCCGCCGCCGCCCACATCCAGCTCGAGCGCGAAGACTGGTACACCCTCTGGCAAGCCGCGAAGGGCCACGGCGTGCCGTAGCATTCTCAGCAAACCATCACGGCCCTGTCACCTTCAGCCTTACAAAGCGCTGCCACGTGCTGCCCGCAGGTAGCGTGGCTTTCACTTGCTGCACGGTGCCATTGTCTGATTGGACCACTTGCGTGACTCCTGTCGTATGCCAGTCGTTACCCTCCAGCGTGTCACTCCATTCCACCGTGAAGATGGCCCCCGCATTCAGTGCGGCCACACTGCGGGTGTAGATGAACTCCAGATTCGCTCCCGTGCTGTTGAGGCTCACGGGCAAGGCACTCGCGCTGGTGGGGTTGAGATTGCAGGCCCACTCGATGAGATTGGATAGGCCATCTTTGTCGAAGTCGAAAGCATCCGCTGCGTTGCCGCTGTTGGCGATGCTGCCGAAGTGGGTCTGCCGCCAGGTCTCCTGCGGCGTCAGCGTCACTGGCAATGCGTAAGTGAACGTGAGCGTGGCGAGCTGTCCGCCTGTCACCGTCACGCTTTGCGCCGTGGGCACCTGATAACCGGCCACGGTGGGCAGTTGCAGCACATAGCTACCGGCATTCAGGCCATTCTTCTGCGCACCGCTTTGGCGATAGCTCGTCTCAGGACTCAAGCGCCAGCCTGCGCCTGCACTGATCGCTCCCGCAGGTTCGATGAGCACTTTGAGAGCTCCTGCACTGGTGGTGGCGATGCTGCTGATGCTAGTGTGCGTGATCCCGCCGCCAGTGTGCGGCTGGTCGTCGATGCCGCTGAGCTCCGCTCGGTTGAAAAGATCAATCACTGCGCTGTCGATGGCACGCACGAGGGTTTGCTCGGTGCCGCCGAGATAGATCGCGGCAGGGTAGTAGTTCCCGCTTTGAAACTGCACGCACAGCGGCCCGCCGCTGGCACCACCAGTGCTGCGGATGCCCGTGGTGAGGAAAGTGCGGTCGGCAGCGGCACCAACAGCGCTGAACACGACATTGCCCGGCGCGGTGGCGTGCATGCGCCCCTGGCTGCCGGTGGTGATGCCGTCGATCGGATACCCCGCGAGCATTTTGTTTGCACTGGAAAGCAGGAACTCATTCGCAGCGAGGTCGCTGGCCAGGAAACCGCTGTAGCCACCACGTGCGGCGTTCGTCAGGAAATACATCGCCGCCACATCGAGATTGCGTGACTGCGGGGAGAAGCTGCCGGGCGTGTTTTCCGCCTGCCTCTGCGCGGCATAACCTGTCAGCAGATAAAAGCCGCGCGGCGTCTGCGGCTGCGGCTCATAGGTGCCGCGATGGCGTTGAAACAGCCATTGCAAGCCCTGCGCACTGGCGAGCGTGCCGTCATCCCACAGCACATGCGCAGCTGTGGCCACGACGCGTTCCTTCACGGCAAATCCCGTGCTCGATCCCACATTGCTGCGGATCTGGCCGACATGCGCATACGGCTTGGTCGTATCCGTGGTCACCGTTTCAAAGGCCAGCACGGTGGGCAGTACTCCTGTCGCGTTGCTGGCAGGAAAGTAGGTGATCGTTGGCGCAGCAGTCTGGCCACCGCTGATGATCACCGTGACCGGTGGTGGCGTGGTGCGGCCCGCGACCGGCTTGCATTCGACGAGGTAGCTGCCAGGGATGAGGCCGGTGAGTGTGGCCTCGCTGTCACGCCACTGGGCGTCATCCTCGCCCAGCAGTCGCCATTGCGCGCGGCCACTGCCGCTGGTGATCGAGTCGGGCTTCAAGGTCACGCTCAATCCGCCACTGCCGCTGACCGCTGTTTCATAATAATCCCGCGTGATGATCGTCGTGGCCCCGCCGCTGATGACATTGACCGCAGACTCTGAGGGCGGATGGATATAGCCGGGCACCGGACGGAATTCGATCTCGCGGTCCCCCGTGGTCAACCCGCCCACGGCCACGCCCGAGGCACGCCATTGCTGCTCGCCAGTGAAACGCCAGCCGTGCAGCAGGCCCGAAGGCGTGAGATTGACGATGAGGGAGCCTTCCGCCTCGGGCACCGTACCGGGAAAGACTTGCGTGAGACCTGACAGCAAGTCGAGCGAGAACAACGCCACGCTACTGAGCGTTTCCCCACCCGCGCTCACCGCCCGCAACCGATAGTGATACGTGACGCCCTGCGAGAGATTGGTGAATGAGCTGGTCACAGTGGAATTGGTGCTGCCCGTGACGGTGGCGGGCGTGGCCGTCACACTGTTGGGAAACGCCACACCATCCGTCCCGAAGTCAAAGAACACCTGCGTGCTCGCACCATTCGCGTTCACCGTGCCGCTGAGGCCCACGCTCGTCGTGGTAAACGGCACGGCGGCTCCCAGGGTCACGATCGGAGCCGGTGCCTGCGCCACGAAGGTCTTGTCCACGCCCGTGATCGGAATGGGGCTGCCCGCGTTGATAGCGACGAGGCGGAAGTGATATGTCGCGCCTGCGACGAGGCCCGTCAGCGATGCGAAGACGTTTTCAATCGTGCCAGTGGCAGGCACGAGCTGTGAATTCGTCTGCGCGCCATACACCGTGCTAAGGCCGAACTCAAAGTAGGCCGTCGTGTCACGCCCATTTGGAAGCACCACGCCAACCAGCGTCGCGCCGCTCGCACTCACATTGGCCGCATCACCTGTGAATGCCAGTGGTGGGTTCGGCGCGGTGGTGAAGGTCGCGTCAGTGCCAAAAGTCGTGCCCGCAGCATTGGTGGCGACGAGGTGGTAATGGTAGAGCGTGTTGTCCGTGAGCCCGCCGATGGTGCAGATGGCGGCTGTGGGAAGATAACCATTGCCGAGCGAGAGTGAACTGCTGGTGCTGCCGTAACTCGTCGTCGTGCCGTATTGAAAGTAAGCCGTCGTGGCAAGGCTGTTGGCATTGACTGTGCCGTCGAGCACCGCACCATCGCGCACGATGCCGGTGGCATTTCCCGTCGTAACAATGGGCGGCTGGTCCATGCCGAAGTATCTGGCGAGAGCGAAGTTGTTCTTGGTGCCGTTGTGCGCATAACCGGCGAGGATGATGCGGCCGTCCGGAGCCGTGACCATGCTGGTGCCATACGCGTTGCCGCCGCTGAAGCTCGTCGTCACCTTCCCGGTGCTCTGGAAGCTGGTGTCTAGGCTGCCGTTGGTGGCGTATCTGACCACCGCGAAGTCGGTGAACCCCGTGTTGGCATTGTAGGAGTAGCCCGAGGCGACGATCCGTCCGTCGCTCTGCACCGCGAGGCCGTAGGCCATATCATCCGCCGTGCCGATGCCGGTGCTCACC
>JANOBP010000497.1:0-10711 GCA_031411715.1 Verrucomicrobiaceae bacterium | reverse complement strand
GCTTCGGTCATTCATTCGACTCCACCAGGAGTCAGCCAGGCCGGCCTTGCCCCGGTGTCCGTTAGCGCGGATGCCGGGGTTTTTTCGTGCTGTAGGGTTCAACCGGGACGGTTGAGCATGGATTTATCTGGTTCGTGGATCAGTGGGTTGAGTTGCAAATGCAGGAAAACGAAAAGCCCTGCTGCCTTGGAGTCGGCGAGCAGGGCTTTCCTTGGAAAACTGGCCTTTCGGGGCCTATGTGGACGTTAGAACGTCCTGCTCGCTGTATTCGGTAATGGGGAGACTCCAATCCTTTCTGGAATGTGTCGGTGCCATACGATAGCCAAACCCGCCACATAGAATCTCGCCCTGACGCTCAAAGAGCGCTCCGGCTGAGTTATGTTGTGTCGAGTTGGTTTTCATGACGAGTTTTGAAAGTCACCAATGATGGCAGAGATAAATCATCCGTCAACAATGAATTTAATTAATTTCTTATGCGGCCTTTTTCAGGAGGCCATTTCATCCCTATAATGATTTAGGGTCAAGGAAACGCCTTTTCCAAGGCCTCAACATTCGCTTTCATCACGCTCAAGAAGTCGCCGCTTTCCGGCACATTGCCACATGGGTCGAAGACCACACTCTTCACACCGATAGCGTCCAGCTTGGCCACGCTCTCCTTGGCGGGATCACCTTCCCAGATCATCCACTTTGCTGCATGCGTGGCGAGGATGCCTTTCAGTTCCTCCATGGCCTTGTCATCAGGCACGGTCTCCGGTTCCCACAGCACGGCTTTTAGATTTAGCGCATAACGACGTGCCATGTAATGATACACTGGATGTGAAGCAACCAGCGGCGCATTGGCGATGCGCTTGCCAACGGTCAACAATCGTGCATCGAGGGCTTCGAGATCACTCTTCAGTGTCGCGAAGTTTTTCTCCGCATCAGGAGCCACTTTGGTCAACGCCTTCTTCACTGCCTCCGCCTGCTGAATCGCCTGCGTGAAATCAATCCACGTTGTGAAAGCGGTGCCGCTATGGCTGTGCTCGCCGCCCGGGCCGTGGCTGTGCGTGCTATCCGCCTTGATCTCGATGTATTGCGCTTTGAAAGCTGCTGAAGTATCCACCAGCTTCGATTGCGGCAGCGTTACCTTCTCCGCCCACTTTGAGTAAGTGGCTCCGTTCATCAGAAGGACATCAGCATTTTGAAACTTCGCGATCTCAGCATCGCCCGGCTGCCAGAAGGCGGGATCTTCATCTCCGGGAGCCGGGAAGGCGACATCGATGGCGGCTCCTGCGATGCGTTGGGCGAAGTATTGCAGCGGATAGTTTGCCACCAGCACCTGGGGCTTGCCTGATGACGGCGGAGCAATGCTGACCGATGATTCACGACCGCAGGAGGCCAGAATGAGGAGTGGGAGGAGAAGGAGTTTGTTTTTCATGGTGTGAATCAGAGTGTGCGGATCATGGCGAGGGCTTCTTCGAGTTGCTTGTGGCCGGTCGTGGCGGATAAACGCGGGAATTTGCCCTGGACCATCACCAGTTTGCCATTTCGTGTGAGCATGAGCTTTCGCTCTTTGATTTCGATTTCGCTGATGCCGGCGTGAGCGGCGGCGAGGCGCAGGGAGGCGCAGGTGAGGAGGTTGGTGACGGCGTGGGGGAGTTTTTCGCCGAATTGGTCGCGCCATTGGCTTTCGAGATCCTCCAGCTCTTTGCGCGTCATGATCTCGCCGAGTTGACGGTAGGCGGTGATGCGGAGTTTGGTGTCTTCGATGAAAGTGGACGGCAAAAACGCGGGTGTGGCGGTTTTGAGGGCGTTGATCATCATGGACTCGTTCATGACCAAGAAATCGGCGCGCAGGCCGACTTCGACGGGACGCGCCACGCGTCGGCCCTGCATTCGGGCGACGCTTTGCTTGAGCATCTGGCAGTACAGATCGAAACCGACGGCGGTGATGTGGCCGCTCTGCTCGGTGCCGAGCAGATTGCCCGCGCCACGGATTTCGAGGTCGCGCAGGGCGATCTTGAAGCCGCTGCCGAGACCTGCGTATTGCTTGATGGCGTTCACGCGCTTGCGGGCGTCGCCTGCGGTGACGGCATCGCGTGGAAGAAGAAGATACGCGTGTGCTTGCACACCACCACGGCCGACGCGGCCACGTAGTTGATACAAATCGGCCAAGCCGAAGCGATCTGCACGGTCGATGATGATGGTGTTGGCATTGGGAATATCGACACCGCTTTCGATGATGGTGGTGCAGACGAGCACGTCAGCCTCACCATCGACAAAGGTGTGCATGACGTCTTCGAGCATCTCCTCATGCATCTGGCCGTGGCCGACGATGACGCGCGCCTTTGGGCACAGTTCGCGAATGCGTTGGGCGACCTTCTCGATGGTCATCACCCGGTTGTGCAGGAAGAAAACCTGGCCGCCGCGCTCGATTTCTGCCTCGACGGCTTGTTTGATGGAGCGCTCGTCATACGGGCAGATCATCGTCTGCACGGCCTGCTTGTTCGGCGGTGGCGTCTCGATGGTGCTCATGTCACGCATGCCCATGAGCGCCAGATAAAGCGTGCGCGGGATGGGGGTGGCGCTGAGCGTGAGCACATCGACGAGGCGGAAAAGGTCTTTGAAGCGCTCCTTGTGTTTCACGCCGAAGCGCTGCTCCTCATCAATGACGGCGAGGCCGAGATTCTTGAAGCGCACATCTTTGGAAATGACGCGGTGCGTGCCGATGACGATATCGACGGTGCCTGCGGTGATGCCCTTGATGATTTCGCGCTCGCGGTTGGCTGGAGTGAGTCGGCAGAGCATTTCGACAGTCACTGGAAACTCACTCATGCGCTGGCGAATGTTTTCTGTGTGCTGACGGGCCAAAACAGTCGTGGGCACGAGAATGGCTACTTGGCGGCCACCCATCACGGCTTTGAAAGCAGCACGAATAGCCACCTCCGTCTTACCAAAACCCACATCAGCGCAAAGCAGGCGGTCCATGGGCTTTTCGGCCTCCATGTCGCGTTTGATCTCCTCCACGCAGCGCAATTGATCGGGTGTTTCGCGATACAAAAACGATTCTTCAAATTCGACCTGCCACTTCGAGTCTGGCTGATGTGAGTAGGCCTTCAGTGTCTGTCGCTCAGCAGCTACGCTGAGCATGCGGGCTGCGAAATCCTCGACACTTTTCTCCGCATTCTTGCGCGTCTTTTGCCAGCGCGCCTCGCTGAGTTTGCTCAGGGCAGGGGCCTTGCCACCGACACCGACGTAGCGCGTGACCATGTGCGTGTGTGCGACGGGAACGAAGAGCTTGGAGCCTTCCGCGTAGTGCAGCACCAGCACTTCTTCACGCTTGCCACCCTCACGCACCTCGACTCCGCCGTAGCGTGCGACGCCGTGCTCGGCATGCACCACGATGTCGCCTTCGCGCAGGTCGCGCATCACATCACGGGCTTTGCGCAGCACTTCCGCTTCATCCAGCTTCGAGCCGCGCACACGCCGGATTTGCTGATGACGGCCAAAAATCTCCGCGCCGGTCAAAACAGCCAGTTTGGCTGCCGGAACGGTGAATCCTCGATAAAGAAGCCCCAATTTGGTCTCTACCGACGAAGGCAGCTTGCTTTGCAATTCGGCAAAGCGTTCGCGCTCGGCCTCATTGTGGAAGAAAATGACCGTGCGCCAACCGGTGGCGTGCCAGTCGGCAATTTGACGCGCAAAATGCTCTCGCCGGGCCTCATGGAGCACGAAGTCGGAGGCATCAAAAACACCGAGCGGATTCTCATGGATCGCCGCAGAGAAATCCTCCATGCCATCCGCTTCCACGGCACCGCTAAGGATGCGCGCGTGCGCAGGGCCTTCGCAGTCGATGGTGATGACGAAATCATCTTGGCGTAAATGCTCTCGAACCGTCGAGGCATCCTCGGCGCTCTCGCTCATCTGTAAAATGACGCCTGCACTGTCCAAGCGCTTGATGGACGACTGATTGTGCAAATCAAAGGCGCGTATGCTTTCGATCACATCATCGAAAAACTCGAGCCGCAGCGGCTCCTCGGCCTGCCAGGAGAAAAAATCGACAATGCCACCCCGCCTCGCGAATTGACCACGCTCCGTGACGACCGGCACGCGCTCGTAGCCTGCTTCACTGAGATCTCGGAGCAGCGCTTCGACATCCAATTTGGCACCTACCGTGAGTGTGCGGCGCTGCGTGGTGATCTCCGCAAGTGCAGGAGCAGGCTCGTCCAGACTATCCGCGCAGAGCACCAAGACCGGCGAATTGCCTTCCATCATTCGCCCGAGCACACCGGCACGCTCCGCCAGCAACTCGGGATCCGTGAGAGCATCATTCACCGCATGGCCGAGACGCGGTAAATACAGCGCCGGGCACTGCCACACGCCAAGTTCCGCATGCACATGATCCTGTGTCTTCACATCCGCGCAGAGAATCCACACGCGCTTGCCAGTCTTCTCAGACCACCGCACCATCAGTGCAGCGGCGAAGCTGAAGGCCTGAGGAGTGACGTGGTCAAGCGTGGTGCGTGTTTTGAACTCCCGCACCGAGAGAACCATGTCCACCAAGGCAAGTGCATCCCCCCGCGCACGAGTTGAGGGTGGTGGCGGTTTGGCGGCAGCTTTCCGTGGGCGTTTCACTTTCTCCAAAACAAAGCGCCGGGTGGTGAGACCCGGCGTTGCATATCAACGGCTGATGCCGCAAAGATCAATGGGGAAGAAGAGACGTTACTTGGGCTTATCTCCATTCGAGCCATTGGCCATAGGCTTGCCCACGGCAGCAGCCAGAAGATCATCCTTGGTGGCCCATTTGTGGACCTCATTGCCCTTTTTATCGAAAATACGAACTGCAAGCCCACCCATGGCATCCGCTTGTTGGCCACGAGTGCCGTCGCTATAGTAGAACCCGCCATCAAGTTTCTCTTTGTGTAGGATTATTTCATTAGTTTCCAAGGTTGTGCTGGCGGCACCTGCAAGAGAGTCAATTTTTGTCGAGCCAGAGGTTTCGATACGTGCACTTCCTTTGCCCTTTCCTTCGTCGGCCTTGCGGAAGCACCAGTAATCAACACGGAGGTCGGACAATGGAGTGGAAAGCTTGTTTTTGATTTCAATTTTATAGGTCCAGCGTTCATCCTCCGCTGTCACGCCAAATTGCTTTTGCTTGGTCTCGCCCAACTTCTTTTTAGTGTATTTGACTTCGAAGCCGTATTTTTGGTTCGCCTCACCGAATTCCTTCAGGAACTTTTGATCTGCCTCCGAGAAGGTTGCGATGTTGACTGTCATGGCGCGGCCATCGGCAGTGCGCTTGAGCACTGCTTGCCCACCCGTAACGGAGACGACCTCTGCTTCGAGCTTACGGCCTTGAGGGTCGGTGAACTCACGGGCTGGGAGGGCTGTGGTAACAAGCAGGCACAGGCTGAAGAGTAGGGATGTTTTCATGGCGCTTCGAGTAATGATCTCAGGCAACGTTTTAACGCTAGGCTTTCTTGCCATATCGAATGAAGAATGGTTTTTACGCATTTGAGTTTCAAGGTGACCGGATAGGTCATTCTTCGGCGAATGCCCCCGTGCCATCGGCAAAGCGCGAGACTTTTACAGCAGTCAGCGAGCCAAGGCACCGATTCCGCCCAGGGTGATCATCAAGAGGAAGAACACCAGGCCAAGAATGACGTAGATGAGTGCAATGATGCCATAAAACTTCCAGAAGCGGCGCTGCTCTGCCAATGCAGCAGCTAAATCGGACATGGATCTAGTCTGCTGAAGAATGCCAATGTTCGTGGCATACTTGGTCAACTTCACGGTGGGGTAGATGATGAGCAATGCACTGACACCAAAAAAGAATGCTCCGAATATGAGCATGCCAAATCCCGCGGCACCGTTGCCCGATTCGGCCATTCCCTTGGCAGCGAAAATGCCGATGAGCAGATTGCCAACGATGGGCACGAATACCAGAATGCAGACAATCCACATCAGCACGGAGATCAACCTGACCCATGGTTTTGTTCGAGTGAGCTCTATGAGGATGGTCGGATGCACGCTTGTGGAATATGCGGCCCTTGAGTATTCGCAGTGGGCGCGGCATATGGGTTGATGCTCGCTGGTGATGCCGCAGAGGGTTTAGCTATGGCAACTGATGCCGGTGATTGATTAGGCTTGGCCTTGGGTGCTGTGGATATGGGCTTTGGCGTGGTATTTGTAAGCGGACCGGTTCCAATCAGTGTTGGCAATGGTTGCCACTCGGACATGCCTTCACACCAGCCCCAGTCGGTTGGCTGAAAATAGCCAGATTCCAAACCCTCTTGAATCTGAGACAACTCGAAGGAGCCAATGTCTTGTCCTTCACGCGTAATTGAGTAAGTGGCCATCAATCGTCTATAAATGAAAGTGCTTCAAAGTGTCGAGGTTTTTCATGGGCCCCATTTCAAAAATGGTGCGGCCCAAACCTGCGGAGATCTCACGCCTGGCCGCGCCTCTCCGCCGGGGATGACGAGTTGATCGTTCCACAGCACCGCATTCGTCGTGACGAGTGAAAACGGTAGTGCCCCCGACTCAGTCCATTGCTGCGTTATGGGATCAAAACTCAAAATCGATCGCGGAAAGCCCGGATGCTTCGATTTGGGCTCAAAGTTCGCCAAAGCGCCATCATCGCCACCGAGGATGAAAATCTTGGATTCTAGCACAGGTGCCGGATTGGGAGCTGCGACGGCCACGCGTGGCATATCAGGCAGTTTTTCCCACCCAGTGGACGGTTTGTAGGCCCACGCATCCTTCAGCCACTCGCGCTCCGCTTTGCCATCTTTGCCAGCGTGCAATGCCGCACCGCTGAAAAGATACACGGCATCCGCTGATGCCATGCTGGCCAGAATGCGCGGCTTGCCGGGACAAGGCGGAAGCTCCGACCAGCCTGCCTTGGTGTTCTTCAAATCGAGCGACCAAAATGTGTTCATTGCCCACGTCGTTGCAGGCGTTTCAATGCCACCAGCAATGTAGATGATGCCCTCATGCACACAGCCGCTCATGAAGGCACATGGCTTCGGTAGTGGTGGCAGAATGGCCTCTCGCTTCAGCCAAAACACCTCACGATAATGCTCCGTCGCATTACCACCGCCGAGGATGATCATGCCATCGGGTGTGCTGATGCTGACACCGTAGCCGTTTGGCTTTGGTAGCTTTCCTGCGGCATGCCATTCACCCTCAGGCTTCTCCAGCGCGTAGATCGTGTCATACCAGACCTTGGTGCCGCCTTCCCACGGCATTTGATTTGGAAAATGAGTGCCGCCCGCCACGATGAGTGCTCCTCCGCTCACACCAGCAAATGAGCCAGCGAATCCATTCTTGTCAGGAACATCCGCCAAGCGTTTCCAGTTCAAATCTGCGGCTGAGGCCAGCGTGGCGGTCATCAATAGTCCAAAGAGTCTCATGAGGCACATAAGACCCGTGTGAAAGCATCCGCAATGCCGCTGCGTATTTTGGGACCCTCAAAATGCTCACCATCTCCGGCAAATCCCACGGCAAATTCTGCGACGGCGTCTCGCGCCGTGACTTCCTACGCATCGGCGGCCTCGCCATGGGCGGTTTGTCGTTGCCAGAGCTGTTGAAGGCGGAAGCAGAGGCCAAAGCGGGTCGTAGCTTCAAATCGGTGATCATGGTCTACATGTGCGGCGCGCCGCCGCATCAGGACATGTATGACTTGAAGATGGATGCGCCGCTGGAAATCCGCGGTCCCTACAAGCCCATCAAGACCGCCGTCCCCGGCATCCACATCTCGGAGCATGCTCCGCGCTTGGCCAAGATCATGGACAAGCTGGTGCCCATCCGCAGCATGTGGGGCTCACCCAATGGCGCGCATGATTCATTCATCTGCTACACCGGCAAGCCACCACCGCCGAATGGTGGCGGCGCGCCCACGGGCCGTCTATCCGATCCTCCTTCCTTCGGCTCCGTCATTTCGCGTCTCAAAGGTCAGGCTGATCCAGCCATTCCTTCCTTTATCGGCCTCGCGCCAAAAGCCGGGCATCCACCCTACGGCTCGCCTGGCCATCCCGGCTACACTGGTAACACGCATGCCGCCTTCCGTCCGAATGGTGCAGGTATGGACGATCTCCAACTCAATGGCATCACACTAGATCGCCTTGAGGACCGCCGCTCATTGCTCACCGGTTTTGACCAATTTCGTCGTGAACTCGACCACAGTGGTCTTGTCGGCAGCATGGATGCCTTCAATCAACAAGCGCTCAATGTTCTCACCTCCAGTAAGCTCCTCAACGCACTCGATCTGAGCAAGGAGACCGTCAAAACGCGTGAACGCTACGGCAAAGGCGATCCTAAAAACTACGGCGACGGTGCGCCGCTCAATTTGGAGCACTTCCTCATGGCCCGCCGTCTCATCGAAGCCGGTGCGCGAGTCGTCACACTGAATTTTGGCCGCTGGGACTTCCACGACAACAACTACCCGCAACTCCTGCGCCATCTGCCGCTCTTCGATCAAGGCATGAGCGCTCTCGTCGAGGATCTGCACGAGCGCGGCCTCGACAAAGATGTCGCCGTCGTCGCTTGGGGCGAGTTTGGACGCACTCCCATCGTCAACAAAGATGGCGGGCGAGATCACTGGCCACGTGTCGGCGGCGCACTGCTCGCCGGTGGTGGCTTGAAGACAGGCCAGGTCATTGGAGCCACCGACAGACTCGGCGGTGAGCCTACTGAACGCCCTGTCCACTTTGGTGAAGTATTCGCCACGCTCTACAAGCACATGGGCATCGACACGGTGAAGACAACGCTCAATGATCTCACTGGCCGCCCGCAGTACCTCGTGGATAGTTGGCAGCCGATGCCGGAGTTGATTTAGCTCACTCATTCAAAGGAGCCCATCGCAAACTCGTCATGAGACGGCGAAACAGTGATGCGTGAAATCATCTGCAACATGGATCGCCATCGTGTGTTAGTTTGCCGCATGCGCATCTTGTTCCTCTTCTTCATTTCCGCCGCTCTACATGCCGAAGACTGGCCTCAATGGCTCGGTCCCCAGCGCGACGGCGTGTGGCGTGAGACTGGAATCGTCGATGCATTGCCTGCGGAACCAAAAATCCTCTGGCGGGTCAAAATTGGCGGTGGTTACACCGGTCCCGCCGTCGCCAGCGGCAAAGTGTATCTCATGGATCGCCAAGTCGCAGCGACAGCGAAAGCGCCCGGCAACGCCTTCGCGCGTGGCCTCATTCCCGGCACAGAGCGCGTGCTCTGCCTCGATGCCGCAAGCGGCAAACAGCTCTGGGAGCATCGTTACGACTGCACCTACACCATGAGCTACTCCACCGGGCCACGTTGCACGCCCGTGGTCAGCGATGGTAAAGTGTGGACGCTCGGTGCTGAAGGTAACCTGCTCTGTCTCGATGCCACCAACGGCAAAGTGCTGTGGTCGCATGACTTCAAAGCCGACTTCGGTGCCAAAACGCCGCAGTGGGGCTTCGCCGGTCATCCATTGCTCGATGGACAACGCCTCATCTGCCTCTGCGGCGGTCCAGGCAGTGTGGCGATGGCTTTTGACAAGGATACTGGCAAAGAACTCTGGCGTGCACTCAGCGCCCGCGAGCCCGGCTATTGTCCACCAACGATGATCGAGCACGCTGGCATGAAACAACTCATCCTATGGCATCCTCAAGCCGTGAACTCGCTCGATCCGGCCACCGGCAAGGTGTTCTGGTCCTATCCGTGGGAAGTACGTGCTGGCCTCACTGTCGCCACACCGCGTCTCGCAGGTGATCTGCTCCTGCTGAGTTCGTTTTATACCAGCTCGAAATGCTTCAAGCTCGACGCCACCAAACCCGCAGCCACGCTGCAATGGGAAGGCAAAAGCTTCAGCGAGATGAAAACCGACACGTTGCACAGCCTCATCAGCACGCCCTTCATCGAAAACGGCCACATCTACGGTGTGTGCAGCTACGGCCAGCTCCGTTGCCTCAAGCTCGACACCGGCGAGCGCCTTTGGGAAACCTTCGCCGCCACCACCGGTGACAAACCGGTGCGCTGGGCCAATGCCTTCATCATCAAACACGCCGACCGTTTCTTCCTCGCCAATGAGCAAGGTGATCTCATCATCGCCAAGCTCTCGCCACAAGGCTACGAAGAGCAAAGTCGCATGAAAGTGCTCAAACCCACAACGACGGATCCTAGACGCGCTGTTGTGTGGTCACATCCGGCGTTTGCGAATCAGTGCGTCTTCATGCGCAACGATGAGGAGATCGTTTGTGTCTCGCTGGCAAAGTGACCTTCTCACTTCTCTTTCGGCTCAGGCAATTCATCTCCGCGATAAAACTCACCATCATGCCTGCGCTGCAGATCATCCGGCGTCCACATCACTTGATCTGCCCCCGCGCTGCGGATGTCGATGCGGGAGGCATCTCGAACATGAAAAAACAACGGCGTGCCCCAGCGGTCGATAAGCTGAGCTTTGTCATTCAAGCAGGCATGCGGTGCCTTCAAAAAGACCTCCTTGGCCGAATTCTTGCCCAACAGTGCCGCTGCGAATTCCTCATTCGCTCCCATTCGAAAAGGAGCATCACCCTTTGCCAAAAGCAGCAGATTCGAAAACGCATGTGCCATGGCTTGGAGATCATCCTCAGGACGTGTGGTGGCTGAGGCGTAGTTTTTGAGAATTGGGATGCCTGGGTGATTTTGGGCTTCTGCGTCTTTCATAGTGTCTGCGAGGCGGTCCACACGCTCCATGAGTGCAGCCACCCCTACA
>JANOBP010000496.1:0-1292 GCA_031411715.1 Verrucomicrobiaceae bacterium | reverse complement strand
CGCTCTTTTTCGATGACCATGGCCACGGTGTGCGTTGTCAGCCACTGGGCGACCTCATCACGCAATCCCGCAAAAATTTGGCCTAGGGCATCCTGGCTTGAATTTCCTGGGATCGGATCAAAGGGGCCGTCAAACAGTGTGATGACCTCGCCAAGCGTGATGCGGGCCGGATTGGTCACAAGTTGGTAGCCGCCGCCCACACCGCGCTTGCTGCGCAGGAGTCCGCCGTTTTTCAAAGCGAGAAGGATTTGCTCCAGAAACTTCAACGGGATGCTCTCCGAGCGCGCGAGGTCCTGGATGGAGAAATTCGTGCCCTCACGTGCCCGGCCCATCGCGGTCAGAGCGCGGAGGGCGTATTCGGCTTTTTTGGAGAGTTTCATCGTTTGAGCGGCTCTATCGAACAGCAAAGGCCCAGCGGGTGCAAACTGCGATTTGCTCCAAGAGGCATTCCGCATCATTCATCGTGCCACTTTCTGCATGAGCGACGACTTTTTTGCCACCAACCCACCACCGACGCCACGAGGCGCAGGTGCGGTGCATCACGTCGGCGCACCGCTCGCGTCGCGGATGCGGCCGCGCTCTTTGTCGGAGTATTTTGGGCAGGAGCACATTTTGGGGGAAGGGAAGCTCCTGCGCCGTGCGGTGCAGGCGGATCGTTTCTCCTCGCTGATCCTCTACGGCCCGCCAGGCGTGGGAAAGACGACGCTGGCCCACATCATCAGCCAGGAGACGAAATCACGCTTCATCACCTTAAGTGGCGTGGAGAGCAGCGTGGCGGACATTCGCAAGGAAGCTGAGCATGCATCGCAACACCTGCGTTTGTATGAGAAGACGACGATTCTGTTCGTCGATGAGATCCACCGCTTCAACAAAGCCCAGCAGGACGTGCTGCTGCCGCATCTGGAGCGCGGAACGCTGCGCTTCATCGGTGCCACCACGCACAATCCCTTCTTTTATGTGAACAGCCCGCTGGTGAGTCGCTCACAGGTTTTCACGCTTGAGCCACTCAGCATCGCCGCACTGGAGATGCTCATGGATCGAGCCTTGAGTGACAAGGAGCGTGGTCTGGGTGAAAAGAACGCGCGCCTTGCTGACGATGCGCGACTGCATCTCGCTACGGTGGCGGATGGTGACGCCAGACGTTGTCTCAATGCCCTGGAACTCGCCGTCTTGACCACCACGCCAGACGAAAACGGTGAGATCATCATCACGCTGGCCGCCGCTGAAGAATCCGTGCAGCAAAAAACCGTGGTCTATGATGGTGATGGCGACGCGCATTACGATACCATCAG
>JANOBP010000495.1:0-2506 GCA_031411715.1 Verrucomicrobiaceae bacterium | reverse complement strand
TCCCACCCACTGCATCCGCGATGGTGGCCCGACGAGCATGTCCTTCGAGGTCGGGTTGCCCTTCGAATCGTAAGCGTAGTGCGTCCACTCATCCATGTCCTTCGGCCACGCTTTGGTGATCTTCTCCCACGCGCCGTTCTTTTTCACCATCGCCACACCGAGTGGAGTGAGCACGCGGTCGATCTCCTCTCTGGCAACTGCCGCCGCATCTTCCACCACGAGCAGATTCACATAATTCTCAATGTACGGCAGATGCTTGCCATTCCAAAGGTCCACCGCCACCGCGCCGCTGACACCGGCTTTGTAAATCGACTCCCGGAGCACCGAAAGCTGCGCCGCATCCTGCGTGAGACCTTGAACCTGATAGGAATCATTCGCCCGCAGTTTTCGCGTCACCGAGGCATCCCCACAGCCCACATGCACCACGATGCCGCCTTTGACGCCTGATTGGGTGAGGATGTCCGCCGCATCGTCGGCAAAAAGGGAGGAAGAGACGAGGAAGGAGAGCAGGAATCGTTTCATGACAGGATGGGAGGCCGCGTAACGAACGCGACGGCTCGAATGTTTCCAAAGAAATGAACTGCAAAGCTCACCGCAGCACCAATTCCTTCACACGACGCGGGATCATGGCATTGCGGACGATCTCCGGCTTCACACTGCGCAGGAAATCCATCAGGATCACCGGTGACTCCTGGATCATCGACTCGATCTGGTTTCTCCGATGCGTCCAGCGCGAGTTCGGATGCAAATAATCCAAATCGGCAAGAATCTCCTCCACATCATGCTCGCTAAAGCCAGCGAGTTGGTAAGCATATGGGTCAGCAAGCGGCATGGTATTTGAAGTCGATTTCAGGCTCAGATGAATCCGCAAAAATCTACCGCTGACAAATGCTAATTCCCGCGATGCAGACAGGCGATCTCAAAAAAATTTTTCTGAAAAAAGTCCGCTATTGTTTTCCACTCCTGCTTGCACATCCGTTTCAGATGCGAGGTGTTGGAAGTAAGAAGATGGTGGGTAGGGCTGGGTTCGAACCAGCGTAGGCGTAAGCCAGCAGATTTACAGTCTGCCCCCTTTAACCGCTCGGGCACCTACCCATCTCCTCCCTTTCGGAAGGGTCGCGATTATGGTGTTGGGCGCTGTATTTGCAAACGGATTTCCACGTTGATTCGCGAAAAGCAAACCGCCTCCGACGGAGTAAACCGAGGGAGGCGATTTGAATGAGCGATTTAGGTTACGCGTGCAGAGCAGATTCTTCGTCGGCCTCTTCAGGGACGAATGGCTTCTCGGTCTCAACGACTTCGAAGTTACGGTTGCTCTTGAAGCCGGTGCCGGCTGGAATGAGGTGACCCATGATGACGTTTTCCTTGAAGCCACGGAGCATGTCAGTCTTCGCCAGGGTAGCGGCTTCGGTGAGCACACGAGTGGTGTCTTGGAAGGAGGCAGCGGAGATGAAGCTTTCGGTTTCGATGGAGGCTTTGGTGATGCCGAGAAGCACAGGCTCAGCTTCGGCAGCCTTACCACCTTCACTAGTGACCCGTGCGTTTTCTTTCTCGAACTCGCCGCGATCGATCTGGTCGCCCCAGAGGAACTCGGTATCACCGGTGTCGGTGACTTTAACCTTGCGCAGCATCTGGCGGATGATGATCTCGACGTGCTTGTCATTGATTTCCACGCCTTGGGCACGGTAAACTTCCTGCACTTCATTGACCAAGTGCTCACGCAGGGCCTGTGGGCCAAGGATCTCAAGGAGATCATGCGGAACGACTGGACCGTCGGTGATCTGATCACCTTTGCCAATATGGTCACCATTAAAGACCAAGATGTGCTTGGAGCGAGGAATGAGATGCTCTTCCTGCTGGCCAGTCTTTTGGTCCGTGACAATAACGCGACGCTTACCACGGACAAGGCCACCGATTTCGACGGTGCCGTCGATACGGGCGATTTCGCAAGAATCCTTGGGCTTACGGGCTTCAAAGAGCTCGGCAACACGAGGCAGACCACCGGTGATGTCTTTGGTCTTGGAAGCTTTACGCGGCGTCTTGGCGATAGTGGTGCCGGCTTCGACTTTTTGGTTGTTTTTGACGGCCAAGTGAGCGCCAGCAGGAATGGTGTAGCTGACGAGGACTTCGTGCGTTTTAGGGTCGGTGATGACAACCTGCGGGTGAAGGTCTTCCTTATGCTCGATCACGACGATTTCTTCGTTGCCGGTGCTCTGGTTGACTTCCTTGGTGAGCGTGATGCCGGAGATCATGTCTCGGAACTCGAGCTTACCAGCCTTCTCTGTGATAATCGGCACGTTATAGGGATCCCAAGTGACGATCTGCTCGCCTTTCTTGACCTTGGAGCCCTCGGGCTTGGCGATGACGGCACCGACGACGAGTTTGTGGCTTTCAAGCTCACGGCCATCTTCATCGTGAATGGAGAGCACACCATTTTTGGTGAGGGCGATCCAGGTGCCTTCAATGGTCTGCACGTTACGCATGTCGGTAAATTTGAGGATACCGG
>JANOBP010000494.1:0-7426 GCA_031411715.1 Verrucomicrobiaceae bacterium | reverse complement strand
TGCCACCGCCCGCCATGTTCCCCGGATGCTGGAAGGCCGTGTCGATCTCATCCGAGTCGATGATGCCGTTTTTGTTTTTGTCGGAAATGTCGAAGCGCTCGAGGAATTCCTTCGGCATTTCGGCACGCGCGAGCTTGCCGTCCTGGTTGGTGTCGAGCCATTCGAGCAGCGCATGCTTCAGCGTACGCGTAGCATCTCCATAGCTCTGCACGGCGATGTAAACGATGCCATCATGCACCACGGGAGACGTCATGATAGTGCGCAGCAATGTGTTGCAAGTCCAGCGCTCCACACCGGTGGCGGGATCGTAACCTTTGAGCTTGCCGCTGCCAGCAATGACCAAATCCGCACCGCAGATGACGGGTGAGGCGTAACCGGCGAGCATGTCTTTGCGCAGCGTCTTCCACTTCTCTTTGCCGGTCTTCGCGTCCACCGCGACGAGGAAAGGCGCAAGGTCGTCGTCCTGACAAAAGATGACCATGCCGTCATGCACGATGGGGGATGAAGCCGCACCCCAATCCATGAGGTAAGCTGGTTTGGGCATCTTGTAGCGCCAAACCTCCGCCCCCGTGGCGGCATCGAACGCGAGAAGGCCAATGGTGCTGAAATAGATGTAAACACGATCGTCATCCGCTGTCGGGGTGGATGAAGCGTGGCTGTTGGGCGGTGTGATGCGCGGCAGTTTGCCGGTTTCGAACTCGCTGCGCCAAAGTTGCTTCCCACTGGCGGCATCCAAGCCGAAGACCGCCACTTTTTGCTCAGCCACCATCGCCGTGGTGAAGACGCGGCCCTTTTTCACGATGGGAGAGCCAATGCCGTCTCCGAGCTTCACTTTCCATGCGACGTTGTAATCGGCGGAGAACTCCAATGGCAGATTTTTGCTCGTGGAGATACCGCTGGCATTGCTGCCGCGAAATTGCGGCCAGTCTTCGGCATGAAGCGTGATGGCCAGTAACGGAGCGAGGAGTGAGAGACGCATGAGGGCGATATTAACGCACGCTGACATGAGGGATTGTCATTTGATGCACCCGAAGTGGCCCCCGAAGGAATCAGGCTTGAATAAGCGCATGCGGGACTTCACGTTGCGCGTGTGACCATGAAAGCCCGAATTCTCGTTTTACTATTTCTCTACACTGCCGCCGCTTCAGCGCTGGAAATCGATACCGAGGCATTTGTGACCAGCTTGGGCGGCACAAAGGCCCTAAAGGGCAAGGCGACGGACTATGACATCTCGGGATCGAGCTATCGCACTTTTTTGCCGGAAGTCTCGCCATCGCCAGATGGTGGGCTGTTTGTTTCCATCCGCATCGATAACATGCGTGGCTTTCTTGCCTCTGACGATCATGCAAGCCTGGAAGTGACCTTCTCGGCGGATGGCACGCTGGCGACAGCGCAGAGCAGCATCGCGCTGCAAGGGCACACGATTAGCAGTGAACTGATCAAAGGCACGGCTTCAGCCTCCACGGGACTGGCGGCACCGTATGTGGATCGCGCTGTGAAAGTGGGCACGGATTTAGTTGCGGATCTCTCGGCTAAGTTGTTGCGCGAGAAAATCGTGGAGCCAGGCCGCGTGTCATTTCCAGCGGCGATCCGACATAATTACAACCTGCTGTTTCAAGCGCTGCGCGTGAAGAAGACCGAGACGGCACCGCCCCCAGCGGATGCAAAACCCAAGCCAGCGCCAGTGCCCGAAGTCAAACCCTTCCAGCCCGGTGCTCCACCTCCGACTCCGACTCCTGCACCGCCAACGGCTCCTGCCCCGCCACCGCAGCCACCCAAGTAAGAATGGGCAGCGCGGAATGATCGGCGTGCGATGGTCGTATCCGTTGCATGTTCACACGCCTGCTTATTTGCCTGCTCTTTGTTTCGATTCATGCTCACGCCGGTGACTTGCGCGTCGGAGCGGCGAAGGTGGACATCACGCCGAAGGACGGGACACCGCTCGGCGGCTTTTATCGCTTCCGTGGTTCCGCAGGTGTGCTTGATCCGCTCTTCGCAAAGACCATCGTCATCGAAAAAGACGGTGTGCATGCTGCGATCGTGGTGCTCGATCTCTCCGGCACGGTGCGACCTGTAGTGGCGGCAGCGAGGAAGGCCATTCAGGAGCAATGCGGCATCGACGGCACTCAGGTGATGATCTCCGGCACGCACACGCATTCCGGGCCACAGCAACCGCGTGGTTCGATGATGGATGACATCACCAAGGTGAACTCACCGCCCGGTGTGGCCTACATGAGCGCGCTGCCAGGCCTCATCGCCGAGTCGGTGAAGCAGGCGAAGGCCAAACTCGTGCCCGTCACCGCCTCTGCGGCCATTGGAAAGGCCGAGGGCATCAGCTTCAATCGCCGCATCCTCCGTGAAGGCCAGCAGCAGGCGATTTGGCAGCCGCAGAAGCTAACGCCGAAAGACCGCCCCGCTGGCCCAGTCGATCCCGAGGTCGGCGTGCTCGTTTTTGAGGCTGCGGGCAAGCCGGTGGCCAGTTTCCTGAACTTTGCCATGCATCCGACCTCCGTCGGCAGTGGCGTCAAAATCTCCGCAGACTATCCCGGTGTGTTCACGAAGCTCGTCAGCGAGCGACACAACGCAGACATGATCTCCGTCTTCGCCAACGGCTGCTGTGGCAACATCAACCACAACGACTACTTCACCGGCAAACGCCGTACCACCCTCGAACTCGGCACCGCCCTCGCCGATGCCGCCGATGCGGTGTGGCCGAAATTACAGCCGCTAAATGTCAGCAAGTTGCGCATCTATTCAGATCTGGTCACCCTGCAACGCCGCACGTTCACTGAGGCGCAAATCGCGAAAGCCAAAGACATGGCCGCCAACATGTTCACGAAGGAATTTGGCACCGTGCCGATGGCGGAGACGGTTTGCATTCTAGAAACCGTCGCAAAGCAAAACGAGCCACTTCTCGCCGAGGTGCAAGTCATCGCCTTCAGCGACGAGCTCGCCATCGTCTCGCTACCCGGTGAAATCTTCGTCGAACTCGGCCTCGCGCTCAAAAAAGCCTCACCCTTCAAGCACACGCTCATCGCAGAGCTCGCCAACGGCAGCATCGGCTACGTCCCGAACCGCGAAGCCTACCCGCAGGGCAATTACGAGATCGTCAGCGCGCGCAACGAGGCTGGCAGCGGCGAAAAACTCGTCGAAGTCGCGCTGAAGCTGCTGGGCGAGGTGAAAAAGCGCTGATTGATCGCGAGCCGGCATCAAAGCGATGCTGAACGGGTATTTTCGACATGGGGTAAGTTCGCCGTTAATCGGAGGGTGAAACTCATCAGCACCACCTTTCTCTGCGGCGCTCTCTGGCTGGCCTTGATCACGGGCATGCACGGATCGCTCAATCTGAAATGGTTCGCACCCAAAGTCGCGGGCACGACGGCTGCAGATGAGAAGTTTCGCATCGGCTTCCTGCCGGTGACGTGCCATCTGACCTGCCCGGTGACGGATTTCATCAATCAGCAAGTCGAGGGACAGAGCAGCTTTGAGCCGGTGCGCTTCAGTGGCTGGCCGGAGTTGAAGGAAGCGTTTCTTTCTGGCTACACGCCTGCCACCTTTATCCTGGCACCGATGGCGATGGCGCTGCGCGAGCAAGGTGTGCCGATCAAGGTCGTCTATCTCGGCCATCGCGACGGCAGCGCGGTGATGGTTCACAAGGACTCGCAGATTTACCGCATGGAGGATCTGCGAGGAAAACGCATCGCCGTGCCGAACCGCTACTCGAATCAGCGCCTGCTGGTTTTCCGTGCGCTGCGCAATGCAGGCATGACGATCAAGGACATCGAGATGGTGGAAATGCCGCCGCCCGATATGCCGGCCGCGCTTTACTCGAAGGCAGTGGACGCCATTTCCAGCGGCGAGCCTTTCATGGGCCAGACCGAGATCGATGGCTATGGCCGCGTACTCTGGCTGACGAAGGATGTGTGGCCAAACTTCATCTCCTGCGTGCTGGCGGTGCATGAGGACTTCATCAAGAACGATCGTGAGACCGTCCAGCGGCTCGTGGATGGCATCGCCAGCAGCGGCAAGTGGATCGACCAGAGCATCGACAACCGCATGGACGCTGCCAAATTTGTGGCAAAGAACTACTACAACCAGCACCCACGCCTGCTGGAGTTCGTGCTCAGCAAGCCGCCGGACCGCGTGACCTACACGAACCTCGCACTGCGGAAGCCGGACTTTGAGGAGATCGAGGATCTGGCTCGCGAGGCTGGCATCATCGGCGGAGATGTGCGCTTTGAGGACTATACAGACGCCTCCTTCGTGCCGGAAGCCTCGGCGATGAACGCCTCCGCTTACGAAGGCCTGAAGGGCGGCGAGGTGCCGCCAAGAAAATAGACCGCCGTCATCGCATGAACCGTTTCTCCTCCATCTTTCTGCCGCTCGCGACCGCGGCGATCTTCCTGGCCATCTGGCACAGCATGGTGCGTCTTTCTGGCAGCGATCTCTTCCCCACGCCGATGGAAGTCGTGACGGGCATCCGTGAGCTGATCGAAAAAGGCCTGCTGCTCAAATACATCGTCGCGTCGCTGTTTCGCGTGAGCTGGGGCTTCCTGCTGGCGGTGCTCGTCGGCGTTCCGCTGGGTTTGATCCTCGGCTGGTTCCGGTCGGCGTTTCAGGCGCTGAATCCGATGATCCAGATCCTGCGCCCCATCTCGCCCATTGCCTGGATTCCCGTGGCGATCCTGTGGTTCGGCATTGATGACACCGCGCCCATCTTCCTCATCTTCCTCGCCAGCGTGTTCCCCATCACCACGTCCTCCATGGCGGCGGTGCAGAACATGCAGCTCGTCTATCTCCGTGCCGCGCAAAATTTCGGCGTGAAGGGGCCGCAGCTCTTCCGCCGCGTTATTCTTCCCGCCGCGTTGCCGCAGATCATCACCGGCATTCGCATCGCACTCGGCATCGCCTGGCTCGTCGTGGTGGCGGCGGAAATGATCGCCGTGAACAGCGGCCTTGGTTATCTCATCATCGACGCGCGCAACGCCGGCAAGCGCTACGACCTCGTGGTCGCCGGCATGGTGATGATCGGCTTGATCGGGCTGGTGCTCGATCTGCTGATCCGGCAGTTGGAAAAATTTGACGAGGTGAAATGGGGCTATGGACAACGCTAAATCACTCATCCACGTCCGCGACTGCTGGAAGTCCTTCCCAGGCAAAAAAGCCGGGGAGCAAGTCCATGTGCTGGAGCGTGTGAACCTGGATGTGCATGCGGGCGAGTTCGTCTGCGTCGTCGGCCCCTCCGGCTGCGGCAAGTCCACACTCCTGAACATCATCGGCGGCTTCTTCAAGGAGACGCAGGGCGAGGTGAAAGTGGACGGTGCGCCCGTCAACGGGCCCGATGCGCGCCGCATCTTCGTCTTCCAGGAAAACGGGGTCTTTCCATGGCTCACCGTCGAAGAAAACATCGGTTTCGGCCTCATGTCACGACCTGCGGCAGAGAGGAAGGAACGCGTGACCCACTATATCAACATGGTGGGCCTCATCGGCTTCGAGAAATCTTATCCGCGCGAGCTTTCCGGTGGCATGCGACAGCGTGTGGAGATCGCCCGCGCACTGGCCGCCAATGCCGAGGTGCTCTATATGGACGAGCCCTTTGGTGCGCTCGACTTCCTCACGCGCTTGAAGATGCGCGCCGATCTCATCCGCATCTGGCAGGCGGAAAAGAAAACCATCGTCTTCGTCACGCATGACATTGAGGAGGCCGTGCAGCTCGCTGACCGCGTCGTCGTCATGAGCAAGCGGCCCGCCACCATCAGTGAGGAAGTCGTGGTTAACCTGCCACGCCCGCGTGATCTCGACTCGCCTGGCTACCTCGCTGCACGCGACAGAATCTTTGCCATCATGGGCATGGACGTGCATGGTGGCGGTGCAGGCGATCCGAAGTAATCCAAAGGTCGATTAACAGCGTAATTCCTATCACCATGAAATCTCACGACGTTCTCATCATCGGTGGCGGTCCTTCCGGTACTGGCACAGCAGCTATCTTGGCGGAGTACGGCCACAAAGTGCTCGTGTTGGAGCGTGAGAAGTTTCCGCGCTATCACATCGGCGAGTCGTTGATTCCATTCACGTTTGGGCCGCTGGAGAGGCTGGGGCTGATCCCAAAGATGCGGAAGTCGCACTTCGTCAAAAAGTACAGCGTCAGCTTTGTGCAGCCGGATGGGAAGCGCTCGCAGCCGTTCTATTTCTTCAATCGCTATGACCGCGAAACCATCGCACAAAGCTGGCAGGTGCTGCGCTCGGAGTTTGATCAAATGCTGGCGGAGCATGCGCGTGAGCGTGGTGCGGAGGTGCGTGAGGAGACGACGGTCACGCAATTGCTCAAGAACGACAGCGGACGCGTCATCGGTGTCGAGGTGAAGAACAAAGATGGCAGCACGGAGCATCTTTTTGCGAAGCTGGTCATCGATGCCTCGGGCAAAGAGGCTTTTGCTTCCAATCGACTTGGCTGGCGCATCGGCGACCCGTATCTCAACAAGGTGGCGGTGTGGACTTATTACAAAGGATCGAAGCGCGGAGAAGGCATCGACGAAGGTGCGACGACGGTGGCCTTTGTGCCGCAGAAGGGCTGGTTCTGGCACATCCCGCAGCACGATGACATGGTCAGCGTGGGCGTTGTCGCTGAAGGCAAATACCTGAGCCGCGATGGCGTCAAAGATCCTGAAACGATGTTTCAACGCGAGATCGGTGAGAACAAGTGGATCGAAGAACGACTCTCCACCGGCACCTGCACGGGCGAATACTGGATCACCAGCGAGTACTCACGGCATTCCAAGTATGGAGCCTCACCGGGCCTGCTGCTGGTGGGAGACGCCTTCGCCTTCCTGGACCCCGTTTTCAGCAGTGGCGTGATGCTGGCTCTGAAAAGCGCCGTACTGGCCGGTGAAGCCGTGCATCAGGCACTTGTCGATGATGACGTGTCGCCGCAGCGCTTCACGGAATACGCAGCGTTGATCCGCGAAGGCATCGAGAACATGCGCAAGCTCGTCTATGCCTTCTACGAGCCGAATTTCTCCTTCAAAGACGTCATCATGAAGTACCCCGAAGCCGGTGACGCCATCACCGACTGCCTCTCCGGCGATCTGAACAAAGACTACACGCAGCTATGGGACCGCATCCGCGAATTTGTGCCCTTGCCAGATGATCTGCCTTACGGCGTGCCTTTGGCGGCGTGAGATTTCTTCACAAGCCAGACCGCGACTAGAAAAACCACGATCAAAGCAGCACCTGTGGCGTTCTCTCGCCACGAAGGCGGGAATACCAGTGCGTAGCCCGCGTCCTTCACCAGCGCGGCAAAGCTGGAGACGCAAAACGGCATCAGAAACAGCCGAAACATCACCCACGGATCCATTTTTGACCGCATGCCAGACGAAGGCTGCGTGCTGATGATCAGTGCGGCACCAATGATGCCGCTCAGCCCCAG
>JANOBP010000493.1:0-1737 GCA_031411715.1 Verrucomicrobiaceae bacterium | reverse complement strand
GGCGAGGCCGTCGGCCCATTGGCGGGCTTGCGGGCTGTTCATCAAAATGAGAGCCTGTGGGGCCACGGTGGTGGTGGGGCGGCTGCCTTGGCTCACGAGCGGCTCAGGGACATCAAAGGCCACCATGCTGCCGATGAGTTGGCTGCGCTTGATGTTGAAGTAGATGCTGCGGCGCTTGCTGTTCTCATCGCGTGTGCCGGGGCCGAACATGGTTTCATCCAGCAGGCCACTGATGGCCAGCATGCTGTCGCGGATGGCCTCGGCTTCGAGGTGCTGGGGCACGAAGCGCATGAAGTGGCCGTTGTCGGGATCAGCGGCTTCCTTTTTGGCGTCGCGCTGGCTGCTTTGTTGCCACGCTTGGCTGCTGAGGATCAGCTTGTGAATCGGCTTCAGCTTCCAGCCGTTGGCGATGAGTTGTCCCGCGAGCCAGTCGAGTAAATCGGGCTGCGTGGATGCGGCGCCGGTCTTGCCAAAGTCATTCACCGTCGGCACGAGCCCTCTGCCGAAATGGTGCTGCCACAGGCGGTTCACGATGACTCGTGCGAGCAAGGCACCCGCACCTTGATCGACATCCGTGATCCAATTCGACAACGAGCGTCGGCGGCCGGAGGTCTTGGCGTCCTTGGGTGGCAGCCACTGCCAGCGCTTGGCATCGCCGGGCTTGCTGAGCACTTGTAGGAAACTTTGCGCGGCTTCGCCGTCCTTCATGTCGGGGCTGCCGCGCTTGAGGACGTAGGTCTTGTCAAAGAATGGCCCGCCTTGTGTGTGCATGACGATGGGATCGTAACCCTCGCCGCAGATCATCATGCGCGTGGCACCTGGGACCACGGGCGTGTTCGTTTTGGCGTTCATCGTTGTCTTCGCAGCCGTAACTTTGCCATCAGGAAGCACATCCACATTCATGCGCGTCGTCGTCGTGAAGGTGCTGAGCATGGCGTAGTAGTCGCGCGTGGGGAACGGATCGAACTTGTGATCATGGCAGCGCGCACAGCCCACTGTAAGGCCCAGCATGGCGCTGCTCGTCGTGCTGAGCATGTCGTCCATCGCATCATAGCGCGTGCGCTCGACTTCGTTTGCGGTGATCTGCGATGGAAACACACCCGCACCGAGGAAACCCGTCGCCGCGAGCGCCAGCGGATTCTGTGCCTCGTATTCGTCACCTGCGAGCTGCCATTTCACGAACTGATCATACGGCATGTCGGAGTTCAGCGCCTTGATCACGAAGTCGCGGTAATGAAACGCGAAAGGCCGGTCATAATCCTGCTCAAAGCCCGTGCTCTCCGCAAAACGAGCCACATCGAGCCAATGCCGCGCCCAGCGCTCGCCGTAACGCGGAGAGGCCAGCAAACGATCCGTCAGAGCAGAAAGATCCGTCTGCTGCGACCCATCCGGCGGCAGCCCGGTGAGGTCGAGATACAGCCTGCGCACCAGCGTGGCTTTGTCCGCAGGCGGATTGAAGGACATGCCCTTCGCGTTCTTGAGCAGCAGTTCATCGATAGACTTCGCGTTGATCCTCTTCATCTGCTGAAACGACCACCATTGGCGATCTGCATCCGTGACCACACTCGCATCGCGCTTCGGCTTTTTCCCAGCGGCGAGTGGCTCGGCATACGGCGCACCATCGTGGATCCACGCAGTGATTTTGGCGATCACCTCCGCGCTGAGCTTCGGCTTGTCGTCAGGCATGTGTGGCTCTTTAGCGTGATTGATCTGCTGAACCAGCGCGCTGCCTTTGGC
>JANOBP010000492.1:0-4465 GCA_031411715.1 Verrucomicrobiaceae bacterium | reverse complement strand
GATACAAATCCCGATAAGGGAATCGTGGGCACGCAGCGGCTCAGTCCAACAGCAGTGTATCCGACCAGAAGGCGCGCCACGTGCCTCCAGAAAAACGAGCCTTGTCTCCGCCTCCTGCTCGGATACACTGCTTAACGTTCGCCCAACCAACAGCGCCATTCACCATGCCACGATGCCCTGAGATGATTGACGGAGCGGTGGTCATTCTCGCAGCCGTCCTCGACCCGGCACGTCACAGACACACTGCTTCGACACGTCTCTTTGCCGATTCAGAACAGACATGGTTTCACGGAATCGCCATTGCTCGCTACGGACGGGACTCGAACGACGGTGATGTCTATCTGTTTTACTGCGATGAGTCTTGGGAGACTGAGAACGACAGTTGTTACCCGACGATTGAGGAAGCGGTTTCTGAGGCCACTCGACAGTTTGGTGTTTCCCGGCGGGATTGGGAGCAGATTGCCTGGCCCTTCGACCAGACACGGAACACTGCCTGCCTTTCCACTCGTCCAGTCTTTGATCGTGGACATCCCATCCTTTTTGCACAGCACTTTGAGGATGATCACTCTTGGGTGTTTAGTTGCGGCACCACGAACTCAGCCGAGAGCGCCATGCTTATTGCCATGAGTGAGGCATTTCGGCATGACCCCTCGATTTCCTTAATCAGTGACTTACTCCCCGGTTGGAGTGCAGACAGGGCAGACGTTGACAGTCCTTGGACACCTAGACAGACTCCAGCATGACCAGACCACAGCAGTCACATGGACACACGACGGCGAACAAGGCGCGGCTGGTCAACCGCTGGGGCTGTTCAGTCGTCCATACTTTCCGTAACTTTAACCCGCCATCCCGTTTCGACGCTTACCCCCGCCCCAGCGGTTCCAGCGCATAGACGTTGCGCGTCCTCCGATGAACCATGAAGTCGAGCAACATGGATTTGCGGTCGTCCCTCGTGTTATCGAGGCCGATGAGCAGCTGCAGCTACTTTCTACGCTTGGCCCGGTTTCCGGTGCCGGGCGTCGCGGTCTTCTCGCTCTACCCGCTGTTGCTGAGTTAGCTCGTTCTCATCGGCTTCTCGACCTCATTCGTCCGCATCTCCCATCCGAACCGTTTCCAGTCCGCGCCATTTATTTCGACAAGTCCTCCGACACCAATTGGCTGGTTCCGTGGCACCAGGATTTGACGCTGGCACTCCGCGCCAGCGCCGAGGTGCCAGGCTTCGGCCCGTGGAGCACGAAGGACGGCATTCCCCACGTCCAGCCTCCCGTTGAGCTTCTCCAGCAGATGCTCACCGTGCGACTCCACCTCGACGCCGCCGACGAGTCCAACGGTGCTTTGCGTGTCTTGCCCGGTTCGCATCGCTTGGGTCGCCTTTCATTCGAGCGCATTCAGGAATTACGCAGCCAGCAGTCAGACTTCTTTTGCGCCGTGTCTGCTGGAGACGCCTTGCTCATGCGTCCTTTGCTGCTACACGCTTCTAGCCGTTCCACGAGCACGCAGCATCGTCGCGTCTTGCACATCGAGTATGCGGCGTTCACGCTCCCCGAAGAACTGAACTGGCATGAGGCGGCCTAATAGTCCATGAATCGCGTGTAGCTGCCTCCATCGCGCTGATGGATGCGCTAGTTGGGTGAGGTCAGCCACTCGCGGAGTTTCGTGACCGTTTCCTGCTCGTGGGTGAGCAGGAAGAAGTGATCGGCTCCCGGCACGAGGTAGGAGCGCAGGCCGGCGGTCTTTTGCTTCACACGGGCGAGGCTGCGGGTGAACTCGCCCGATTTAACGAACATCTCCTCAGCACCGGCGATGAAGCATGGCCGGGATGCTGCTGGAAAGCGGGCCTGCGTGGCTGGATGTGGATAGGAGGCGATGCAAATCATCCCCGTGAACTTCTCAGGTGCCGCCACGTAGAGCTGGCAGACGCCGAAGCCACCTGCCGAAAGCCCAAGCAGCAATGGCTTTGTCAAAGGCCAGCCCAGACGCTTCTCCACCGCCGTCAGGCACTCCAGAGCATACTCCAGCGGCATGTTCGACGGACTGATGCCATACGCAGGACAGATGATGATGTGATCCGGGAACTGCGTGCTCAGCCAATGCTGATACCACAAGAAACTGCCCCCATAGCCATGTAGAAACAGCAGCACGGGTGAGTTCGCGCTCGCTCCATCTGGCACATGGACATTGGCCAGACCGTGGGTCGGTTTCTTTTCGCCAAAGCAGTAGGGCAGAGCGGAAGGCACAGCCTTGTAAACCGCCGAAGCAGCGATCAACTCATAACGCGCCGCTGCGAGAGGCCGCAATGTCTGCGCCTGTGCTTCATTCAGCCCGATCATCGCTGGCTGCATCAGTGCCAGGCCGACGATGGTTGCCTCTGGCACACTCGCCATCGCGGCGCGGAAGCCCGGCAGCATGGCGTCTGCATGGCCACCGAGCTTCACGGCTGGTGAGGCGTGTGTTGTCGGCCAGGTGACTTGCATCACCTCCGCTGCATGAAGGTGACAAACCAAGGCCAGAAAAATCAGACGCTGCATGCCAGATCATGCACACAAAGCCTTGAGAAAGCCAGCATTGCCGCGTTTGATGAGCATACCTCATGGCAACTAAACAGACTCGCATCCTCCTCGCTGATGATCACGCCGTGGTGCGCAACGGCTTCCGCATGATCTTGGCGGCTGAGTGGGACATGGAAGTCGTCGGTGAGGCCTCCAATGGTCGTGAGGCGGTGGAGATGGCCGAGAAACTGACACCGGATGTGGTGGTGATGGATGTGACGATGCCGGAACTCAATGGCATCGAGGCGGCGCGGCAGATCACGAAGGCGCTGCCGAAGACGCGCATCCTGGCGCTGTCGATGCAGAAGGATGGTGTCTATGTGCGCGAGATGCTGCGCGCTGGCGCGAAGGGTTATTTGCTGAAGGATTGCAACGAAGCGGACTTCCTGGCCGCTGTGCGTGCTGTGGCGATGGGGAAGGGCTGGCTGAGCCCGGAGGTGAGTGATGCGGTGCTGGATGATTACCGCAAGCACGTGACGAACCCGATCGACCTGCTCTCGCCGCGCGAGCGTGAGGTGCTGCAACTGATCGCGGAGAGCAGGACGAACAAGGAGATCGCCACGGCGCTGAGTTTGAGCGTGTACACCGTGGAGGCGCATCGCGGCCGCATCATGGAGAAGCTCAATCTGCACTCGATTGGCGAGCTGGTGCGCTTTGCCATCCGCAACGGCCTCATTGACTGATGTTCTCCTTCTTCCGCATCACTGAGAGCAATGTGCTGCGTGTGCTGGCACTGGGATTCCTGCTGGTGATGACGTTACTCGGCGCAGCGGGCCTGATCGCGGTGCGGCAGAGTCAGCGCATCCGGGAGAGCGTGGCACAGCTCGCGCGGGACCAGCTGCTCATCGCGCGCCTCGTGCATGATGTGCAGATGGAGGAGAATGCGATGACGGAGGTGCTGCACCAGCTCGCGCAGTTTCAGCCGCAGCAGGCGGATCACGTTGTGCTGCTGCGTGATCTCGATAAGAGCGATAAACAGCTCGCGCGTCTGTCCAGCGAGGCGCAGGAAGCGGCGGGTCAGGAATTGTGGCTTGATTTGGAAGCCAGCGTGAAGGCTTTCACACGTGAAGCACATCGCGTGCTGGAAACGAACGCTTCTGTGCCACGGGGGAATTTGGAATCGCTGTTCAAGCATCATGATCATGTCGTCGATTTGGTGAATAAGCTCATCCAGGCCAGTTCAGATCGCCTTGCGGCGGCGGAGCGGCAGATCGAGCAGCAATCTCAGGATCTCGGCGATGATGCGGCGCTGCTGCTGGGCTCCAGCTTTATTCTGGCGGCGATTTGTGCACTGCTGACCGTGGGTTTCACGCGCAAGAGCATCCACCGCATCCAATGGCAGTCGGAGGAGCTTGGCCGCGTGTCCTGGCACATGCTGCAGACGCAGGAAGAGACGGCGCGGCGCTTCTCGCATGAGCTGCATGATGAGCTGGGCCAGTCGCTGGCGGCTGTGCGCTCCAATTTGACCAAAGGAGCCACGCGTGACTTTGAATCGCTGCGTGCGGACTGTCTGCACCTCGTGGACGAGTCCATCACCAATGTGCGCGAACTCTCGCAACTGCTGCGCCCTGTGATTCTCGATGATTTTGGCCTGGATGCCGGTCTCCGTTGGCTCACCGAGAAATTTGGCCAGCGGGCACGAGTGGTTGTGCAGTACGATTCGAGCCTGACCCAGCGCCTGCACAGCGATACGGAAACCCATCTCTTTCGCATCACCCAGGAGGCTCTCACGAACATCGCGCGCCACTCCCAAGCCACGGAGGTTCAGATCTCGCTGGAAGCGGAAGCGGCGACCGTGCGCCTCATCGTGCAGGACAATGGCTGTGGTCTCCCGCCTGAGCGTCTGGAGTCATCATCGAGTCTAGGCCTCATCGGCATGCGTGCCCGCGCACGTGAATGCGGCGGCACGCTGGATC
>JANOBP010000491.1:0-2744 GCA_031411715.1 Verrucomicrobiaceae bacterium | reverse complement strand
ATGACATCGTGAAGGCGGAACGCCTTCTGGGCAAAAACCTTGGACAGAGAGTTTGTAGCGACCGGGTGGAAGTGGAAATGAGCAACGTGCGTAATTATCAGAATTCCAAGCGAGGGTCGAATAACCGTCTGCTACGACAATCTGATCATCATAGTTCTCGATCGTGGCACTATCTTTTACTGGGTGAAGCACTCCGGAAGGTAGCTCATGTGGATCCGTAGCGAAAACATTTTGGTAGTCAGCATCTGGCACAGCCGTGCCAATCGCAATCATCTGATGACGATCAATTAGACTGCGAAAGGGCTCGTCTGAAATGTCCTGACCTGGTTCCGGCTGAATGGATCTTCCGATCGATGGGCTATAGACGATTAAGCCAAGCCCAGATATGTAGATGTTATGCGTCAACATTTATATACCTAACGTTGTTCCACCACAGTTTTTTGTGGTTTCCGCTCGCTACTCAATGGGTATGAGCCCAGGCGGGCTGCTCGGCTTCAAACGTCACGCGTTCCTTCGTCAACGGATGCGTGAACGCGATACGCAGGGCATGCAGGGACAGCGGCGGATTGTCCACGGCGAGGGTTTGCGTCTCGCCGATCTCGCCATCGGCCAGATAGGCAGCATCACCGGCAATAGGGAAGCCGAGATGCCAGAGGTGGATGCGGATTTGATTGGTGCGGCCGGTGAGCGGGCGGGCTTCGAGCAGGGCGGTGCCGTCGGCATGGCGCTGGAGGACGCGGAATTCGGTTTTGGCCTCCAGAGCGCGTTCTTCAGCCGTCTCTGGCAAAGGCGTGTCTGCCTCTGCCCTGAGCTCTGAGCACTGAGCACTTTCTGGAGAATCGCCAACCTGCCCACGCATCACCACATGCCGTCCGCCGAGCTTCCCAGCCTCGGCACTGACGGGGGCATCGCAGGTGAATTCATCCTGCGGTGGATGGCCTTGCACACGGGCGAGGTACACTTTCTCCACTTCGCCACGCTCAAACTGCGGCTGCACCTGGCTGGCGAAGTGGCGTGTCTTGCACAGCACGGTGACGCCGGTGGTGTTGGCATCGAGGCGGTGCACGCTGCGCGGCTTGAGCGGATGCCAGACGGTGTTGAGGATGAATTGCAGGGTGTTGCGATTGAACCGACCGCCGACATGCACGGGCAGCGGCGCGGGTTTGTTCAGCACGATGATGGCTTCGTCTTCAAAGAGCACGCGGATGTCCGCATTCACATCTGGCTCACGCTGCGCGGGCTTGAGGTGCAGGTAGCGCTCCCCTGCCCTGACGGTTTGATGCGCGGGGACGGGTGTCTGGTCATCGGTGACGATGCGGCCGGCCTCACAAACGGCGAGCCATTGCTCACGCGGGATGTGGGGCATGACGTGGCAGAGGCAGTCGAGAATGGTGCCGTGGTCGCAGGCTTCGGGCACGTTCAGCGGGCGTGCCTGATCATACGGCACGCTGCCGGGCAATGGCGTGACGGCGGCTCGGATGGCGGCGTGGCGTTGGTCGATCTGCTCACGCTGCTGCTGCTCGGTGGTTTTGAAGCAGTAGGGGCAGGACACATGCTCCACATAGCGCGAATCGGCCTGCTCCTCGGCGGTGAGTGGTGTCTGACAGACGAAACACTGCGATGAGGCCGTCTCATGCAGTCCGGGATCGACGCCGACGCGTTGGTCGAACACAAACAGCTCGCCGTCGTAATGCGCGCTGCCGCATTCCTCGAAGTACTTCAAGATGCCGCCCTCAAGCTGCCACACATGCTCAAAGCCCTCGCGCTCCATGAACGGAGCGGCTTTCTCACAGCGGATGCCGCCGGTGCAGAAGGACACGACCTGCGCGTGCTTCATCTCCGGCGGTAATTTGGCCACAGCTGCCGGGAAATCGCGGAAGGAGTCAATGCCCGCGACCACCGCGCCTTTGAAGGTGCCGAGCTTCACCTCGTAGTCGTTGCGGGTGTCGTAGAGAATGACGGGGCGGCCTTCGTCGAGCCATTGCTTCAACACCTTTGGCTCCAATCGCGGCGAGGTGTACTTCGCGGGCTCGATGCCCTCGACACCAAAGGCGATGATCTCTTTCTTGATGCGCACCAGCATGCGGCGGAAGGGCTGCTCGGCGCTTTCGCTATACTTGGGCCTGAGGCCCTCGAGTCCTGGAATGGCGTGCAATTCCGCGACGAGCGCATCGACATGCTCGCGGATGCCAGCGATGAACAGGTTGATGCCCTCCGTGCTCAGCAAGATCGTTCCTTTGAGTCCGCTAGCCTTGCATTGATCCAACAGGCGCTGGCGCAACGCCTTGATCTCGGAGAGCGCGGCGAATTGATAGCAGGAGATGTTGGTGATCACGGTGGCGGCTGGCATTGGGAGTGGCAAAAAGCATGGAAACGTTGTTTCTGCGACTGCAAAGCGTTCAGGACCGCAGGAATTGAACAGTGCGTCGAATTCTAGTTCACGCTTGCCTTCCCGCGCTCTGCGTTTTCTTCCAAGACATAAGCGACGGGATTTGTTAGTGGGCTTGGTGAGCGTCGGCAACGATCGTAAATGGCTGAATGGTGGCACGAACGAACCATCTTTGTGGAAAACTGGGAGTCAGTTTACAGCTTCATTATCTAAGTATATCTTAAAATTTAATACCAAGAATTCGCTATAACTTTATTTTTGCACAGTGGTTATAGTATTTATATATTGCTTATTTTCAGCGATTTGGCCTCAATTATAACGTTAAGCAGTGTATCCGAGCAGGAGGCGGAGACAA
>JANOBP010000490.1:0-4394 GCA_031411715.1 Verrucomicrobiaceae bacterium | reverse complement strand
CTTCGCAGCGGCTTTGTCGCGTGGGAAGTGCGCGAACCAGCCTTCATGGGCTTTCCATGAGAACGCGATGCCGACGATATTGGTATCGCGTGGATCGAGTCCGGTGGTTTCGAGGTCGAAGCAGAAGGATTGCAGCTCAGTGAGCTGCGCGAAGAGGTTTTGGCGTTCTGCGGCGGTTTGGACGAGATGATACTGATGCGGCGTATCGGCGATGCTGGTGAGCTTTGGTGGCGTGATGGCTTCGGCGGCGAAAAGATCGCCTGGAGCTGCTTCCGCAGCCGTTTTGCGACCACGACCGGCTTTGAACTCATCGCCATAGAGTCTGCGGCCGAGCGCGTTGAACTCGAACTCGGTGAAGAAGGCCTTCAGTTCATCATCGTTGTGCGCTTTGACGACGAGATCGGCGACTTCGGCATCGTAAGGCGCATCGACGAAGATGGTGGCGAGTTTTTTGGAGAGGATGGCGTCTTCGCGGCAAGCCTCCATTTTCTCACGCTGCTTGCCTTTGAGCTGCTCGGTGTTGGCGATGAGGTTTTCCACGCTGCCGAACTGCTGGATGAGTGCGGTGGCGGTTTTTTCACCGAAGCCTTTCACGCCGGGAATGTTATCGACCGCATCACCCATGAGCGCGAGGATGTCGATGACCTGCTCTGGCCGCTCGATGCCCCAGCGCTCGCAGATTTCCTTCACGCCGAGGATTTCGACCTCGGCACCGGAGCGGCCTGGTTTGTAGATTTTGACGTGCTCGGAGACGAGCTGACCGAAGTCCTTGTCCGGCGTGACCATGAAGGTCTCGATGCCGTCTTTCTCCGCACGCTTGGCCATGATGCCGATGATGTCATCCGCTTCATAACCGTCACGCACAAGGATGGGCACGTTCATGGCCTGCATGAGCCGTTTGATCTGCGGAATGGCCATGCTGATGTCCTCCGGCATCTCCTCACGCTGCGCTTTGTAAGCAGGGAACATCTCATGCCGCGGCGTGGGCGCTGATGTATCCAATGCGACCGCGAGATGCGTGGGCTGCTGATTTTTGAGGATGTCGAGCAACGTGCTGGCGAAGCCGTAGAGCGCGGAGGTGTTCAACCCATCGCTGGTGCGGATGGGGGCTTTGATAAAAGCAAAGTGCGCGCGGTAAAGCAGCGCCATGCCATCGAGGAGGAAGAGGCGTTGGGACATTCGCTCTCAGACTAGGCGGGCAGGGGGCGCACGCAAACGAGTAGCTGGTTGGCGAATGGTTCGACCTGGATGCTCAGCCCTCAGAATTGGGTATGCTGCCGACAGAGCTAATCTCGTTAGGGACTGGAACTTCATCATGTCGCAATTGATCCCTCACATAAATAAAGACGATCGATTGTCCGAGTAATAAAGGAACTCCGCCCAATACTGCCGCAAGGCCATTGAGGAACTTGTTATCAAACATCAAATAGATACCAGCACAAAGAACGACGGTGCCTTGAATGATGGCTACAATGGCAGCTAAAAGGAGAAATTTGCGTTTCATACACTGCATTTTGGCCAGCATTTCTCAATAATCACAGCGAATTGCTATCGCAATATTTCGAGATCCATCCGAACTAAGTCCATTCTTCACGGTTCATCCGCACAGCAAGATCCGGCGGCGATGTAGCAGTCATCGCAGATGAACTCGTCGCCGAATTGTGATGCTTCAGGATTGCCGCAATGTGCGCATGCAGATGGGGGCTGATCCAACGCGGGTGAGGGTGGAGGGGCGAATACGTCAGCGTTCATGCTAGGCCAGCGCGCACCAGCAGGGCCATGGCGTTGGGATCACGGCCCATGAAGTCGCGGAAGAGCTTGGCGGGGTCTTCGGAGTTGCCTTTGCTGAGGATTTGATCGCGGAAGGCGCGGCCGACGGCAGGATTGAGCACGCCTTCTTTTTGGAAGCGAGTGAAGGCGTCAGCGTCGAGCACTTCGGCCCATTTGTAGCTGTAGTAGCCGGCGGCATAGCCAACGGGGCTGCTGAATAGATGACCGAAACGGCGCGCCATGGTGGGCGGCTCGGTTTTAAGAGGCATGAGGTATCCATCAAGCGCGTTGCGCGCAGTTTGATCGAGATCAGCACCTTCAGCGGTGGCATGCTTCATATGGAGATCGAGGTCCAGCTTCCCAAAGGCGAGCTGGCGCATGATGTCGCTGGCGCTGCGGTAGTTTTTGGCGGCGAGCATCTTCTTGAAGAGCTTGGCCGGAATGGTTTTGCCCGTTTCATGATGGCGAGCAAAGAGATCGAGACTCTCACGCTCCCAGCAGAAGTTTTCCATGAGCTGCGATGGCAGCTCAACGAAATCCCAATACACGGAGACACCGTTGAGCGATGGCACTTCGACGTTGCCACAGAGCTGATGCAGCAGGTGACCGAATTCATGAAACACGGTGCAGACTTCATCATGCGTGAGCAGTGCGGGTTGATCACCAACGGGTGGTGACATGTTGCCGCAAATGAGGCCGAGGTGAAGACGACGGTCATGCTCTCCTGAGGGAGGGACGCCCATTTTGAGATAGTTCATCCAGGCACCGCCGCGCTTGGAGTCACGTGGATGCCAGTCGGCGTAGAATGAGCCGATGTGGACACCTTTTTCGTTGCGGACCTCGTAGAATTTCACCTGCGGGTGCCAGACTTCGACGGGGCCTAGTTTTCCAGGTTGTGTGCTGGTGGCTGGGCCTTCAGAGGTTTTGCCGGGCTCGATGAACACAACATCCCGGCCAACGATTCGCAGATCAAACACCATCTCGGCGAGCCGGAACATGCCGCTGAGCACCTTGTCCAATGGGAAGTAGGGGCGCAGTTCTTCCTCATCGAAGTCGAAGCGTGATTTACGCTGCTTCTCCGACCAAAATGAGACCTCCCATGGCTGAAATAAGTCGGCCTCCTGATTCTCGGTGTCGGCGCGGAATTCCTGCAACTCGATGGTTTCACGCTGATAAGCCTCAAGCACGCGGCCATGCAGATCCTCGACAAAATTCAGTGCACTGCGGCCCGTTTTGGCCATGCGATGAGAGAGCACATGATCGGCAAAGTTGGCCTTGCCCATGATCTGCGCTTTTTCATGACGGAGATGGAGGATTTGCCAGACGAGTGCGGTGTTGTCGTGCTCACCACTGCGCCCGATTTCGGCGGTGCCTTCCCAAACTTGACGGCGAATGGCTTCATCTTCGAGATACTCCATGACCGGGATCATGGAAGGTGCTTTCAAAGTAAAACGCCACACTGGCCGCTCATCCGAGCCAAGGCCCTTGGCAGCAGCGTCCGCACGTGCAGCAGCGATAGCGGAGGGCGGCAGGCCTTTGAGCTTGGACAGATCGGTGATGAGGAGTTCCCATTTGTTGGTCGAATCGAGCACGTTCTCCGAGTACTTCTGCGTGGCCTTTGAGAGCTCACCTTCGATTTCCTCCATGCGCTTCTTCTTATCTGGCGGCAAGTCGGCGCCAGCTTGGATGAAGCCTTCCATGCATTCATCCAGCGCACGTTTTTGAACGGGCGAGAGCTTGCGAGCTTCTTCGGTCTTGCTGTAAGTGACCAGCAGGTCCCAGAGATGCTCGTTGAGCGGGATTTTGGAAAAGAAGCTGGTGACATCCTGCAACATGGCATTGTGTGCCTCACGCAGAGCTGGGGAGTTGCACAGCGAGTCGAGGTGCTGCACGAGATTCCAGGACTCATTCAACTCACGAGTGGACTCATCCAGACCGAGCACGACGGTGTCGAAGTTCATCTTACCTCGATCCTGCTCAATGACAGCATCCAACTTGGACTGAGCCCTGCTCAGTGCTTCGCGGATGTCTGACTGGATGTGATCTGGGGTGAGTGTGGACCAACGGATGTGGAAGTCCTGAGTGAGAAAGGGGGCGACCATGGGATTTTTCTAGCGGGGCTGGGGACGCGGATTATGGAGTCTCTCGGCGGTGATGCCAACAACATCCACGCATGATTCCTGCGCCATGTTTGACAAAACCGGCCTGCTTCTCAACGTGCCGCCGCTGTGACCCATACGCCCACTCTCCATCGGACTCCCCTGCATGCCCTGCACCTCGAACTTGGCGGACGGATGGTGCCCTTCGCTGGCTGGGAGATGCCGGTGCAGTATTCCGGCATCGTGGAGGAGCATAAGGCCGTGCGCAGTGCCGTGGGGCTGTTTGACATCTCGCACATGGGGCAGTTTCTCATTGGTGGCAATGGTGCGGAGGCTTTCCTCAACCGCGTGCTGACGAATGATGTGAGCAAGCTGCAGCCGGGACAGGGACATTACTCGCTGATGCTCAATGCCAAAGGCGGCGTGATTGATGACTTGATCGTGTACCGCACCAGTGAGCGTGAATTTTTCCTGGTGGTGAATGCCTCACACATCGAGCAGGACTGGGCGCAACTGGAGCAAATC
>JANOBP010000489.1:0-6054 GCA_031411715.1 Verrucomicrobiaceae bacterium | reverse complement strand
CGTGCTCGGCTACCATGTGTACCGGGCGGTCACGGCTGCCGGTCCTTTCACGCGGCTTACCTCTGCCCTGGTTACTGGAACCACTTATCTGGACAGCACGGTCACCACCGGAAGCTGGAGCTACCTGGTGCGGGCCGTGCGACTGGAAACCACCGGCGGTGGCACTTATTACAATGCCAGCCTCGGAGCGCAGCAGTCGATTGATCTGACCAATGGACCCACGGCACTGACGGTGGCGACGACTTCTCTGCCTGATGCCAACTGGGATACTCCGTATAAGGCCACGCTAGCCGCGACCGGCGGCACGCCCGTTTTTAGTTGGACCCTTCTCTCAGGAACTCTGCCACCCGGCCTGACACTTTCGTCATCGGGAAACATCACCGGCCTCGCCACGGCGGGGGGCACTTATGGTTTCACTGTGCAGGCGACGGATCAGGCTGCACAATCGGCGCAGAAGGCGCTGAGCATCACCGCCCAGTCCAGCAACGTTTCGTCCTACTTTGCGGAAGCGAACTCTTACTGCGGCAGTTTTAATACGGTCAAATGGTCCTTCTATGAGCCGTCCTTGCTGATGGCGGGACCGTCTTATCTTTATCAACCATTTTTGCGCTTCGATCTATCCAGCCTGGACGTGAATCATGCTTTCGTGCGGGCCAGACTTGTCCTCACTCTGGATGAGCGGAGCCAAAGCAACAGCTATGCCCTGGCGAGAGCGGCCCTGACCCAAGATGCCGGTGACGGCTGGATCGAAACAGGCACCGGATCGATCACCTATGCGACGCGCCCACTGGATGACACCGCGGTGCCGCAGGCCTATGCGTCCTCGTTCCCAGCAGCCTATGGCACCATCGAGATCGATGTGACCTCGCTGGTCCAGGCCACCTTGCAAAACGACGCCGCCAAAAAAGTGGGACTGCGTCTCTACACCACTAGGAACAACAGCTTCGGCAGTGAAGTGAGAATCGCCACTCGTTACGCTTCAGGCAATGCACGCCCCCGGCTGATCATCGAAACGACCGATGCTCCCGCCATCACGATCACATCGCCCGTGGAAAATGCGTGCTGTCTCAATGTCGGCTCCTCTTTGGTGATCCAAGCGACGGTGACGGCCATTCCCGCGCAGGCCGGATCTCTCACGGTGCAGTGGACTCGATTTTCAGGGCCTGGCACCGTGACCTTTGGCACACCTGCCCTGGCCTCCACCACCGCGACCTTTTCCGCACCGGGAGACTACATCCTGCGATTGACCGCCTCCGATGGGCTGCTGACATCCACCAAAGACCTCACCGTGCGGGTGCTCTCCGTTCCCACTGGCACCACACTCGTGAGTGGTCCGGCATTTGATTCCTCGCTGATCTTGCGCCTGCCCTTCGACGAGGTCGCTGGTGCAGCGGCGACGGATGTCTCCGGCGTCTCTCCGGCCAATAACGGCACTCTCGCGACCCTCGGTGCCACAGGCAATCCGACCTGGGTGCCTGCGGGAGGAAAAGTTGGCGGAGCCATCAATTTTGATGGAGTCGGCCAGCGCGTGGAGATCAATGACTCCGCCACCGCGCCGCTGGACGGCATGCAAAAGCTCACCGCCTCGCTCTGGGTGAAGCTGAATGCCGCCGATGCCAACGCCCACGGCATTCTGGTCAAGCAAACCACCTCCTCCGCCAGCACCTCTTCGTATTCCATCACGCTGACTAACGCGGAAAAAATCTCCGTCAATGTCGCCAATAAAACCGCCGTGGTCGGTGACACCATCCTCGCCGTGGGCCAGTGGTATCATGTCGCGATGATCTTCGACGGCAGCCTCGCGGCCAACCATCTCCAACTCTACATCAACGGCAATCCGGACAAATTTGGAGCCATCGCCACGGGGCAGGCCAACAATGCCATCCCGCGCATCAGCGCCTCGAAATTGCGCGTCGGCGACTATGCGCCCACCGCCGTGACCGCCAGCTTCAACGGCCAGGTGGACGAAGTCCGCCTCTACAACCGCGCGCTGACCCTTGATGAAATCCAGATCCTCTCTCAAGCAACTCCAGCCAACCTCGGCCCCGTCATCACCGCGCCCGCCAGCGTCACTGGCACAGCCGGTCAGGCCTTTGCCGTGAACGCCACTGTCACCGACGATGCACTGCCCGGCCCACTCACTCTCACCTGGAGCAAAGCCAGCGGCCCTGGCAGCATGGTTTTCACCACGCCCGCCGCCTCCAGCACCAGCGCTACCGCGGCGCAGGCCGGAGCCTTCACCCTGCGCCTCACGGCCGATGATGGTGCGATCAAAACATGGGCGGAAGTACCCGCCACGGTGAATGGTTCCGCGTATCAAGCCTGGCTCGCAGCGAATGGACTGCCACCCGACGGCAGCGGAGCCGCCACAGCCAACCCCAGCGGCGACGGCGTCATGAACGGCATGAAATTCGCCCTCGGCCTGCCCGTGAACTCGACTGGTTACGCAGGCCGTTTTAGCACCGGCACGCATGCCGACTCATTATCCCTCACCTACACGCGCCCGGAGCCAGCCCCTGCAGGCGTGAGCTACGCCGTGAAAGTCAGCCCCGATCTCACAAACTGGACCGCTGCCGAAACACCGAAGTCAGCAGCAACGTGAATGTTGGCCTACGCACCATCACCGTCCGCGACAATGAACCTATCACGAGTGGAGCGCCGCAGCGCTTCATACGCCTGGAAGTCCTCCTACCTTAATTTTTCAAGTCAGGAAGCCACTCACGCACCCGTTATACCGCAGCCATGTACACCGCCACCAAACGTCATCTCAACCGTCGTGCCTTCCTGCGCGGCACTGGAACCGTGCTCTCGCTGCCTTTTTTGGAGGCGATGGTGCCAGCATTTGCCACACGCACTCAGGCTGCCGTGGGGCAGTCGCCACCGCGCTTTTTGGCCATGTGCGCCACGCTCGGCTTTCACACACCGTTTTTGTTCCCAAAGGAAACCGGTGCGGATTACACGCTCACACCTTACCTCGAGCCGCTGAAGGATTTGAAGGGCGATTTCTCCGTCATCTCCGGCCTCCAGCACATGGAGCAGAACGGCGCGAACGGCCACACGTCCGAAATGACGTGGCTAACCTCCGCCAAGCATCCTGGACTCGCGGGCTTCAAGAACACGATCTCCATTGATCAACTCATCGCTGAGCAGATCGGCTCACAGACGCGTTTCCCGAGCCTTATTCTTGGCACAGGCAGCGATTCGATGTCGTGGTCGGCCAGTGGTGTGCCGCTGCCAGCTGAACCCTCGCCATCCAATGCCTTTAAGCAGCTCTTTGTCGATGGCACCAAAGCAGAGGTCGAAGCTCAAGTGCGGGGTTTGACACGAGGTCGCAGCATCCTCGACACCGTCACCAGTCAGGCGAAAAAGCTGCACGGCGAGCTCGGCAAGCGCGACCAGGAAAAGCTCGACGAGTATTTCTCCGCTGTGCGGGATCTCGAAGGCCGACTCGTGCAAAACGAGGCTTGGGTGCAAAGACCAAAGCCCAAAGTCGATGCCAAGCCGCCCACCGATATTCAAAGTCGCACCGATGCCATCGGAAAAATGAAGCTCATGCAGGATCTCATCGTGCTCGCCCTGCAAACCGACTCCACCCGCACCGTGACTCTGCGCTTGAGTGGTATGAACGCCGTGCCCGAGATCGAAGGTGTGAAAAACGATTGGCACAACCTCTCCCACCACGGCCAGGACCCCGCGAAAATCGAAGAGCTTAAAGTCATCGAGAAAGCCGAGTTCACCGCCTTCGCCGACTTCCTGACCAAGCTCAAGACGACTCAGGAAAACGGACGCCCGTTGCTCGACACCACCGCCGTCATCTTTGGCTCGAACCTCGGCAACGCCAGTGCTCACAACACTGCCAACATCCCGCTCGTCCTCGCCGGAGGTGGCTTCAAACATGGCCGCCACATCGCCATCGACAAAGAGAAGCACGTCTTCTCCAACCTCTTCGTCTCCCTTGCACAGCGCATGGGTGTGAAAGCGGATAAATTTGGTTTCAGCACGGGCACGTTGGACATCAATCAGGCATGAGGTGGGCGTTGGCAGCTCATGATCTCAAGCGTTCTCATCGTCCATCTCGCTGCTACATGGATGCTTGCGGGCCTTATTTGGGTCATTCAAATCGTTGCCTACCCGCAGTTCCTCCGCGTCCCTGCCACTGAGTTCAGAGCCTACCATTTTGCCCACTGCTTCCGCATTGGTGTCATCGTCGCGCCGCTCATCCTCACCGAGGTCGGTACTGCTGCATGGCTCATCTATCAAGGCGGCAGTCACATGCTCTTCCTCGTCAGCGCATGCCTCTTGCCTGTCATTGGCATCTCCACAGCCATCTGGCAGGCACCCATTCATACCAAGCTCATGGGTGGCTTTGATGCCCCACTCATCCGCCGCCTGATACTCACCAACTGGGTTCGCACGCTTGCATGGACAGCGCGTGGGATTCTCGTTAGTCTGGCCGTCTTATGAGTAAACACCTGCTTCTATCCCTCTTCGTTTTCAGTGCCGTCCTGCACGCAGAAACAGCGGTTCAAATAGCGCCACCAGTTATCCAGCGTGATGCCAGCGGCACCGTGACTCTTCAAGGTGCCAACATCCTCTACACGCTTGATGGTGCGGCCCCCGTCGCGAAGTCGAACCCCTATCTCGCGCCCATCACCCTCCCGGGAGGCGGTATCATCAAGGCACGCGCGTTCTCAGCGGATCGCAAAACGATGAGCGATGTGGCGCAGAGCACTTTTGAGCCACTCCCAGGTCAGAAGCCTCTTCCCAGCACCGTCGTCCCCGTCACACAGGACCGGAGCTGGCCCAGCTACGACTGGCAGAAGCGCCACGAGCTCACCAGCGCCGCCGTGAAGCGTGCGAAGCCGCAGATTCTCTTCATTGGCGACTCCATCACGCATTTCTTTGGCGGCGAGCAGTTCGATAGCTATGCGCTGCGCGGACAGCAGACCTGGGGCGAGTTCTATGCGCCTCGAAACGCTGGCAACCTCGGCTTCGGCTGGGACAAGACGGAAAACGTCCTCTGGCGGCTCCAGCATGGCGCCATCGACGGCATCGCGCCCAAACTCATCGTCATGATGATCGGCACCAACAACACTGGCAACTGCTCGGTGCCTGACATTGCGCTCGGAATCGAAACCATCGTGCTTGAGTTCGAGAAACGTCTTCCTCAGTCAAAAATCCTCCTTCTTGGCATCTTCCCGCGTGGTGAAAAACTCGAAGCACCGCGTGTGAAGATCGCCGAGATCAATCAAATCATCGCCAAGCTCGACGGTACCCACAACGTCACCTTCCTCGACATCGGCACCAAATTCCTCACGCCCGAAGGATTGATCACCAAAGACATCATGCCCGATTTCCTGCACCCCAACGAAAAAGGCTACCGCATCTGGGCCGAGGCGATTGAGCCGACGGTGAAAAAGTTGATGGGGGATTGAGCTAGGATCTGGATCTCAGGAAAGCGATAATGTTCGCGACCTGTTCCGGCTTCAGCGCATCACCGAGACCTGCGGGCATTAGAGACACATTTCGAATGGTGCGGATCTCGGCGCGTTTGCGGAGCACGGTGCGTTCAGCGCCGCCGGGGAGCTTCAAGGTGATGCTGGTGGGCGAGTCGGATGCGGTGATGCCGAGGAGCGTCTCGCCGCGATGGGTTTTGGCGTGGATGGTTTCGTAGCCGGGGCGGGCGGCTTCGCTGGGGAAGAGGATGTCGCGCAGGATGACCTCGGGGGCGCGTTGAAATTCAGCATCGAGATCAGGGCCGACGGTGGAGCCGATGCCGTGGGACTTGTGGCAGGCTCCGCAGATGGCGGTGAAGAGCGTTTTGCCTTCTTCGAGGTTTGGCTTCTGTTTCAGCGCGGCGAGGATGGCGGGGACTCGCTTTTCCCATGCGGCGTTTTGCTCGGCAGTGGGGGCTGTGGGAGTGGGGATCTCGATTTTGTTTGCGAGTGGCTTCGTGTCTTCGAGGCCGAGTTGGAGAATATCGTGGGCTTTGCCGGTTTTGACGGCGGTGAGGCATTCGGTGAGTTCTTGGGCGTTTCCACGAGCAGCAATAAT
>JANOBP010000488.1:0-1808 GCA_031411715.1 Verrucomicrobiaceae bacterium | reverse complement strand
GCAACCTGCGCGCCTGGGCTGCGCATTATGCGATCCGGCCCAACATGAAGTTCTTCCTGCTCGACGGCCTGCGCGTGCAGCACGCAGCATTCGGCATCTACCACCCCGACTACGATGCGCATGTGTATCGCGACATCGACTTCCACAACGTCACCGGCGAGCCGATCAACGGCGGCCATGACGAACTAAGCCTCCCGTATGGCGACTTCACTTATGACGGCCTCACCTTTGCCAATTGCACGTTGAAAAATGACCCGCTCCTGCAGCTCACCGCCATCGGACCCAAGCCTGGACTCGTGGCGCATTTTCGCGGCCTCAAAGTCACCAACAGCACCAGCGGAAGCAGTGTGGTTGATTTCGGCGGCGGCCCGCGCACGAAAAAGACAGAGCACCCTGTCAGCTACTACTTTCACAACAGCCCGGTGACCCGAGTGGAGAGTGTGCATGTGAAGGATGCGGACAAAGGCAGCGCGTTTCCGCAGATCCTCGCGCCCGTGGATGACCTGCCACCCGCGACCTTGATTACGAGCATCCAGGTCGAAGGCACCAAACGCACCGTGTACGGTGTCTCTCATGACAACGGCGAGATCGTAACTGTCTCCGTGAATGGCCACCCTGCGACGATCACAACGCAACAAGCAGGCGTGGCAGACTGGAGCATCACACTCGATCCGCCTGGCGACAGCCGCTACCTTGCCAAGGCCACCGACCTTGCGGGCAATGTTGAGTTGATGACGCGTGAAGTTAGCTATCAAAGCCGGTAATAGGAGCCTCGGCAGTGGCGCTTCGTAAGCAGGTTTCAAACTCGGAATACACAACTGTGAAATGCCACTTCCCGCGCGGCTGCTTTTGAATGCGCGGCGATCTTGAAATCACGCACTCAGCCTAGTGAGGCCGAGCAAGCCCGAGAACAAGGCGCAAAAATGCCACCGATATGCATCGGTGGCATTTTCGTGTCGGTTCCCATGATCAATGGTGCCCTGGGCAATGGAAGTGACGGTAGCCGTCACACCACTCATGGCAGTGGTGATGGTGGTGGCAGCCGCAGAAGCGCTCGCACACATGCTCACGCATGGTGGAGGAGGCTTTTTCGAATAGAGTTGCTGCTTGGGTCGGCATGGTGAGCGCGATGACAGCGACGAGTGCGAGTGCCGCACCCGCCCATTTCGTGGGACGATTGAGTTGGTTGAATGTTTTCATGCAGGATGCTGTTGGATGTTGTTGAAGGCGTGTCTGCCTCATAGGAAGCAGACAGTCCGGCTTCTGACGACGACAGCAGCGGCCTATTCATGGCGACTCATCGGAATGCAGGCTGGGTATGTGCTGTGGTGAAGACCTTGCTTCACCAACAGCTTCCTTCACAGCACCGACCGGCTGTGGTACGTGCTTTGACCATTTCGTTACCGCCAAGAGACGGGCGGTCTAACGCCACCCATCCTATTCATTGCGGCGACCACACCAGCTTGGGAACATCAGGCGGCGTAGGCGTATGGAAGGACGGGTTTCACCCCATGGCACTGCTGCGGCAGGTGGAACAGCATGGGCATTGGCAACGGCTCCAATGGGCCGGAGCCAAAACACCAAACCCAAAAAACAATACCGATGAACATGCTCACCCGCTCGACAATGGCACTCACGATGGCCCTGGCCGTCTTCGCCCCCATGACCACCCAAGCGGCCGACACCCCGGCCCACAAAGAACACGCCGCCGGCCACAACGCCCTCCAAGCCTGTGCCGCCGCCTGCGAAAGCTGCGTCACCGGCTGTCTGAATGAAGAGGACGTCAAAGCCATGGTGCCGTGCATCAA
>JANOBP010000487.1:0-22914 GCA_031411715.1 Verrucomicrobiaceae bacterium | reverse complement strand
GGACGAACGCACCCTGCAAAAGCAAATCATCGGCAGACTGATCTCCTGCCAGAAGCAGCCCGAGCATATCCGCTCATTCTTCACCTCAAGCTCAACGCAGTATGCTGCTTGATGTTCTTTCTTTATGCCGGATTAATAAGAATGAATGAAAGCAGAACCGGGATGGCATGATTGAATGAGAACTATACGCCAGGATGCCGACTTCCTTAACCGCCTGTTGAAAAAGAGGGGTTTAAAGTGGCGCGGTGTGTCAGCAGATTTGCATCGTGACATTGGCGGGTTAGTTGACTGATTGGCAGGATGGGAGGTCGTCTCGGCCAGAAGTGGCTGCATGTTGCCCGGAAGGCGTTCAACAAGCCCAAAATGAAGCTGACCGCCGCTGCCAGCGCTTGTTTCGCGGTGCCGTTCCCCGTCTGCTGGCGCAGCAGCAGGCTCAGATTGTGTGTCAGCGCTGCGATGATCAGGCGCTTACTGAGTTTCTCAGTGCCGCGCAGCGTGGCGCGACGCAGGCCGCCGTGGTCGAGCACATGGCAGAAGCCTCGCTCCAGGTGCTCGCCGCGTTTCCTCAAGAGCGCTTTGCCGCTGGCGCTGCGCACGGCGCATTTCGCCCGGTGCAGCGCGCGTTTTTCCCGACGGGTCTGGTTTTCTTTTTTGCGCCGCGTTTGCTGTGGGTCGCCGATGATGGTGCGGATGCCTGCCTGCTGGAGCCGGGCGATCTGCTCGGTGGCAAAGTAGCCTTCGTCGGCGCAGACTTCGCTCATGGCTTGGCCGCGCCGCGCTTTGGGCAGCATTTTCTTTAATGTTGCGCGTGCGGTCATTAGCCGGGCTTTGAGGGTGGGGTCGTTGTCGGCGGCGTCTCCATGCCGCATTTCGGCGTGGATGATGGCGGTGCATGGCCTGCATTTGATCGAGGCTGAGGCGCTCGCGGATGACGCTCAAGGAAGAGTGGTCGGGCGTGGCCTCGGCGGGGCTGTAGCCGCGGAAGCCGCGGAAGTCCATCGTCTCAAGGGTGCGGTTGACCCGCTTGTAGAAGGCGTCTGGCGTGGCGGCGGGAAGTTCTCCGGCTACGATCCAGAGTTCCTGCTGTCGTTGCTTGGTTTGGCGCTGCTCAAACATGCAAGATGGTTCTCTTCGCCCAACCGTTGAGGTTTTTCAACAGGCTGCTAAATGATGAGAATGCCAAGTGTTTGTCCCTCTTTGAAGACTTTCCGATCATGAAACGAGGTGACGGAGACCACCTACATTGAAAGATTCGTTGGATTCAACGTCGCGGAACATTGATTATGGCAAGACCTTCCCACGGCATTGCAAATTGGCGTCTTGGAACGCTACTGCGATGTCTGATTGAATGCCGCTCGTGACCGGGTGTTCATCGAATACGTGGCCGATTGACAAAACGGTGCCATTGCTAATTCTGACTAGAAGTGTCTCGAATCCGCCGCGACATGACCAAACATCAGGCTTCGCGGAAGCTTCGGTGAGCAGGATTGCAATCCTTCCCTTTTCAGCGGGCGGAGGTGCGCGGAGCATGGATCGAAGGTTTCCGCAAATGGTCGATCATAGGCAGAAGAGCCAGAGAACGAGGAGCATCATGGGCACGAGGGAGAAGGCTGAGGCGTAAGTGGTTTCGGTGTTAGAGCTCATGGTGGTTTGCGGGTTGCAAGCCCAGTTACCCACCCGGACAGAGTTTGTTACAAACGGGTAATTTTGTCGAAGCCCCCAAGGTGCTGGTGTTTTTTCGGAGCGCACTTCAACCACAGGCAAAGGAGGCCCACTGAGTGGCCGCTCAATGCTCAAGGACTTCACTGTATCGCTCTCAGAGAGAGGGGTATTGCGGAATCACCGAAGGACGCCACGCAGCTCGAAGCGCCATCATTTCGTCTTCCAGCTCATGCAGCGAAAGGGGTGGTCGTCGATTAAGTTGGGCTGCACGCCGGTGAGGTGGTCGCTGTGGTAAAATTGTACACCGACATAGTAGTAGATGGGCAGGACGACGGCTTGGTCGCTGATGAGGAGTTTTTCGGCTTGCTGGAAGATGGTGTTGCGTTTGGTGAGATCGCCCTCGCGCGCGGAATCGGCGATGAGGCCATCATAGGCGGGGCTTTTCCAACCGGTGCGGTTGTTGCCGCTTTCGGCGAGGAACATCTCCAGGAAGGTGCTGGGGTCGTTGTAGTCGCCGACCCAACTGCTGCGGCACAGGTGGTAGTCGAGGCTGCGCATGGAGCTGAGCCAGATTTTTTGCTCCTGCTTGGCCAACTTCACCGTGACGCCCAGCGCCTTCTGCCACATGGCCTGAAGCTCGACGGCGATGTTACGCTCAATGGGCAGCGGAATGTAGAGATACTCGACAAGCGGAAAGCCTTTGCCGTCTTTGAAACCAGCCTCTGCCATGAGTTGGCGTGCGCGTTCGATGTTTAGATCAAGTCCAGGTGGCGGCTGGTAGTTCTGACCGGCTCCGGGTGGTGTGATGCTCCAAGCGGGTGTTTCACCGAGCTGAGTGATGTGCTCCACGATGCGTTTTTTATCCACAGCGAGTGCGAAGGCCTGACGCACACGCGGATCGGTGAAGGGCGGCTTGGTGGTGTTCAATCGGATGAACCAAGTGCCGAGAAATGGCCCGGTGTGAAACCATGGCTGCTGTTTGAGCTTATGTGCGAGGGTCGGAGGCATCATGCCTTTGTCCATCATGAGGTCACACGCGCCAGTGTGGAAGAAATTCAGAGCTGTGTTGGCATCCTGCACGGGTTTAACCTCTACGGTGGCCATCTTGACGTTAGCGGCATCCCAGTAGGCTGGGTTCTTGCGCAGGCGGATGTGATCATCGAGCCGCCAGTCTTCCAAAATGTAGGCTCCATTGCTAACCATGTGCTGCGGCTTGATCCAAGCCGTGCCGTGCTCCTTCAAAGTCGGCATGTGAACTGGCGCGAGGGTCTGAAACGCACAAAGGTCGATGAAATACGGCGTTGGATTGATGAGCACGACCTCCAAAGTGCGCGCATCGACGGCACGCACGCCCACTTGCTCAGGGTCTTTGTTTTTGCCTTCCGTGAACTCCTTGGCACCGCGTATGAGGTGCAGCAGGCTGGTGTAATCCGCACCGGTCTCTGGCAGCAGCGCACGCCGCCATGACAAAACAAAATCCTGCGCCGTCACCGGCTCCCCATTCGTCCAGTGCACGCCATCGCGCAGATGAAACACATACGTTTTGCGATCCTCCGAAACGTCCCAACGCTCGGCCATCCCAGGCTCCGGCTTCCCATTGACCGTCACGCGGCATAGCCCCTCAAACAGCGACGAAGAGATGCGCATGCTCACCTGATCTGAAACAACCGCCGGATCGATCGTCTCCGGCTCCGCACTTTGGATGAAGACGAGATCGGCACGCGGTTGCGCAGGGCCGCAGCCAACGAGAGCGATGACGGGAAGCAGAAGACAGATGGGAAAGCGCATGTTTATACCTCAAGCTAGCACATTTGAGCGTGCATCAACAACGCCGCCTGCCTATCCTCAGCAAATGAGCATCGCCATCGACCTAAAGGGCAAAACCGCCCTCATCACCGGAGCCTCCCAAGGCATCGGCGCGCAAATCGCCCGGACTTTCCATCAAGCGGGTGCGCATGTGATCATCAACCACCTCGGCACGCCTGGCACCACGGCGGACGCGCAAGCTATCGCCGACGAGCTCAATCTTCACCGCACGGACAGCGCCAGCATCATCGCGGCGGATGTGTCCAAGGCAGATCAAGTCCAGTCCATGATGGGCGAGGTCCAGGCAAGTCAGGGTGGCCTCGATTTCCTCATCAACAATGCCGCCATCATCAAGGACCGCACCATCGCGAAGATGAGCTACGAGGAATGGGACGCCGTCATCGATGTGAACCTCAGCGGCGTGTTTTACTGCTGCAAACACGCGCTGGAGATCATGCGTGAAGGCGGTGCCATCGTGAGCCTCGGCAGCATCGCGGCGATTCAGGGCTTTTTTGGCCAAGCGAACTACGCTGCAGCCAAATCCGGTGTGCAGGCGATGATGCGAGTGCTCAGCCGAGAGGCAGCGCGCAAAAACATCCGCGCCAACGCCATCGCCCCCGGTGTGATCGATACCAGCATGGCCGCAACGATTCCCGAGGCTGTGCGCGCCGAGATGCTCAAGAATGTTCCGCTCAATCGCTTCGGAACCACCGAGGAAGTTGCCAGCGTGGTGCTCTTCTTGTGCTCGCCGCTGGCGAGTTACGTCACGGGGCAGACCATTGAGATCAATGGCGGATGGAGAGGCTGAATTCTGGCCCGATGATCCTGATGAAACATCCGTCACTCATCGCGCTTTGTTTTGCGGCTGTTGCCTGGTTGGGTCTGGCACCGAATCTCAGAGGAACGACGATTCGCAGCTCCAGTTGGGAAAAGTTGGCCAATGATGCCGAGTTTGTCGGCGTAGTCACTTGCACGACCTCCGGAGGCATTGTCGCGCGCTACCGCGTGGATGACGCGTGGAAAGGGTTGCAGAACGGAGCCGAGTTTTTGCTGCGCCGACCACCAGATGGGTTTGGGGATCAGTTTCCAGTATCCTTGTGCGGGCAGCAGTTTCTTGTCACTGCGTTCAAGTTCATGCCTCCAGCTTTTGCATTCAGCGACTTCAGGGCCGGTAACTGCCCGTTGTGGTGGCGTCGTATCGACGCGGATCTGACACTTCCTTACCTGCAGGGAATCGCCCTGGTGGAAAACGGGCGTTTTATGTGGGGCATCGATTCTGGGAAGCCCTCCGTTTCAGAATTCAAAGCCCGAATCACGAGTTTCCTCTCCCTGCCCGATCAGGAACGCGAACGCCGACTGCTGGTCGATGCCGCGTTGGAAGAGTGGGGATTCTCTGTCCCAAGTGGCAAGGTTTCGATCCTAGAACTCCGTGCCAAACTCGAAAAAATAGCGGACGCGGACGCGGTCGTTCGCGAGATACTGGCGATAGCAAACACCCAGCCGGATAAACTGACGCAAGCTCACCTGCTACGCGCTTTGGTTGGCGGGGGCGGCCATCAAACGCTCGCGATCCTCAAAACACTCAAGACTGGACACCGGAATATAACCGCAGGGATGATCGCTCATTTGATCGCCGATTTGGAGGAAAAGCTTTCTCAGAAGAACGATACGCGTGCCCTAGAATCGGAAAACCCGCCTTCGTCGGAGGCGATCAAAACGGCGGAGCAGACTTTGAAAAAGCTTCCATGGGATCATGAGGCCATTCGCGCCCTAGCACTTATGGCCAAGTATGCGCCCGCAGCGGCGGTATCACCGCTGAGGGACTGGACGGCACCGCCTGATGACAAGTACAAGCAGGCATGGGGATACTACCTGGGATCAATCTTCTGTTTCAGCTGCGTGCAGGACAGGGATCGTCACTTCGTCACCTTGCTCGATGCAAAGGATGACTTCGTTCGTGTCGCGGCGGCTGTTTACCTCCGAAAGGTCAATCCGGAAACTGCCTGCAGGAAACTCAAAGAATTCACAGCGCTGGAGGACGATCCTGGAGCTTGGGCAGCCCTCGTCCTTGCCAGCGCGGGGGACAAGTCCGTCATCCCGCGCGTGTTGAAGACCTATTTGGCCCCAAATCGCGGGTCCGTGACAAATAGAGTCAACCGCCTGTTCCAATGTCGCGCAAATGTCTTGCTCTCCAACTCCGCCTCTCATAGCGGCATCGCGCCTCCTGCGCTCGCTCTCCTTGACTCCGATCAATATCATTTTGATCCGCGAAAAACGCTTTATGAGCCGTGGCTCAAGTGGTGGAAGGAAAATGAGGTTCGCCTCAAGCTTCACGATCCGTGGCTTGAGCGGCTCGACGCTCAAGGAATCGACTGACCATGCGCGCCCCTGCTCTCATCGCCACTGCTGACGAAGCTATCGCGGCCATCCCAAATGGCGCGACGGTCGCGGTGGGTGGCTTTGTAGGCGCAGGTCATCCAGAGATGCTCACGGAGGCTCTGGAACGACGTTTTTTAGCAACAGGCTCGCCGCGAGATCTCACACTTTATTACTGCGCAGGCCAAGGTGATCGTGCGGATCGAGGTTTGAATCACCTCGCACATGCTGGACTGCTCAAACGCATCGTCGGCGGGCATTGGAACCTCGCACCGAAACTTGGTGCACTGGCTTTGGCAAATGAAGTCGAGGCCTATAACCTGCCACAGGGCGTGTTGAGCGTGCTGACACGCGAGATTGCGGCCAAACGGCCAGGTTTGATCACGCAGGTCGGCTTGAACACGTTCATCGATCCCATTCACAGCGGCGGACGGCTCAATGCGCGCACGACAGAGCCGCTGGTCGAGCGCATGGAGCTGGATGGCCAAACGTGGCTGCGCTACAAGCCGATGCCGATCCATGTCGCTCTCATTCGTGCCACGTATGCGGATGCGCGCGGGAATCTGAGCATGGAATGTGAGGGATTGATCAGTGAAGTCCTGCCCATGGCCCAAGCGGCAAAAAACCACGGCGGCATCGTCATCGCTCAAGTGGAGAGCGTCGTGGATCAAATGATCGACCCAAAGTCCGTGCGCGTGCCCGGCATCTTGATCGACTACATCGTCACCAGCGGGGGTGTGATGCATGATCAAACGTTTGGTGAGGTGTTTAACGAAGACTTCGTCGTTAGTAATGCCGACGGTTTTGAACTGCCGATCATGCCGGAATCCGAGCGCAAAGTCATCGGCACGCGTGCGCTGAAGGAGATTCGTTCCGGTGACATCGTGAATCTCGGCATCGGCCTACCGGAGGCGGTGGCAATGGTCGCCGCCGAAACAGGCCGCTTGAATGATTTCACGCTCACCGTGGAGAGTGGACCGACCGGCGGCGTGCCTGCATCGGGCCTCAATTTCGGCTGTAGCTACTTCCCAGAGGCCATCATCGACCAACCCGCTCAATTCGACTTCTACGACGGCGGCGGGCTCGACATCGCGGTGCTCGGCGCAGTCGAGATCGATGCAGAAGGCAGTGTGAATGTCGCCAGCTTCGCCGGACGCTTCGCGGGCGTTGGCGGCTTCGTGAACATCGCTCAAGCGGCGCGGCGCTTGGTGTTTTGCTGCACCTTCCGCGCGAAGGAGAACGCCAAATTTGTCCAACGCATCCAACACGTCTGCTTCCACGGCCCCTCAGCCATCGCACGCGGCCAGCAGGTCATCTATGTGACCGAACGTGCGGTCTTTGAGCTGACAGCGAAAGGCTTGAAGCTCATCGAAGTCACACCCGGCCTGGATTTGCAGCGCGATGTGCTCGATCAAATGGAATTCCAACCACTTACATGAGACCAGTCTATATCTACGAAGCCAAGCGCACCGCCATCGGCAAATTCGGCGGCGGATTCAAATCACTCACCGCAGCGGAGCTCGCCACGGCGCTTGGCAAGGGCATGAAGATTGACGCGAAGATCGATCAAGTGATTCTCGGTCAGGTGTTGCAAGCGGGCAGCGGCATGAATGTGGCGCGGCAAGTTGGCTTGAAGCTTGGCCTTCCGCAGGAAGTACCGGCTTATACGGTGAACATGGCCTGCGGCTCATCGTTGAAGGCCGTGGCGCTCGGTGCGGCGGCGATCGCGAGCGGTGAGAGTGAGTTCGTGCTCACGGGTGGTGTGGAGGTGATGAGCCGCGCGCCGCATTACGTCACGGATCTGCGCTGGGGAAAAAAGCTCGGGGAATCGGCGATGCAGGACGCCATGTTCGTCGATGGCCTCAGCGATCCGCTGCTGCACATCGGCATGGGAGAAACGGCGGAGCGCATCGCCGACAAGCACGGCATCACGCGTGCGGAACAGGATGCGTTTGCCGCCTTGAGCCAAAAACTCGTCAGCGAGGCCGATTTCAGCCGTGAAATCATTACCGTGGCCGATGTGAGTGCCGATGAGCATCCACGGGCCGATACGACCGTCGAATCGCTCGCGAAGCTGAAACCTGCCTTTCGCAAAGACGGCACTGTAACGGCCGGAAATGCCTCCGGCATCAACGACGGAGCCGCATTGGTCGTTTTGGGCCCCGAAACGGCGGGCATGACACCGCGAGCAAAAATCATCGCCACCGCCGCCGTCGGCTGTGATCCCGCGCTGATGGGTCTGGGGCCTGTAGGAGCCATTCAGGACGTTTTGGCCAAAGCAGGCTGGAATCTTGATGATGTGGATGCCGTGGAGATCAATGAAGCCTTTGCCGTGCAGACGCTTGGCTGCGCCAAAGAGCTGAATCTCGATTTGAAGAAGCTCAATCAACGCGGCGGAGCCATCGCGCTCGGTCATCCCATCGGCGCGAGTGGCGCTCGTGTGTTGGTGACGCTTCTACATTTGATGGAAGATAAAAACTACAAGCGTGGCATCGCCAGCCTCTGCATCGGCGGCGGCATGGGCATCGCGATGGCGATTGAGCGACCTTAAAACACTTCCTCGCCGTGTGGCACTTGTCCTGGGATCAGGAATGTCTTCACCAGCTCTCCCTCACCACAGGCGATCATGCCAGAGAAGCGTTTGAACCATGTTCCCTCGGGGACTTCGGGTTGCGAGTCGCACCAATCCCCGAAGAGCCCAATTTGATCGACGGAGATTTCCCGCTGCAAGATTCGCTCAGCCAGATGTTGAATGAGCGCACGAGGCAGTTTGTGGCGTCGAATCTGCGGCATCAGGCGTCACCGTAGAAGCCCTTGATCAGGTCCGCCTTGAGACGCTGAGCTGTGGCAGAGTCTGGCGCATCCACCATGCGTTGAGCCAGCGTCGTGAGGTCAGCGCCGGACAAGGGCTTCTTGATGGGCAGCTTCCTGGCGAAACGAACCACCTTAACTTGCTCGGCAGGTGGCAGACACTCGATTTCATGCATGATCTGGGTAGCAGTCATTCGGCAATCATACTTGGGGCGCAGTCATTGGTCAAGATGAGCAACTGCTAGGCCGGATTAGTTAGGAACTGCCTCGGGAAAGCATCTTCCAAATGAATGGCAAAATCAGTGTGTAGCTGACTAGATTGTTGAGAATGCAGGTAACCGCGAGCCGTGTGGCTTTGCCGCTGGGTATTGCTAATCGAAGTACGCAGTATTCGATAACACAAGACATCGTCCAAGCCCAGCAAATGGCAGTACTGAGTCCAGGTAGACTAAAGGAGTCTTTGACTCCTAAAATGCCACCTCTGGTGAACATAAGTCCAGCTAAAGTTGATGCTGCGTTTGCTAAAAAGACCCACATCAAAGCTCTGCCTTTGCTTACCACTAACTGGGGGTGCCGTTTCCATACGATAAACGTTTCAACAAATAGAATGACCGGTGAGAGCAGCAGCGAGAAAAAATAGGGCAGGTCCGAACCTAAAATGGTGTTTGCAAACAGAATCATGTTATGGGCCTTGGAGACTCTTTAGATTCGTTTCCTCAGCCAGCCAGACGGAGATGATGGTGATAACGGCCATCCCGATGAGGTAAAGCGCGATGGGCCAGGGCTTGCCGCCTGAGTTGGCGAGTAAGGCGGTGGCGATGAGAGGAGCGAGGCCTCCGGCGAGTGGGGAGGCGAGTTGGTAGCCGAGGGAGGCTCCGCTGTAGCGTACGCGGGTGCCGAAGAGTTCGGAGAAAAACGCGGCCTGCGGACCATAGAGCGCACTGTGGATGATGAGTCCGAGTGTGATGGCGAGTGCGAGTGCGGTGGTGCTGCGCAGGTCGATGAGCCAGAAGAACGGGAAGGCAAAAAGGATGATGCAGATGGCACCGCCGATGTACACAGGCCGCCGACCAATGCGATCCGAGAGCCAACCGAAGAACGGGATGACAAAGAACTGCACGGCGGAGCCGATGAGCACGGCCTGGAGCACTTGATCCTTAGTGAAGCCGGCCTGCTGCGTGGCGTAGGTGAGCACAAAGGCGGTGACAATGTAGAAGAAGGCGTTTTCACCAAAACGCGCACCCATGGCGAGCAGGACATTGCGCGGATAACGGCGGATGACCTCGAAGATGGGCATCTCGGTGGTGGCGTTGGTTTTTTTGGCCTCGGTGAAGATGGGACTCTCCAAAATGCGCAGTCGGATGAACATGCCGACACCAAGAAGCAAAATGCCGATCAAGAACGGAATGCGCCAGCCCCAGACGAGGAAGGATTCCTCCGGGATGACCGACGAAAGCGTGCGAAAGACGGCGGTGGCGAGCAACAGGCCGATGGGTACTCCCGCCTGAACCCAACTGGCCAAAAAGCCTCGCTGACCGGCCTTGCCATGTTCCACGGCCATGAGCACCGCGCCGCCCCATTCACCACCGACGCCGAGTCCCTGGATGAAACGCAGCGCAACGAGCAGGATGGGCGCGAGGATGCCAGCCTGATCATACGTGGGCAGCAAGCCGATGCCAAAAGTGGCAAGGCCCATCATCATCAGGGTGGTGACGAGCATGGACTTGCGCCCGAGTTTATCGCCAAAATGCCCGAAGACGATGCCGCCGAGTGGTCGTGCGAAGAAACCGACGGCGTTGGTGGCAAAGGAAGCCATCGTGGCCGCCAGCGGGTCCATCTGCGTGAAGAAGAGCTTCCCAAACACGAGCGCGGAGGCCGTGACGTAGAGGAAAAAGTCATACCACTCGATGGTGGTGCCGATGAAGCTCGCGAGAACGACACGGCGAGTGGCTGCGGGTGTGTGGCGGGTGTCGTGCATGGCGTGATTCAATTACATCGCTCGCTCATGCGTCAATGCTTCTTCCGGTATGATGGCAAAGAACAGCGCGCTACTTGATCGTGTAGCGCGTGCGGCGGCTGTTGAGCCAGCGGACGCCGAACATGTCCATCGTGGCGCGCCAGGCACGATTGCCGAAGCCATATTTGCTCACGCCGCTGACGCGGGCGCGGTGGTTGACGGGCATTTCGGTGACGCGCCAACCCATGTTACGGATGAGGGCCGGAATGAAGCGGTGCATGCCGTTGAAGAGCAGCAGGGCCTCACGGCAATCACGCCGCATGACTTTGAGCGTGCAGCCGGTGTCGCGTACGCCATCACCGACGAAGCGGGCACGGACTTTGTTGGCGATGCGGCTTTGCAGACGCTTGAAGGCGCTGTCTTTGCGGCGCGCGCGATAACCGCAGACGAGATCCCAGTCTTGATGGAGCATGGTGAGCATTGCCGGGATGTCGGCGGGGTCGTTTTGCAGATCGCCGTCGAGTGTGGCGATGATGTCGCCGCGCGCGCTGTGGATGCCGGCGTGCATGGCGGCACTTTGACCGCTGTTTTTGTCGAGCTGCAGGACGCGCACGCGGTCGCCGCCGGGGATGCGAGCCACGGTTTCATCGGTGGAGCCGTCATCGACAAAGACGATCTCGAAGTCGCGCGTGGCGAGTGCGGTCTCGATCTGCTTTTGGAGCTCCGCAACGTTCCCCTCCTCATTGTAGAGCGGGACGACGACGGAAATGGCGGGAGTGGCTGGCATGTGAGTTTAAAAATCGGGTGGGTGGTAATCGTGGCAAGCGAAGATTTTCAGCCAGCGCACTTCATTGCCTGCGTGCATGATGCGCGCGATGGAAAGTAGCTCGGTGCTCTGAAAGGCCTGCTGAATGGCCGCTGGCGGCTGTATGGCGGCGGGATCGTCGGTGATGAAGATGGCGCTCTTGCCACGGAAAAGACTGACACCTTGGCTGACCTGATCATAGCGCGGCAGATAGGCATAGGGATGGCTCCAAGAGCCGTCCTGCATGGCATGGACTCGCACCTTGGGCTCCATGTGCTGCTCCAATGCGGCGGCGATGCGCCAGTCACTGGCGATGGCGAACCAGTCTGGCTGGAGCGCCGCAGAGAGCAGCTTGGAGCCCTCACGCCAGCCGCGCATGGTGGTGGAAGGGTCAGCGGAGAAGAGATGCGGGTAAATCGACTGCTGCGGCAGCGTGCGCGCGAAGCGCCAGGGGATGCCGAGGCTGCGCGGGAGATCGCTTTGCATGAGGAAGACACTCTGCAAGGCGGCCAGGATGACGGCGATGGTGCGTAGGCTGATTTTTTGCTCGCTGGGGAGTGCGCCGAAGACGGTGCCTTGATGGGCGAGCAACACGGCGGCGGGTAGCATCCACGCAGCGCTGCCGACATTCGGCCAGGCATCCCATGGGCCGTAAAGGAAGTCGGCACAGGCGAGAGGGATGGCAAAACCGAGCGGTAAAGCCCGCATGCCTAACTGCGTGGCGTTTTGCCAGATCAAACGACTGACGAGCACAAACAGCGTGAGCATCAGCGGCGATGCCAGCACGGCGAGACGGAAGAAATTGGGTATCAGGGCAAAATAGGGCCGCCAGTTTGAGTTTTCGAGCGCAGGCCATTCATGCGCACGCTGCCAGAGGAGGTATGGAATCACTGCGGCAGCCCATGCGGCAACGATGATGAAGAAGCCGGGCGCGCGCAAATGATGGCGCAGACGTTTTGGCAGGGCCAAGGCGCAGGCGATGCCGCCAAGCATGCTGAAGGCAGGCGGCGCGGTGCAGACGGATGCGGCCACGCACGCAGCGGTGAGCCACCAGCCCCAATGCAGCGGATGCGCATGTAAAAGCGCCCACCGCAGCGAAAAGAGTGACACAGCGGTGAAAAAGAACAGCAAGGTGCCGGTGGTGAGTGAGATGGCGGCGAGATTGAATGACGGCAGCACATTTAAGATGACCACGGCCCAACCGGCGATCATGGGATCAAACAAACCCCGCGTGAACCGCCACACAGCGAGTGAGGTGAGCAGCGCGAGAAGTGGGGCCAGAAAGCGCACTCCGAACTCTCCGGAGCCGACCACGAGGAAAGGCAGCAGCGGACCACCCTCCTGCCAGCCATGCCAGCCATGCCAGCCATGCTGCGCACGCAAGGCGATGAAGGATTCCTCCGGCGACAGCTCCAGCGTGGGCAGCAGTGCCCAACGCCAAAGCGTGAGCAGCCCGAGGGCGATGAAGAGAAAGCGCTGGCGCTGCATGGTGGATGAGAGCATTGAATAGCGATCACCACCCCTCAAAACAACCATGAAACGCCGAATCCTGCTTGCCCTGCTCGCATCAGCCACCCTCTCCGCCGCAGCGGATGTCCAGCCAAAGACGGCTGAGCAGATCCTGCGCATCGTGCGGATGAGCTACGCGCTCCAGAACCACAAAATGGACGGCGTGCTGCGAGATGACAAATCTGGCCGCTCAGAGCCGATGGAGCTGACCATGGAGAAGCAAGTGATGCGCTTCCGCTTTAAAAACCAACCGCCCGAGATCGTGCATCTCGATTTAAACCCGACGCCTGCTGTTCTTTATCAGGTGAAGCCCGGCGGATCGAGCGTGGTGCCCGCATCACAAATGGGGAATAAGGTGCGCGGCATGGACCTGAACTATGAAGATCTGTCTCTGGGCTTCCTCTACTGGCCGCGTCCGCAGCACATGGGTGAGGACCGCGTGACGACGCAGAAGTGCTGGAAGGTGCGTGTGACCAATCCCAGCCGCAGTGGCCCGTATTGGACGGTGGACATCTGGGTGCATCAGGCCAGCGGCGGTGCCGCGAAGATGGAGGCCTATGACTGGCAGAGTAAACTGGTGAAACGATTCCAAGTGACCAAAGTTCAGGAAGTGGACGGCGCGACGACGCTGGAGACGATGAAGATCGAGACCTTCGATCCGAAGTCAGGCAAGAACACCGGACGCACCTACATGCAGATGAATAACCCGCAGAAGAAGTGATGCGCAGCCCCGAACCGCCGCGCAAATTCAACGCGCATCCCTTTGCCTATCATCAAGAACTCGATGTGCGCATCGAGAACCTCACCAACGAAGGTGCTGGTGTGGCCCGCGTGGATGGCTGGGTCGTCTTTGTGTCCTTCACGCTGCCCGGTGAGCTGGTGAAGTGCCGCGTCTTCCGCAATCACAAAAACTACAGCGAGGCCGACCTCGTCAGCGTACTGGAGCCATCGCCGCAGCGGGTCGAGGCGCGTTGTGTGCTCTTTGGTCAATGCGGCGGCTGCCAGTATCAGCACGTCGGATATGCGGAGCAGCTCGTGTGGAAGCAGCGGCAGGTCACCGAGCTGCTGCAGCACATGGCCAAGATCGAGCACGCGGTGCTGCCGGTGATCGCATCGCCCGAGCAATACGGCTACCGCTCCAAGATCACGCCGCATTTCCAGAAGCCGAAAAACAGCGAGATCGGTGCCATCGGTTTCCTGCGCTCACGCACGCGCAGTTCCATGGTGGATGTCGAAACGTGCCCCATCGCCATGCCGCAGCTCAATGAGCGGCTCACGGCGGTGCGGGAGGAAGCGCGCGCCAATTCTGCCGCCTTCAAGAATGGCGCGACGCTGTTGATGCGTGCCGCGCAGAACGGCGTGCTCACGCGAAATGATGAAATCGCTGTGGAAGACGTTGGTGGCGTGAAGTTTGAGTTTCAAGCCGGTGATTTCTTCCAGAACAATCCCTTCATCCTGCCAGCGTTCGTGAAGCATGCGGTGGACGAGGCCAAAGCCAGCGGTGCGCGCTTTTTGGTCGATGCTTACTGTGGCAGCGGACTATTCGGCATCTGCGCCGCGCGGGAGTTCGAGCAAGTGATCGGCGTGGAGATCTCCGAAAGTGCGGTGAAGAAAGCCGCGCACAACGCCGAGCTCAACAGCATCACCAATTGCCGCTTCATGGCTGCCGATGCGCGTGAGGTCTTCAAAGATGTGCCGCATGCCGGCGCGGAAACCGTCGTGCTCATCGACCCGCCGCGCGCCGGTTGTAGCGCGGAGTTTTTACAGCAGTTGTTCGCCTTTGGGCCGCGCGCGGTCGTTTATGTGAGCTGCAATCCCGCCACGCAGATGCGTGATCTGGGCTTGTTCATCGAAGCTGGCTACAAGCTCGAGAAGGTACAGCCGTTTGATCTCTTTCCACAGACCAAGCACCTGGAGTGCGTGATGACGCTGGGGAAAGAGTCGGAATGATTCACGATTGATGAACAAGCATTCGATTATTGATTTTAGAAGGATGAGGCGCTCTCTACGAAGGGAATCACCTTAGCAATCAACAATCCTTGTGCATCAATCGTCAATCCAGCCGGCCTACGACGACTTTTTCGCGCCCTCGTCTGAGAAGGGTAATTATCATGGGTGTGATGGGTAAGGAAGGAGGCAAAAATATGGACAGGCAAAAATTTAAATGAGGCATTGGGTTTTCGATATTTTTGCCTGTCCATATTTTTGGCTTCACCGCATTGCCGAGATTTGGATCTCCGGCTTTTTGCCTCACGTCTTCCTATAATTTCATGATTTCTAGCTTTCCTAATCTATCTCAAGCCTTTACTCTGTCCGCCTTGTGACCCCCACACGCATGTATCTAAGCCTTTGGTTCGGCATCATGTTGAGCGCCCAACCGGGCTGCTCGACCCCATCTAACGACACCGCTCTCAACGAGAAGGAGGTGCGTCGCGCGCTCCCCTTCGAGGAGCCAGCGGGCACTCCGAAGAATGTCCCGAACCCCATCGCCAAGCAGTTCAACAACCCGTCCAGCCTGCCCACGACCCCACCAGCAGGTGTCCGCGTTTCATATTCCTCGGTTAAAACGAGCGAGAAAATCCTCGCAATGACCTTTGATGACGGCCCGCACCCCTCACTCACACCCAAGATCCTGGACATCCTCAAAGAGCGCAACATCAAGGCCACCTTCTTCGTCATTGGCAAGCAGGTCAAAATGTACCCTGACATCATCCGCCGCATCATCGCGGAAGGTCATGAGATTGGAAACCATACCTGGACCCACTGCAGCCTCACCAGCCGCAGCGATGAGCAGATCCGCAAAGAACTCCAGCAGTCCGCCGACGCCGTTTTTGAGGTAGCGCATGTTCGCCCTCAGTTGGTGCGCCCGCCTTATGGGGCCATCAACACCCGCATCAAGAACTTCCTCTTCACTGAATTCGGCTACTCCACCATCATGTGGTCGGTCGATCCGCAGGACTGGCGTCGCCCTGGCGTGAGCGTGGTCACTAGCCGCCTCGTCACAGGCGCGCATCCTGGTGCCATCATGCTGGCCCATGACATCCACCCGCCAACGATCCTCGCCATGCCGCCCATGTTTGATCAACTCATCTCGCAGGGCTATCAATTCGTCACTGTGAGTCAGCTAATGAACTTGGAAAAGGCCACCATGCCAGTCGGCGTCGTTATCACGCCGAATAGCAAGTACCTCGACCAAGATCCCAAGCCACTGCCGATGAAGCAGTAGGTGGACCGAGCTTTACCGCCGCCTGCCACCGACTTCGCGCTCGGCCAGGAACTTCTTGTGACCAACCTTGACGAATTCCGGGTCGCGAGCACGGATGATGGCGTCCTCCATGCTGATGAATCCGTAATTGGCCAGATGCAGCAGACTATCGTCAATGGTGTGCATGCCATCGACACTACCGATCTGAATCAAGTTCCCGAGCTGTGATAGCCGCCGTGATCGAATGCAGGCACGGATACCGGAATTTCCCACCATCACCTCTGAAGCCATCACCCGCCCAGTTTCATCATGTCTCGACATCAACTGCTGACAAATCACACCGCGGAGCGAATTGGCCATCTGTGAGGCCACGAAGTCCTGCTGCTCCTCGGGGAAGGCATCCAGCACGCGCAGGATCGTTCCTGGTGCATCTTGTGTGTGCAGCGTGCTGATCACGAGATGTCCGGTTTCTGCTGCCGTGAGTGCGGTGCGTATGGTTTCCAGGTCACGCAGCTCACTGATCACGATCACATCCGCATCCTGTCGAAGCGCGCTCTTGATAGCTGAGGCAAAGGTATGCGTATCCGCACCCACTTGCCGCTGCCTCACGAGACTTTGCCCATGCGAGAAAATGTACTCGATCGGGTCCTCGATGCTCACGATGTTTGCCTGCCGCGTGCGGGAAATATGTTGGGTCATCGAGCTCAGCGTCGTTGTTTTGCCGCAGTTGCTCGTGCCGGTGACCAAAACGAGACCATCACGCAGTTGCGCAAAGCCCTCCACGGTCGGTCCGTGGCCCAGATCACGCAATTCCGGAATCACACTCGGAATGTAGCGAAACGAGGCCTCGATCCGGCCCATCACATAGCAGGCATTGCCACGGAAACGGCCCAGATTCTCCACTTGGATCGCAAAATCCAGTTCCCACTCCTGCTCCAGCTTGGCGCGCTGATTTTCCTTGAGCACACCAAAAATCAGCTCACGCAGATCCACGATGTCCAGCACCTCATCGTCAATCACAGGCATGAGCACACCTGCAAAGCGCCCCATCGGCGGCGAGCCAGCACTGACATGCAAATCCGAGCCGCCGCGCTCGATGACCATGAACAAATACTCAATCAAATCATGTGTGCGCATAGTGGGGAAGTATTGGAAAAGTTAAAATCAAGTAATGCCACGTGCAGCACGGCGGAACTCGGCCTCATTACCGACCGCAGCGATCGCAATCTCTTCCGAGATCATGCCCGCCTCATACGCCGCAGCGATCGACTTCAGGAACGATTTGCAATTGGGGTCACCTGCTCGCGTCATGTACTCAGCAATGTCCGAAATGGAGCGTCGCGCGATCCAGTCACGCACGGCACCGCCATTTTGCAGATGCTCCACCAGCAGCGTGAGGCTGCCGTTCACGTCAGGCACCAGTTTTTGACACAGCACGCCCAGCAACTGATGCGAAAGCAAATGCAGGCCAATCCCTACCTGATCCGCAGGAAACAAATTCACAAATCGCTCCATTGTATCCGACACGGAAGCCGAGTGCATGGATGCGATCACCAAATGCCCCGTCTCGCAGGCCTGTAGCGCTGTGAAGGCCGTTTCATGATCACGGATTTCACCCACAAAGATTACATCGGGAGCCTGGCGCATCGCTGCGCGCAGACCACGCGGGAAACTAGGCGTATCGCGCCCCACTTCACGCTGCGTGAACAGACAGCGGTTGTTCGTGAAAATGTATTCGACGGGGTCCTCGATCGTTACGATGTGCCGCGCCACATTCAAATTCATCCAGTGCAACATTCCAGCCAGCGTGGTCGATTTTCCCTGCCCTGTTGATCCTGTCACCAGCAGCATGCCGTGCTCCTGCTGCGCCCAGCGCGTCAGCAGCCAATCCGGCGCCCCCAGCGCACTCAGAGATGGCATATCCGTGCGGATTCGCCGCAGCGTCGCCGCGAGACGACCCATGACCTTATGCAGATTCACACGGAAGCGAATGCCCGAGCGAGAGACCATCCCGGTATCCACATCCATATCGCGCATCGAATCTCCACCGCATGCCTGCCACAGACCTGCCATCTGTGGCAAGAGCAGCAGCTCATCGCCGAAAATCATGAGCTGCTCTGCGATCTTCATCCGTGGCACCTCACCTTCTTGGAGGAAAATATCGCTCGCCTTGTGATCTTCGGCTGCTTGCAGGATGTCGTCGATGGAAATGGCCATATTCAATGAAAGCTAGCTGGCGCAGCTACCAGCCTCAAGCCCACAGTCCGACTTTCGTTACAAAGTTTTCTCTCTGGCAGTTCATATCACCGCCTTGCCTTCCGCACGTTTGCCACTTGGCGCTTCGTCGCTTCTTGGTGGGCGAGACCAGTGAGGGAGGCGAAGCCGCCGTCTTCGGTGGAGTAGGCCAGGATGTCGCCGGACTCGATGAGATAGATCCAAGCGTGCAGCGTCAGCTCGCCGCGTTGCAATTTCACCGCCACGGCGGGATGGGTTTGCAGATTCTCGATTTGCACGAGCACGTGCTCACGAATGGCGATGTCGAGGAGCGCGCTGCCAGTGACGTCAGCATAGTTTTCCTCAACGATGCGGCGCGTGGCCTCGGCGTGGTTCAGCCAGCCTCTCACAAGTGGGAGCTTGGCCATTTTTTCCGGTTCCAGCATCGCCTGAAGAGCACCGCAGCCGGAGTGGCCACAAATCACGATGTCCTTCACACCGAGTGCAGAAACGGCGTACTCGATGGTCGCCGGTTCGCCACCATTCGAGGCACCGTAGCAGGGGACAATGTTCCCCGCGTTGCGCAGGACAAACAACTCGCCCATGTCTGATTGCGTGATGATCGTGGGATCGACGCGCGAGTCCGAGCAGCCGATGAACAGCGTGCTGGGACTCTGCCCAGCCACGAGCTTCGAGTAGAAGTCTTTTTCACGTTTGAAAACTTGGGCGTGGAACTGGTGAATACCAGAGAGGAGGCTGTTCATGATGGGTGATGAAGGGATAGAGGAGCGGGCAGATGATGCGCCGCGCCAGATGTTTGGCAAATCAACCAAGCCGAAACAACACGGCACATTCTTGACACCACGCGGCTCCTCCCACACAAGCATGACCATTCATGATCACCTACAATCCCAAAGACTGGTGGAAACTCATCTTTGCCTTTCACCGCAGTGACTCATTCCGCGTGCTGTTGCCCGGCATGATCGGCGTGGCCATTTACACCGCACTTGTGGCATACTTCGAGAACGATTTCTTCCATGCCACCTTCAAGAACACCACATTGGTGCATTCGCTGGTGGGCTTTGTGCTCTCCATGCTGCTCATCTTCCGCACCAACACCGCTTATGATCGCTGGTGGGAGGGGAGAAAGCTCTGGGGCAGTTTCGTTAACAACTCACGCAATCTTGCCCTGAAGCTCCACGCTTTCCTGCCACCTGCAGCAGCCACCGAGAGGGCGCTGCTGCGTGATTTGATCTGCAACTTCATCGACGCATCCAAGGAGCACCTCAGAGATGGCGTGAAGACACAAAAACTCGTGGCCTTGGGGTCTTACGATGCCGCTTACTACGCCCTTGGCAGCCATGTGCCGAATCAGGTGCTCAAGGCCCTGTTTGTGGAGATTAATCGCCTCTACACCAGCCAGATCATCACGGGTGATCACCTCATCGTGCTTAATGCCGAGTTGCAATCCTTCGCCGACAACTTGGGCGCATGTGAGCGCATCAAGCGCACGCCCATTCCGTATGCGTACAGTCTGTTTTTGAAGAAAATCATCTTCATCTATGTCTTCACCATGCCCATCGGTTTTGTGCTCGATTATGGCTACTGGTCCGTGCCAGTCGTGACCTTTGTCTTTTACGCTTTTGCCGGCATCGAAGTCATCGCCGAGGAAATCGAAGACCCCTTCGGCCGTGAGGCCAATGACCTCCCCACCGATGCGATCAGCGACACCATCCGCACGAATTTGCACGACATTCTTTAGCGCGCATAAAATCCTGAGAACTCTGCGCATCTTCCGCGTTACCCTGCCCCACCATGAAGCCACTCTTCACCGTCCTCCTCGCCTTCATTACCTCCGCTGCATTGGCCGCACCGAAGTACAATGTCCTGCACATCGTTTCCGACGACCTGAACTGCTCCTTGGCCTGCTATGGCCACACGCAGGTGAAATCGCCGCACATCGACAAGCTCGCGGCATCAGGTGTGCGCTTTGAGCGGGCGTATTGCCAGTTCCCGCTGTGCAATCCCAGCCGCGCCTCCTTCATGACCGGCATGCGGCCCGGCAGCACGAAGGTGTATGAAAACTCCACTCACTTCCGCAAGGCCCTGCCAGATGTATTATCCATCCCGCAGACATTTTCCAAGGCCGGAGCATTCTCCGCTCGAGTCGGCAAGCTCTACCATTACGGCGTGCCTACTCAGATCGGCACCAGCGGGCTCGATGACGACCCATCCTGGCAGCAAGTCGTCAATCCCATCGGCCACGACAAGAAAGTCGAGGATCAGATCCACACGCTCACTCCGGGTCAGTTCGGCGGCACGCTCAGTTGGTTCGCTGATAAATCAGAAGACCCGCAAACCGACGCCGTGGGCGCAGCCGAGGCCATTAAACTGCTCGAAGCCAAGAAGGACGGGCCCTTTTATCTCGCGGTGGGTTTTTACCGTCCGCACACGCCTTACGTCGCTCCGCAGAAGTATTTCGACATGTATCCGCTTGAAGGCGTCCAACTCGCCACTGGCCCTATGAAAGATGCGCCCGGCATTCCGACACAAGCCTACGCCAGCTATAAGAAAGAGCAGGACAAGCTTACCGATCCGATGCGCAAAGAAATCCTTCAGGCCTACTTCGCCTCCACCACCTTCATGGATGACCAAGTCGGTGCGGTGCTCGCTGCTGTTGAGCGCCTCGGCCTTCGCGACAAAACCGTCATCGTCTTCCACAGCGATCACGGCTACCACCTCGGCGACCACGGCTTGTGGCAAAAACAAAGCCTGTGGGAAAACTCCACGCACGTCCCGCTCATCATCAGCGTCCCCGGCAACGCCAACAACGGCCAATCCTGCGCGCGCACCGTCGAACTCATCGACGTCCACGCCACCCTTGCCGAAGTCTGCGGCCTCCCTGCCCCTGCAACGGATGGCGTGAGCCTCAAGCCCCTGCTCGACAATCCAAAAGCCGATTGGGCACTCCCCGCCTTCACCCAAGTGCAGCGCGGCGGCAATGCCCTACCGAAAAGCCAAGGCAGCAAAAAAGGCAAAGCCAATAGCATCGTCGGCGTCAGCGTCCGCACCGAGCAGTTCCGCTACACCGAATGGGACGAAGGCCGCCAAGGCGCGACGCTGCATGATTTGAAGAACGACCCACAAGAAGTCAAAGACCTCTCCAAAGACCCCGGATATGCTGAAACCGTCGCGAAGATGAAAGCCATGCTCGCTGGGCTCAAAAAGTAGCCTCAAGACGCTGTCGTGACTTAATTCCCAAAGTTACCCGGTGGCTTTGCATCAGGAACTGGGGCACTTGGCGAATCCTTCTTTTCCTCAGGCTTGGGAGTTTCAGCAGGCTTTTCAGGCGCTTTGCGGACTGAAGACGGGGCGGATGATTTTCCAGACTTGCGGCCCATTCCTTGTGAGATCCGCTGATTCAGACGCTCGACCTCACTTGGCTCAAGCTTGCCGTTTCCGTTCTGATCCAGTCTCGACATGATATGACCACCGGCAAGCATCTTCTGCAGCGCTTCGATTTCATCGGCATCGATCTTCTGGTTGCCGTTTTTGTCCGCCTTCTTGAGTCCCTCCATGGCGCGGGAATGACGATCAGTGGTCCCGCGTGATTTTGGACTTTCGACCTCCGCCTGCTCGATCTCGCCGTTGGTGTTTTTATCCAGCTTTTTGAGCGCTGAGAAGGCTTTTTGCATGGCAACCAGCTCATCTGGATCGATTTGATGATTTTCGTTCTTATCAAAAGGCTTCAGCACCTCACCAGCATCACCGTCTGGACGGCCAGCGGGCCTTTTTTTGGCTTTGCCCTCATTTGCAGCGAAGGAAAGGCTTGGGAGCAGTGAAGCGACGATTAAAGGAATGAAGAGTTTTGGTTTCATGCTCCTTGAAACTCATGAGCCGCAGTTTTGTTGCACGGCCTTCCAAGTTCTTTCTGGCGGGCACATCGCAACATGGCTGGTGAGGCGGCCGTTTGATGAGCGATGAAAATTCCTTCTCACTCTCTCCATCGTCGTCAATTCCTAGCTACTGCCGGTGCGGCATCTCTTTCATTGCTGACGAAGGCACCCGTGCAGGCGGCGACGTTTAAAACGGTCATCAAGAAAGCCAAAATCATCGGCAAACCGGAAGAGAAACAACTTCGGGAACTCAAGGAGGCCGGATTCGACGGCGTGGAGATGGCGCACCTGTTTGATGATGAGACCGAGGCGAAAAAGGCTCGCGAATTGGTCGAGGGCATCGGCTTGAAGGTCCATTCCGTGCTGCGTGGCTGGGCGGAGTTTAACAGCGATGATCCCGGTAAGGTCAGTGAGACCTTTGCGGTGACGGAGAAGGCACTGCGCACAGCCAATTGGCTTGGCGCGGAGACTATTTTGCTGGTTCCGTGCCGTGTGGGCGGAGTGGGCGTGGTGATTCCAAACCCGTGGGAGTTTGACATCGAATTCGACTCCAAGACCGGACACGTCAGCCGCGTGGTGAAAGGGGACAATGCGCCATTCGCGCGCTACATCGCGCTACAAAACAAATCGACTGACACGTCGAAGGAACAGGTGAAAAAGCTCATTCCATTGG
>JANOBP010000486.1:0-2703 GCA_031411715.1 Verrucomicrobiaceae bacterium | reverse complement strand
TGTGGGACAAGTTTGTCGATGTACCCAAAGACATCGACCTCAGCAAATACAGCAGCGAACCCGTCGAGAATGCTGCCTTTGCCGATCTTCCCGGTGCTGCATCAAAATCCAGCACCTACACCAGCATCAAGAAGGACTTCGCCGACTGGGTGTATGCCAATCACACGCTCGAAGTCTTCTTTGCGCCTTTGTTGGAGTCATATTCCAATCCCGGCGAGAAGCAGGACGAATTCAAAGCCCGCATCACGCAAACATCGCGTGAGAAACGTGACGCAGCCATTGAAGAACTGAGAGAAAAGACGGCCAAAGCCACCAAATCTCTCGAAGCGAAGGCCACGAAGGCCATGGGCAAAGTGGAAACTCAAAAAGCCCAAGCCAGCAGCGCTACGCTCAGCACTGCCGTCAGCATTGGCGGCAGCATTCTCGGAGCCTTATTTGGTCGCAAAAGCGGCCTCGGAGCAGCCGCATCACTCCTCAAAGGCAGCAGCGTCACCGGCGCTGGCCGCGTTATGAAAGAGCGCCAAGAAGCCAAAGCCGCCGAAGCCGAGCTTGAAACCCTGCAAGCCGAAATGGCTGAGTTGGAGAAGCAACTCGCTGATGAAACCCAAAAAATTCGTGATCAATACGATCCAGCGACACTCGCCCTGGAGACCGTGAAGCTCACGCCGGTGAAGAAGAACATCCAAGTCACGCATACCGGCATTCTTTGGATGCCGAAGGTTTGAAGCTAGAAGAAAAATCGTTTCCATGAGAGATCCTGGAGAGGGTCGCTGAATCCTTGCGTGCTCGACGTGGCGCTTTAGCTTCGGTGTATGAACAAAAAATACGGTTGTCTCATCGCACTTCTCATTATTGGGCTCTTCATTAGCTTGGGGATCAACTTTGGACAATACGTGGTCATGTCGGGCGGTGCGGATGGGATGGTGTCGATATCGCACGCAAAGCCGTTGAAGAAGTTTAGTGAGGCGGTGGTGGAGGTGGGCAAGGGCAAGACTTCGGATCAGATTGTACACATTGATTTGGATGGCATCATTTCGTCGGTGAGCATGGAGGGGCTGTTTTCGGGCGCGATGCCGGACATGCATTCGATTAAACGTCAACTCGAGCAAGCGGTAGCCGACTCCCATGTGAAGGCGATCGTCCTACGGATCAATTCGCCGGGTGGAGAGGTGACGGCATCGGATATTCTTTATAACGCGGTCAAGAAGGCGGCAGAGAAGAAGCCGGTGATTGTTTACATGGACTCGATGGCGGCCTCTGGCGGCTACTACGTGGCCTGTGGCGCGACGAAGATCGTGGCGAGCGAGACGACGCTGACGGCAAGCATTGGCGTGATCATCGAGACGATGAGCTACCATGAACTGTTCAGCAAAGTGGGCTTGGGGACACAGACTTTCACGAGTGGTGCTTTCAAGGACAGTCTAAACGGTGCGCGGCCCATGCGGGAGGATGAGAAGGTGTATGTGCAAAATCTGGTGACGCAGATGTATGATCGCTTTTTGGGCATCGTGAGTGCGGCACGCAAGGTGCCCGCAGAGCAACTGAAGAGCACCGTGGCCGACGGAAGAGTCGTCACCGGACGAGAAGCGCTGAATGCAAAGCTGGTGGACCAAATTGGCTATGTGGAGGACGCCTATGCACTCGCGCGCGAGCTGGGCAAGGCACCGGAAGCTGGCGTGGTGCGGTATCGCTCCGAAACGTCTCTTTTTGATGCATTAGGCATCGCCGCACAGTCCACACAGAAGCAACCGACGAAGATTGAACTCGGTGTGGGAGGTGGCTTGCTGCCTAAGTTGCAACCAGGTGTACCGTACTTCCTGCCGTCCATTTACGCGCACTAAATTCACATGTCGGAAGCCGCCAACATCGGAATCCTTCAGGATATGACCTTCATCGCCGTCATGGCGGTGGCTCTGGGCTTGCTGGGGTATCGCGTCATGCGACGGCTGCGACCAGAGGTGACGTGGAATCATGAGGGACTGGTCGTTTCACGGCCCTATGCAGACATCGACCTCGTGGTCATGACCGCAGGCCTTGCCATGCTACTACAAGGAATCATGCAGCCAGTGACAGAGGCTGCAAAGAAGACGGATCTTCTGCCTGATGTGAGCATGATTGTGCTGAGCATGGTGATGCAGTTGATGATCGCGGCGCTGCTACTGATCTATCTCAGCCAGTTGCGCGGGTTGAATCCAGCGGAGCTGTTTGGCTTCAACTTGATCCGCTGGCGAATGGTCCTGCGCACCATCGTTTTGTGGACTGTGCCGATGCTCCTGGTGGTGGGGGGCGCGGCCTACCTGGCGAATCACTGGCTTCAAGGCGTGGCACCAGGAGGCGAAGAACAAGAGTTGGTGAAGATGTTCCAGACTTCAGATGACCTTGGTCTGCGTGCCACCATCATCATGGCTGCGGTTGTCGGCGCACCGATCGCGGAGGAGATCATGTTCCGCGGCTTTATCTATGGGGTGCTGAAGCGCTACACGGACGGCCCTTTTGCAGCCATTATATCAGGATTGTTCTTTGCCATCATGCACAGCCATGTTGGCAGTCTGGTTCCACTTTGGGTGCTGGCGGTCATCCTATGTGCTGCTTACGAGATCACGGGCTGTCTGCTGGTCCCGATGCTGCTGCATGCGCTGTTTAATAGCACCAGCATCTCGGTGATGCTCTTTGGCAACTAACTTGGGCAAGCTTTGGCTGCCA
>JANOBP010000485.1:0-1629 GCA_031411715.1 Verrucomicrobiaceae bacterium | reverse complement strand
CAGAGGGCTGGAGCACTCCAGAACGCTGCCGCGCCATTGGGGAGTCTTCCGATCACCCAACATTCCCGTACCGCTTCCGATATTCCCTAAAGGTGATCAGACGTCGCTGCTCCTCGTCCCAGAGGCGTAAATTCAGGCACTTCAGGCTCGAGATCAGGGTGATGGGCTTCACGCTATGAAACAAGGGATGCGAGTGATGGCAACGCTCCAAGTAATAATTGGGAATCCTCGAACTCAGATGATGAATGTGATGAAAACCGATGTTTCCGGTGAACCACTGCAGCACCTTCGGCAGCTTATAGAATGAACTACCTTCCAAGGCCGCCGTGGTGTAATCCCAGTTCTCACGCGACTCCCAGTACACTTCCTCATACTGATGCTGGACATAAAACATCCAGATCCCCGCCGCGCCAGCCACCAGCGTGACAGGAAGCTGCATCAGCAGATAATTCTGCCAGCCAAACGCCCAACACATCCCTGCTATCATCAGCGCCAGAGCCACGTTCATCCACATCACCGATGCGCGGTCCTTATCCTTGGCACGGGGTGAGGGGAAGCGCTGATAGATCAAGAAGATGAACAACGGCCCAATCACAAACATGACCAGCGGATTCCGCACCAGTCGATAGATCAGCCGCCTCTTGGGTGTCGATGCCTGATACTCCTTCACCGTGAGGGTCCAGATGTCCCCTTCGCCACGCCGATCTAGGTCACCGGAGGTGGCATGGTGCACCGCATGCTGCCAGCGCCAGTGCAGATAGGGAGTGAAGGACAGCACTCCTGTGATGAAGCCCAGCACATCATTAGCCCGCTTGGACTTGAAATAGGAGCCATGCCCGCAGTCATGGAAAATGATGAACAACCGCACCACCAGCAGTCCTTCGATCACCGCTAGCCCAAGCGTCAACCAATACGAGACCGCCAGGCTTAAATACATCCCATACCAAACCACCGCATACGGCACGAAGGTGCTCACAACCTGCCAAATGGCCCTCGGCATGGATGGAACCTGAAATTTTGCCACGATCTCCTTCCATTCAGCGATGGTGGCTTGGGGCTTGGCAGAGGTCATTTCGGAACTGGCAGTCATCATGGTTTGGGCAGGTCACATAACCATGGTTTGGCCTCACTTCCACGCTCAATTTGTTAAAATGCCGTCAAAAATCGCGAAACGGGCCCCGTGGTTCCGCCGCATCCATCTCAGCCCGCCATTTGGCAAAGCGCTCACGCATCATTTTGGCGATCTCCGGCTTCTCGACACTCAAATCATGCTCTTCACCCAAGTCCGTGCTCAGATCATAGAGTCCCCTGCCCTTCGCTGACTCCTGCCACTTCCAGTTTTCAAACCGCACCGCCTTGTCCCCGCGCCGCTGCCAAAACATCTCCGTGCGTGCAGATTTGACCTCACCACTCAGCACCGACAGCATGTCAAAGCCATCCAGCTTCACCCCAGTCGGCGCTTGGACTCCAGCAGCGGCCAAAAGAGTCGGCACCAGCTCAAGAGAGGTCAAAAACGCGTCCGTCACCTTGCCATCCTGCAATTTCCCCGGCCAGCGCATGATGAAAGGCACCCGCAGGCCTCCCTCCCACATCGTGCCCTTGCTGCCCTTCAGCGGCGCATTGCCACCA
>JANOBP010000484.1:0-8771 GCA_031411715.1 Verrucomicrobiaceae bacterium | reverse complement strand
TTCAGGAATGACTTTGTTTAGGACGAAGCAATCGCGCTCCCGCCGAAGCCAGTCGTAATCGCTCATGCCCACGCTTTGATTGGTCGGCAAAGTGATGCCGTCAGCCTCGAGGACTTGAACCAAGCGGCTGGCGGACTCTGATATTATCTTTCGATGTCGGGCTTGATTACCTTGATGCGGATGTTCCGAAACTGCACGAGTGAGGCACCCCACTCGCCGTCTTTTCTTTCTGCATGGAGCTGCAGGGCTAGCGGGCCGCGGTGTGGCACGCCGGGCAATTGGGCGTGGTCGATGATCTTTTGGGCATTGAGCGTGACGGTGACGCGGTCGCCCACCATGAGGATGTGGAAGGTGTTCCATTCACCGACGGGCTTGTCGGCTTTCACTTTCGGGGTGACTCCGGCATGGACCTTGGCATCGAAGGCGGGGTCCGTGCGGTAGCCCCAGACCTCGCCGGAGCCGACGGGCCAGCACCAGATGTTCACCTGTGATTTGTGCTGACCTCGGAGGAACACGCCCGAGTCGGTGTTGGGTGCGGCCACAGCCATCACCTGACCAGCGGCGTCCTTTTGGTAAGTCCCATCCGGCAGGATGATCCGCGCTTTCGGGTTGATGTATGGGCTCTCCTTGATGCGCCAGTCGATCCATAGCTCGAAGTCGCCATACTCTTGGGTGCTCCAGAGGTTTGGGTCGCCTTTTTCATCGCCTCGAGGATTGCAGTCGATGACGCCATCCACCACGCTCCAAGCGTGAGCGTCCGGCTGGTGGGTCGTCCATCCGTCAAGGTTCTTGCCGTTAAAGAGCGACACAAAGCCCAGCGCCGCATCCTTGCCAGGCTCCGCGAGAGCCTGACCGAGAGCCAGTGAGACAATGCCTAGAGCGATGAGGGCTGTGGGTTTCATGGTTGATGTTCACGGCTGCCTTCTGGCTTGGCAAAGTGAATGTTGGAAGATCAGGGCTTGATGGGCATGGAGTCGATCCATAGGCGTAGCAGATCGAGCTCGCTGCGGGTGATTAAGGACTTCTCTTTCTTCGGCGGCATCTCCTTGTAGTGAATGAGTTCAATGAGGAGGCTTTTTTTGGCATTGCCCTGCTTGATGGCAGGACCGGTGTCACCACCGGTGAGCATGGCATCGAGCGTCCGCATGTCCAACTTGCCACCGCGACGCTTGCCACCGTGGCAGTGGATGCACTTTTCCTCGAAGATGGGCAGCACGTCCTTTTGGAAATCTGGCGCAGCTGTCGGCTTGTCGTCAGCCAGTGCATGCCCTGCAGCGAGGCTGCTGAGGAGCAGCCCGCCGAGGAAGACTTGAAGTGAGGAGGGCCAAAAATTCGGCAACATTTAGAGCGATTGACGATTGATGAACAAGGATTTTTGATTGCTGAAGTGACTACCTTTGTAGAACGCGCTTCAACTTTCTAAAATCAACAATCGAATGCTCATCAATCGTCAATCCATCAAGGGCGTGATGACTTTTTGAACTCAAGTCTGAAAAGTTTGCGCATTTCCAGCCAGTAGGTCTAGGCCTGACCGACGACGTTCACGAAGCAGTGGACGTGTGGAAGCACGCGGTAGTTCCAGACGAAGCCGGGGCCTTCGATGCGCCAGGCATCCCAGCGGTCATTGCCCTTCTCCGCAGTGTCCTTGTAAAAGGCGAGGCGCAGTTGCTCCATGCCGCCGTTGGTCTTGATGAGTTGCATCACTTCGTCTCCATCTTCTTGACGGAAGGGGCTGAGCAGTTTCCGCATCACACCGGCCACCAGGGTGCGTTGGGAGGCATCCAGCTCGCCATAGCCGACACCGGTCGCTGGCTTGGACACCAGCATGGGTTTGAGCGCTCCCACGCCGTCACCTGGTGAGCCGACGATGACCGCCTGCTTGCGCTGCGGCTCGTTGAGCATTTCAAACACGCTCATGACTTCCTTGGTCTGGTCGTTGTAAACGTTGACGTCGCTGTGGCCGTTGGCCGAGTGGCCGTAATACATCGGGCCACCGAAGGCCGTGTTTGGCTGAGAATTGCCATCGCAACGCAGCGTGAGGTGATGTCCGGCGAAGACCCAAGAGAATGGGTCCTTGCCCGAGGGGTCGCCAAAGATCGCGATGCCGTTGTTTTCAAAGGCGCCGCTGTTGTCCCACTTTCCGTGACGGCTGATCCGCTCGTAGCCTTCCTCGCCAGAGAGGATGGCCTTGAAGGTCTGCTGGATGAGATCCTGCTGAGGCTTGGTGAACTGCTCGGCTATCTTTTTGCCAAGCGGAGCCGCATTGTGGGTCTTGAGGCGCGTCGGGATGCCACCGGCTTCAGCGCCATGGGCCCAAGGCATGACCATGGCCGTTTTCTGCTCGGCTGTGAGTCCGGCAAAGAGTTCGCGGATGAGTTCCTCCGCAGGTTTTGCGGCGCGAGGTGCCTCACTCGGGGCTGCACGCAAAGCCGTGGGAGAAAGCAGCGCTGAGCCTCCCATTATCCCCACAGCACCACCCGCTACAGCACGGATGAAATCACGCCGCCCCAGACCAGCCAAGGCTGCACCGCCATCCGAGCATTCGGGGCAGAATGGAGAATCGGGATTGGCAGACGTTGTGTCAGTGATAAGTTGCTTTGAAGAGGATGGTTGGAGATTTGAGTTCATAGGTAGGGACTATACCAAACTGGCACGGCACTTCTTGCTGCCGCCGTGTCTGAAGACTCAATCAATGGCCAGCCCAATGGCTACTTCAGCAGCCACTGCACGGCGGAGCCCTCAGGCTTCTCCTTCTCACCTTTGACCCAGAGCAATTTGGAGTCGTTGAGTGAAAGCATTCCTGGGAGATCACGGTATTTGGCTCCTCCTGGCAGGAACATGGGGTCGCGATAATCGAGCACCTTGCCAAAGCGAAAGCCGTGCGTGTCCACAGCGGAGCGATTCACATTTTCACCGGCCAACGCCAATGCAGCGACGGCGATAGGCCCAGTTTGCGCACCGAATGCAGCCAGGCAAACAGTCTTGGGGCTGGCGTGTGTGCCGACTTTGGCGTTGCGGAGGAAGCGGACCATGCTGAGGACGTCATGCGCGCGCTGAGCGAACAAGGCGTGGTTGTAGCCATGGGTGAAGCCGGCAAATTCGCGTGGATTGGCAACAACACGCGTTTGTTTGACTGGCTCGGCACCTTGAAAAAGCAGATCGACGCCAAGCACGGCAACCCCAGCCGAGACGAGTTTCTTCACCTCATCGTTTTGGATGCCAGACTTGCCAGCGTCATCGAGCCAGATGACGACGCGGCCATTCCACTGCTTGGGATAGAGCCAGGCGACGTTTAATTCCTCGCTGTAGGTCTTGTTGGTGAGTGTGCCGGTCATTTCGAGGTGATCACCGCGATCTTGCTTGTCTTTGAGTGTCCACTCGACGTCGCCCGCTTTGTCGTAAGTGCGGCCCATGATGACCTCGACTCCTTCACGCATGACTTTGAGATCACCGGCACTCAGTTGCTTCTCGGCATCGTCAGCGAAGTACTTGAGCAGGTTTCTTTCGAACTCGGAATCGGCGGCTTTCGGTGCAGGATGCTTGTCGTCCCAGACGCTGAGTTGCTCTTTGGTGAGCGGTTCGTAGTCCTGCTCGATGACGGGCGTCTTGTGGCCGAGTTTGAAGTGCTTGTTGACGAAGGTGTAAAAGGCCGAGCGCGTAACGGCATTGTAATTATGCGGGAAGTGCTCACCACGCAGGAGCATGACGTTGTCTTTTTTGCCGTGGGTCTCGTAGAGCTTCTGCAAGTCGGGGAAGCCTTTGGTGGCCATTTCTTTGGTCCAATCATTCGCCGTGTTCATACCCTGTGGCTTTGGGGCAAAGAGGCCGGCGAATTCGACGTTGCCGGTGCCGATGCGCAGTAGGCTGGCGTTTTCACAGGTGCAACCGCCCTGCATGGCGGTGCTGACCATCACGCATGGGAAGGAGAGCTTGATGCGGTCGTCGATGGCGGCGAGCAGCATCGTCTGCGTGCCGCCACCGCTGGCACCAGTGATGGCAGTGCGCTCGGGATCGACCTCAGGCAGGCTGAGGAGGAAATCGAGACCGCGCACGGCATTCCACGTTTGCAGGCCCATGATGGATTGCAGGTGAGACTCTGCCTGAGGGCTGTAGAGGCCCCAATGCGTCTCCGTGTTGGCTTCTGGACGTTGTTTGGCAAATTTATGCACGATCTCACGTGAGAACTGGATGGAGTCCGAATCACTGAGCATGTCCCACTGCCAGACGACGCAGCCCATGCGGGCGAGTTGAACGCAAAGGGACTGGAAAATGCTTTTACCGCCACGCTCAAAGCGCTCGCCGCCTGCGGCGATCTCACGGCGCACGGCATCGTCATCCGCCATGGAGAGTCGCGCGTCCTGCCAGTGACCATGGGCAAACATCACGCCGGGAACCTTGCCTTTGATGACTTTGGGCTTCCACAAGCTGCCGGTGACAAAGAAGCCGGGAGCACTCTCGAAATAGACTTTTTCGACGGTGAATCCATCGCCCTCGACTTTGCCGTGAACAACGGCGTTGAGAGGTGTCTTCGTCGGCATGGGCCACAAGCCCTCTGCGACAAGGATTTGGCGGCGCACCTGCTCTTTTCTCACATCCCACTCGCTCAAAGAGGAAGGCGGATTGAAGGGGAAATAGCCGTTGAGGTCTTTCGGCGGCTGAAGACGGGCGTCCTCAGCGTGTGAGACCGAAGAAGCGAGAACGGCGAGGAGGAGGAGCGTGTGTTTCATCAGAGTGGTGGTTGCAGCGACCTACCACTACGACGATTCCGCCGTGTGTTCTTCACACAGACGTGTGATTCATGCCTGACCGCTCCACACAAAGGTCACCGACTTGTCGATGTCCGGGTGCACACTCTGGTGCACCGGGCATGAGAGCGCCGTGGCTTCCAGAAGCCTGCGCTCAGGATGATCTGCGGGCAAAGGGATGTCGATGGTGATGGGCAGGCGCACGATGCGGCGCGGGCTGTCTTCACTCATGTGCTTCTCGACGCTGACTTTCATGCCAGCGAGATCGAGATTTTTTTGCTGCGCCTTGATGCCAATCACGGTGGCCATGCAAGTCGCCAGGGCAGTGGCGACGAGATCCGTGGGTGAGAAGGACTCACCCTTGCCGTGATTGTCCACAGGCGCGTCAGTGATGAGTTGCTTCTGCGATGGGCCGTGAGTGGCCTGGCAGCGCAGATCCCCTGCGTAATCGACGGTGATGGAGACAGCCATGAGGTGCGCGCGGAGCTGAATTGAGTTACTCGACGGTGATGCTGCCGTTCATGAGCATGCTGTGGCCAGGGAACGTGCAAATGTAGGGATACTCGCCAGCGGTTGGCAGGGTGAACTCGATGGTTTCAGTCTGACCGATCTGGAGAAGCTTGGTGTGTGCGAGGATGTCAGGGGTGTCGGGGATGAAGCCTTTGGCCATGGCATCCGGGGCAGCAGCGTTGGTCATGGCGAGCGTCATGAGCGAGTCCTTGGTGCCTGGCTTACCGATGCAGACGTTGTGCATCTGCGGCAGTGTGGGGTGCTTGTTTTCAAAGGTAAGCTTGATCTTCTGTCCAGCCTTCACCTTAAAGCTCGTGATGTCGTATTTCATGCCGGTCGGGTCCGTCGGGCTGGGTTTGAGGGTGATCTCAAAGGCACCCGCAGCAGATGTCGCACCGCCAGTGGCTGCGGCGGCCGACGCTGCGGCAGGAGCAGAAGGCGCGGCTGCGGCTGGAGCAGCAGCGGCGGGGGCAGCAGGAGGTGCCTTCGGCGCGGCGACTTTAGGAAGCAAGCTGCCGACGCCACCGAACACGAAGCCCAGCACGGCAACGAGAGTGAAACCACCGATGCCAACACCTAGGATGAGGTTCAGGATGGACCAGATGGAGCCGAATTCTTCTTTGGAGTGAGTATGGTCTGCAGACATGTCAGTTTTGGGGTGGGTTAGGAGCGCCCATCAGAGCACGCGCTGAGGGGAAAGCAAGGAGGTGAAAGTGCTCGCCTCTAGTGAACCTTCTCTTCCTGCTGAAGCAAGTCCACCGGCACATCATTCTCCTGCTGCAACAGACAGAATGCCGGGCATCATTTTAGGAGCAAGATCTCGCGCTCAGCATAGCCGTTGGTCCTCTTGACGTTCCACTTCAAACAGGATCTTATCAGATATGGCTCTCTCGCTTTTGCTCTCGATTTGCCACATTGCAGGAGGACCTTTTGTAATTTGGGAGCTTGTGAAACAATGGCGCTCTTCACGAGGAAAATACCGCGTTAGTAATTTCCTTTTCCTGTTATTGGCAACTCTGGCATTTGCGTGGTTGGGTTTATGGGATGGATGGCGTCTGTTGTCGCTGCTAACCGGTCCCAAATAGAGCCGCACGCTCTCGTCATTTTAAAATGCAGTCCCCTCACGCCCTCTTCACCGGCAGCAGCAAATGCAGCTCCGTGAAGCTGCGGTAAAACTCCATCGCTGGCCGTGAGGGATCAACTTCATGCTCCGCAGCCATCTGTGCAAAGAGCGGACCGATCTGGGCGATGTTCTTCTGCCAATCCTCCAGTTTGATTCGTGCAGAAGGTCCCCCAGCCACTTCGATCACGGGAAGGCCGGTCACGCGTTCTTCAAGTTCACCATCGGAGACGAGTCCGGCGAAATATTCGTCCTCAAAGATGAGTCCGTAAGCCTTGCGGCCTTTGATCTTCCGTTTTGACTCGATCTCTTGCCAAGCTCCGCGAATACCTTCTGGAAACGACTTCGCTTTCACCGTGATGAGGCGCAGTGGTGGTTGCTGGATGATCGTCGATTTCATGGAGCGCGAGTGTGTCGAAGACCACTCGCCTGTTTGTCATGGCGGGATCGAATAGCTTGAATACTGGCTTCTAGGACTTCGGCACGGCAGGAGAAAATGGCGAGTAGGCTACGCCATACTCGCGCTCCGTCATTTCGAGTCCTTCATCACCACTTCCTCTGGCAGCAACAATTCACTCGCATCGCGTGCCAGACATGGCGGCACGGTCATGAGGAAGCGGTTGCCGGCGCAGTGCTTGAAGCTCCACAACTTACCATCCTCACCCGCTGGCACGGGGATGCTGAAGTAGCCGGGCTTATCACCAAAGGTGTGCACCGTCTTGTGTGCGGGATTGAGCACGAAACCTTCGCCTTCGCTGAAGCCGCCGATGATCTTTGTGCCCTTCGGCACATAGAAGTAGAGATGCCAGCGGCCAAAGAGCTTCGCGGGTTGCTCCTGACTGCTGACGACGGTCATCGGCATGGCATCTGGCCACGAAATGAGAGTTCCTTGCGTGGCATCGCTGACTTCGATGCGATGCAGGCCGGGGAAGTTGGTTTTGAATTCGATCGCGTGATCCGCTTTGTCCGGCGGGATCTCGAAATGTGCCACCGCTTTGCTTTCGACCTCTGCCAGCGGGTAAAGATCGACCTTCGCGTTGCCACGGCTCGGGTAGATGATGCCAGCCTTGCCGGTGAGTTTGATAATGGCGGGTTCCTTATCGATCCATGTCCAGAAATCGCGCACACCTCTCAAATAGATGCCTGCATTGCCCTGCGGCACTCTGGGGAGCATCAAGGCGGTCGCAGGCACGAGTTTGGAGCTGAAAGCGACCGGTTCGAAGTCGAGCAATTTGCGATGTGCGATGCCTTCACGGATAAACGCGGCGATTTGATCGGTCGTGAAGGCTTCATCCGACTTCCAGGGGTTCGTCGCATCAGGATCACTGTATTTGGCCAGCGCTGGCAGTGCGATGGACTTGTCGCGATTCGGCAGATCACGCCAAAGTCCCTTCACATGCACCATGCCCGTGTGCCGGATGCGCCAGATGAAGCGAAACATCTGCTCAAAGGCCGCCTGCCGCTCCTTGCCCTGAGCGGAGGCGTAGTCGTGATACAGCTCCACATAGCGCGTGTAGAGCGTCAGATCATCCAGCCGCGCACGAATCGCCGCATCGCTGGTCAAAGCGCGTGCTTCATCCAGCAGGCGAAACATTCTGCCGAGCAAGTCATCGCTAAGTGCTTGGCGCTTCGTGCCATCCAGCAGCGCATAAAATTTCGCCATGGAAGCACGGGCTGGGCCAAAGGATTTGTCGAGGAAGTCGGCGGTGAGCACCTCGATCTTCTGCGCCTCCTTTACATCCCACATCATGCGCGTGGCTAGATAGTAACCGAGACCATTCGGGCCGAAGTTATCGCTTGATTCCGCCGACATGAAGCGCGCGCCGCTTTCATAAAAGTGCGGGATCGTCGTGCGCAGATACTCGATGCTCCCGCCGCGTGCCGCACCAGGCAGATCGCGGTCCCAAGTGTTCACGCTGTAGTATTCGCGGATGCCCAGCGTCTTCGCTTTGGCCTGCCAGCCGGAGATGAGTTGATCGATGGTATAACCACCACGGATGAAACCGGTGGCCACGCTGATGACGACCTGCGGATGCGCCTGAATGGATGGCGGCGGCGAATGCTCGCTGTAAGCATACATGCCGATCAATCGGCCAGGTTTGACCGCGTTTACCGCTTCCGCCACGTCATTGGCCAGCAGCAGCGCACGATCCGACACGCTGCCAATCTTCGCGCACTCCGCGCACTCGCACCAGCCGCCGCCGTCGCTCGGATCGCATGAAATCGAGTCCAGCGTCGGGTCTTTGACAAATTGGTCCAGCGCATCCTTCACGACGAGTTTCCTCAATCCCGCGTTTGCGATGCAGAACTTCGGCTTTTGCCGTTTCCCATCCACCAAGGCCAAAAACTCCGAATGTTTGGCAAACTCATCCTTCTGACGATTCATGATACCATCA
>JANOBP010000483.1:0-6177 GCA_031411715.1 Verrucomicrobiaceae bacterium | reverse complement strand
CTTGGTTATCGTGCGCCATAAGTTTTATTGTTCGCCCCAGATGCGGGCGAGGGTGGCTTGGATCCTGCGTCTTCAACGTGACTTTGGGCTCAAGCTGGATGTTTGCCGGAACTTTCGCATCGGCAAAGAAGCGCCAACTCGCCGCTTCGAGCAGCTTGTTGATCTTGATGCGCGCGGTGGCTTCTTTCATGCGGCTAAGTCGATTTTGGCACCGACTCGGGCTTACTGGATGCTTTTCGTGCCATGCGGGTTGGTTTCGCGACTGTAAGCTGGGAAAGAGACGAATGGCAAGGGATTGCGCCTGAGGGGGGGGCTAAGAAAACCATGCGTGCGGCTTACAACGCGCTGGTGCTGGGCTTGCGCCGACCGTAGGGCAGGGCAGGGAAGACGAGTGCTCGTTCACACCTTGCGCCAGAGCAGCGCCAGGAAGAGTGGGAACTCCTTGCGCGCGCGGTTCTCGGCACGTGCACGTGGTCCGGGCTGGCTCTCCTTGTGGGAATGCCACTCCTCCATGCCACCGAGCACCAAGCCGCTGGCAAAGCCATGGGCGGTGAGTTTTTCCATGCTGCGATGAAAGGACATGGTGCTCTCGCTGTCATGCTTGCCGGGGTGCATCACGATGGGGATGCTCAATTCGCTGCTGTACATGTCGGTGCGGCGGTATTGGATCTTCCGCTCTTCATCATTGCCCCAGGCGGACTGACGCGGGATGCGGAAGGCGGGATGGTTCACGACCCAGATCATGCGGCCTCCGGTTTTGAGTGCTTTGGCTGCTGCTAGGCTGACCTCGTCGAGTTTCTCCATGTTCTGCACGCACAGGATGGCGGAGATCGCATCAAACTCACCGAGATCGCCAATGTGAGCGGCATCTCGAGCCAGGTATCTCACGGGTGGTTTCACGGGGTAGGTGCGTGCCTTGGTGATCAAGCTCGGTGCGGCATCCACACCCGTGACGTCACAGCCCTTTTGTGCCAGGGCGCGGCAAAAGACACCCTGCCCGCAGCCGAGGTCCAGCACGCGCTCGCCGCGCTTCACGTTGAGCAATTGCAGCGCGCCAGGAATGACCACGGCCTGATACAACTCGGATCCACGCTCGCCAATGATGCGGTCATACCAGTCGGCTGACTTTTCCCATGACGTGCCATGCTCACGCGGGCCTTGTTCACGTGGTCCTTGTTCACGTGGTCCTTGTTCACGCGGTGCTTCACTGCCACGCGGGGGGCGTTGCTGAGGAATGCGTGGCGAGAAAGGTCGGCGCTTGGAGAACATGCCTCATACATGGCTGGCCCATGCCAAAAGTGAACCTCTTTGCTTAGATTTCGTTACTTTGACTTTAAGCCGACGGTGTTCACGGAAATGACGCGATACTCATGCTTCTTGTCTGCCGATGCCTTCGTGTCGGTGAAAGTCATCTTGATGAGTGGGTTGGTGGGCGTGTCGCTGTATTGGAGTCCCTGGAAGATGGGGCGGCCAAAAGGGTTGGCTGGTTTCTCCGGCATGGTGGCGATCTGTTGGCCATCGCGCTCGATGATGAAGTGCGCGAGGCCGCTTTCGAGATCTGCGTCGGATTCCCAAGTGAGTTCATTTCCAGCCGTGCGGAGGTTGGTTGGAGCGGGTGGCGGTGTGGTGTCGGGAATGGTCGTGTCTTTGACGTAGTGCATCCATGCCTGTGCCATGGCTGCATTGGGCAACCACACGGCCTTTTTCACGTCTCCCGTAAACTTGGTCGCAGCTACGGCATCGGTGGCCAGCAAAGGCGCGACCCACACATCCTCGGTGGGCATGGGCTTCAGCGAACCGTTGCTGTTTTCCGGCAAGCGAGCACGGAGACAACTGTCGAGCCATGCGATGGCCATGTAGCGTTGGTTACCGCACTCATGAGCTGTGAGAGGATCGATGGCGACGCCGATGAGGCCGCCCTTGGAGCGCACCTCATTGAAGAACGCTTCGTTGGCAGGCCACACACCGGCAAAGCGGCCTTCCTTGACGGTGACGCCTTCTTTGGTGCCTGGATTGCACATCAGTGGGACCTTCAAGGCGGCTGCGGGTATGGTGTGAGTTTTGATCGTCGAGCGATCCGGGTTTGAGGTCAGCAACGGCACACCCGACCGCAACCACGCTGCGGCGACGCGCTCAGGATGCAGCAACGCCATTCCACCCGCCCAATGACCGCCACCGCTGTGCCCCCACAGTGCCCAGGGCACTTTGGACAGCTCCGGGTGGCCCGATTTCACACCGAGATCAACGAGGCACTTCTGAAAGGCGGCACTGGAGCCATTGCGCGGATCACACCACATCTGGCAGTCGGCTTTGTCAGGTTGCTCATACGAAGGAGCAAGCAATGCGCAGTCGTGCTTCTTAGCCAATGCCTGCCAGTGCAGATCGTAGGCACCTGTGAGCCCGGATTTGCACGAGCCCTCTCCACATCCGTGCTGATGGACGATCACACCGCGCAATGACTGAACGCCTGGAGGCACCCAGATGGTGTAGTTCACCGGAAAGATCAGTTCACCAGGTTTTTGCGATGCCTCATAGCGCACTCGATAATAAGGTGGGTCGGCAGCAGGGAAGACATCATAAGGTGCCAGTTGAGCGGGCAAGCTGCTGACAAGGGTAAGGAACAGTATGGCAATGGAACGCATAGATAGTGAATGGCTGAACGATCGTGGTGAGTGAACAGCAACGTCCACTCCTGTGAGTATCCTTCGCGCTCAGTGATCCGTTTTCATGGCTGTTGCTGCCATGATTGCTCGCGGTGCATGGCTTACTTCCTTGCTAGTACGTAATCCGGGGCGGGCTTGTGTAAGGAAACCGTCGTCGGTTCAGTATAGTTCGCTCCCAATATGCCAGGACGTTTTGCCCTCTTTTTTCAGATTCTATTGGCCACTTCATTCTCAGCTATTGCAGCTGAGAAGCTGAGTCTTGATCCCAAAGTCCTCTCCTACATGGAGACGCATTGCCTCAAGTGTCACGATGGGGACGTGCAAAAAGGCGACTTCCGCATTGATACGCTTTCCCCCAAGGTCGGCCATGAGAATACGCCGCAGTGGCTAGAGATCATGGAGCGCATCAACTCCGGTGAGATGCCACCGAAGAAGGAGAAGGTGAAGCCGACGGCGGAAGCGAGTGCGCAAGTGGTGGAGTGGATCGCGATGAAGATGAACGAGGGCGAGTCGGCGCGCATGGCGACGCGAGCCAAGGTGACCTTCAACCGGCTGACGCGTGACGAGTATGTGAATACGATCCGCGATTTGATCGGCGTGGAGTACGATGCGAAGGACCCGGGCAACCTGCTCGAAGATGCGGAGTGGCATGGGTTTGAGCGCATCGGCTCGGTGCTGACTCTTTCGCCCTCGAACATCGAGAAGTATCTCGCTGCAGCCGAGACGATCTTGAATGAGGCCTATCCTGAGATTGTGCCTGTAAAGAAGGGTGCGAAGCCGGTGGAGCCGTTTGGTGGCTCGAAGCCAGTCTTGTACGAAGAGCAGATCAACGAGCGTCATCGTGAGCGCCTGCGTGAGATGGGCCTACTGGATAAAGTGCGCTACGACATGTGGCCGGGTGACATGTTCCGTTACTCGTTGCTGAAAGACCCGCTGCCAGAAGCGGGCGTGTATGAGATCAGCTACAAGCTCAGTGGTTTGCAGCCGGAGAAAGGCCGCGCTCCACGCCTCAAGGTCTATGAGTCGAAGTTGGATCGCGTGTTGTTTGAGCAGGACATCGTCGCGGCTGAGGACAAGCCGATCACGGTGACCTTCCGTGCTCATTTGCCCAAAGGAAGGCCGAACATTGATGTCTATAACGACGTGCCGGGGCCTTCCAACCTGCCTCGCTCGGGCCGCCATGGCGACACGCCTTTCATTAGCACGAAGATAGGCCGCATCCCGTGGCAGATGAAACTGACCGATGAAGCGGGCAAGCCACGCTATCCCTTCCTCATCATGGATTCGATCTCGTGGAAGGGGCCGATCATTGAGGATCGTGAAAAACAGCTCCGTGCTGACTACATGCCGCGTGAGGAAGGTAACATGCAGCAGGTGCGCGACTGTCTCGCGACACTGGCGACACGGGCGTTTCGTCGTCCCGTCACCGATGAGGAAATCGACGGTTACATGACCATCGTGAAGAGCGAACTCGATGAGAAGGAGAAGTTCCGCGATGCGGTGAAGGCTGGGATGCTCGCCATCTTGAACTCAAAGAGCTTCCTCTTCCTCGCGGAGGGTGACGAGAATGCGCAGCGCCACACGCTGAACGATTGGGAGCTCGCCTCGCGCTTATCCTACCTTCTGTGGAGCACGATGCCGGATGCTGAGCTCCTTTCGTTGGCCGGGCAAGGCAAGCTGCATGACAAGGCCGAACTCTCGAAGCAAGTCGCCCGTATGATTACCGATCCGCGTTCGGAGCGATTCACGGACTCTTTTGCTTCACAATGGCTGCGCTTGAGAAAAGTCGGCATGTTCCAGCCCGACAAGAAGCTCTACCCCGACTATGACAAGGCGCTGGAAAACAGCATGATCAGCGAGACGCAGACCTTCTTCCGCGAAGTGCTCAACAATGGACTCACGCTGCGCGAGTTTCTGAACTCTGACTGGAGTATGATGAACGAGCTGCTCGCGAAGCACTATGGCCTCGATGATGCCTTTGCAGCAGCGGCAAAAGATGCCCGCACCGACTTCGTGCATGTGAAGTTCCAGCCCGACTCGCATCGCGGCGGCTTGCTCACCCAGGCATCCATTCTCTCGCTCACCAGCGATGGCGTGCGGCATCGCCCGGTGCACCGCGGTGTGTGGGTCAATGAAGCGATTTTTGGCAAATCCCCGCCACCACCGCCCGCGAACGTCAATCCGATCCCCACCAACCCGACTGGCCCAAAAGCCACGCTGCGTGAGAAGCTCGAAGCGCACATCCACGATGCCAACTGCGCTGCCTGCCACTCGAAAATCGACCCCCTTGGCCTCGCTTTCGAGAATTATGATGCCATCGGCCGCTGGCGCACCGAGGAAGTCACCGACGGCATCGGCGCGAACCCAAAGGTGACCGCTGCCGGCAAACTGCCTGATGGTCGCGAATACAAAGACGCCGAGGAGTTCAAGAAACTGCTCCTGCATGACCTTGATGCCTTTAATGTCACCTTCATCGAGAAACTCGCCACCTATGGCCTGCGCCGCAGCATGAGCTTCAGTGATCGCGATGAGCTCAAAACCATCGCTGCTGCCAGCAAGGCCAAGGATTATCGCCTGAGAGACCTCGTCGAGGCCTTCGTATGTTCTGAACTGTTTCTGAAACGCTAAACCACATCACCATGCCAAACCTCAATCTCAATAAATGGCAAATCAGCCGCCGTCAGATGCTGCGTGGCCTTGGCGCGTCCATTTCACTACCTTTGCTCGATGCCATGGCTGCCTTGCCCGCGCCATCGAAGCCAAAGCGCAGTGTGTTCCTTTACATCCCGAACGGCGTGAACACCCTGACGTGGCAGATCGAAAAGGCGGGTGCGGATTACGAGTTCACGAAGCCGCTGATGCCGCTGGAGAAGCATCGCGCTGACATCACGCCGATCAGCGGCCTGCATCACCCGATGGTTCTCGGCAAGCATCACAACTGCGAGAAGGTTTGGCTCACTGGCGCGAACGTGCCCGGCGATGGCGGTGCCTTCCGTAACACCGTGTCCGCGGACCAACTCATCGCTGAGGTCCATGGTGCGGCCACACGTTTCTCCTCGCTGGAGATGGCCATTGAGGGGACCTCGCTCGCCTGGTCCAAGGACGGCATTCAGATTCCTGCCGAGCGGAATACGCAGCAGATCTTCAACATGCTCTTCGGCGTCGAAAAAGATAGCAAGGAGACCATTCGTCGCCGTCTTAGTCGACGTGGCAGCATTCTCGATCTCGTCGCTGACGATGCAAAGCGCGTGAACAACAAGCTCGGCAGCGAAGACCGCAGCAAACTCGACGAATACCTCACCGCCGTGCGTCAGGTCGAGGAGCGCACACGCCGTGCTGATGAATGGCTGAACGTGGCCAAGCCTTCCGTTCCCGCCGCCGAAACATCTCGCCTCCAGCGTAAACTCAGTATGGCTGAGGCCGGTGAGTATTACCGCCTCTTCTATGACCTTATGGTCATGGCCCTGCGCACCGATTCCACTCGCGTCATCACTTGCGGCATCGGCGGCGAAGG
>JANOBP010000482.1:0-7782 GCA_031411715.1 Verrucomicrobiaceae bacterium | reverse complement strand
GTTTGCTCATGGCGCTTGGTTATTCAGCAGTGTGCCCATGGCGAGTGTGTTCATGACCGTTTTGGTCACAAAAGAACTGGGTTCGACATATTCGGGCAGCTTGGAGCCGTCGCTGGTGCGCTCGGAGCAGTGGGCGTTGCCGCCGCAGGGGCCGAGGCCGTCCAAGGTAGGGCCTAGACGCCAGAGGTGATTGGCGTCGCTGAGTCCACCACGCGGAACGGAGACGGCGTTGAGGTCGAGTGCGGCGGCGGCTTGCTGCCAGTGCATAAAGAGGCGCTGCACGTCATCGCCGCCGGGCCAGGGTGAGGTGTGGCCGGTGCGCTCGGCTTTGAGTGTGGCTCCGCTGTCTGCGGTGCCGCTGAGGGTCGCAAAGAAGTCATCCGCATGCTGCAAGGCGGGCGGTGTGGTGGCGCGGCACTCCCACTCGGCATGCGCCTGATGCGGGACGCGATTGACGACGGTGCCACCGTGGATCATGCCGATATTGACGGTGCGCTCTTGAGCAAGATCGGTGAGCGCGGCGATTTTTGGCAACTGCGGTGCTAAAGCGTCGATGGCGTTGATGCCGAGGCCGTGCTGGCTGCCCGCATGTGCAGCGCGGCCTGTGGCGCTGAGTTTCCAGGTGCTGCGGCCTTTGCGTGAGGTGACGATGTGCCAGCCGCGTTCATCGACGGGTCCGCCTTCAAAGACCAGCACGGCCTGCGCTTTGCCACCGCAGCGCTGCATGGTGGCGTGACCAAAGTCGTCGCCCGTGACTTCTTCGGCCGCGTTTGAAGCGATGAGCCAATGCGTGCGCTCAAAGACCTCCAACGCAGTCTCTTGCAGGGTGCGGAGCATCAGCCAGATCAAGGCGGTGCCGCCTTTGTTGTCCACGGTGCCTGGGCCATAGATGCGGTCTTCAGCGGGGCGCTCATCCCAGCGGAAGTTGTTTTGGATTTCTTCTTCCGGTGGGAAAACGGTGTCGGAATGCGTGACGAGCACGATGGGCTCTCCGCCTGCGCCTTGACGCCGAAGGAAGAGATGATGCCCGGTGCCAGGAATAGCGCACGGAGCGAGTTCAGCGCTGAATCCAAGCGGCTGGAACATCTCCGCCGTTCGCAGCGCCACAGCATCGACACCTGCGGCATTGGAGGTGAAGCTATTGATGGCGACCAAGTCCCGCAGATGATGCAAGGCGGCTGGCAGATGCTTTTGCGCGCAGGTTTGAAGGGTCGAGGTCGAGATCGTCATGATGGTGATGCAGGATGCTTCGTCATTCTGCTTTCGTCATTCGTCATTTTCTCACGGCACCGATGCCAACTCGATTTGGCATGATCAGCTCGCCATTGGAGTCGTATTGAAGGCCGTCGAAGTCGTCATTGGCGACGTAGAAGTGGCCGTCGAGGTCGATGTGGTCGGCCCAGGGGGCGAGGTGCGCGGCGGCGGTGATGCCGAGGCTGCTTTCGATCATGCAGCCGAGGAGGACTTGCTGCTCATACTGCCGCGCGGCGGCGATCATGGCGCAAGCGGTGTCGAAGCTGCCGCATTTGAGCAACTTGATGTTCACGCCGTCAATGAAGGGCGCGAGCGCGATGATGTCTTCAACAGTTTGAATGCTCTCATCAGCAAAGAGGAGCGGGCAACGTGCGGGCAAATTGGCACGCAGCTCAATCCAGGCATCGAGGCCGAGATCATGGTGGATGGGCTGCTCGATGAGGGCAGGGGAGTAGTCGGCGAGCTTGGTGATCATGGGCGCAGCCAAATCCAGCGACCAGCCACCATTCACATCCAGCAAGAGAACCGCCTGAGGTGCGGCAGCACGTGCCACGGAGACCGTGGCGATGTCGAGTCCGAGGTCTCCTGAGCCGAGCTTGAGTTTCAACACACGGAACTGCTTGGAGATGCGGCGGACTTTTTCCGCGAAGACGTCGAGGTCATCCGGAATGCTGAAGGAGCGGCATCCCAAAGGTGTTTTGCCAGCCACGCCGAGCTTTTTGTCCGCCAAGGCCCGTAACGGAATGTTTTGGGCATGGCAGATGATGTCGTGTCGCAGAAGATTCAAGGCCAGCGCGGCTGTGCGCGGCAAAGCGGCGGGCAGAATGGGCTGCATGAGGATCTGCAGCGTCTCTTTTGGATTCTCTCCGTAATACGGCACAAACGGTGCCTCGGTGGTGTGCACACCTTCAGTGATGCGGAGCACCTGCCGCGTTGAAGAACTGCCGTGCGCGATGCGGAACGGCTCGTTGAGCTGAAGAGTATGCAGGGCTGCGGTCATGGAAGAGATGGAAACGCTGATTGGCCTCGCGTCATCCAGATTTGTGAAATCGCTCGCGCCGAGGTTTTCACTTTGGGAGGCCATTTTCGAGATTGCCATCATCCAGGCAACGGAATAGTTTCCACCATGATTATGGAAGCCATGCCTGTTGTGCAGCAGCTTAACTCCCGTGAGAAGCGGCAGTTAGCCGTCGAGCTTTGGAACACTGCGGATAGTGAGGACGGTGAGGTGAGTGTTGATGATGCTCTCATGGCATTGATCGAGCAGCGTCTGCAAGCACACGCGTCGAGTCCTGCAGCCGTTTCTACCTGGGACGAGGTGAAACAACGTGTCTTCGGCGCTCATGGCTCATGAGATCATTTGGACGAACGGTGCCGAGGCCGATTTACAGGCCCTTTATGAGCAGGTTGGCGATCATGACCTGTCTTTGCAGATCCTGCATCAGCCCTTGGAACATATACTGAGTCTTCTTGCAGAGTTTCCAAGTATTGGTGCCAAGGTGCGAGGAACTCGACGGGTGCGGCGCGTGCTTGCTGGGCCAAAAATGCGTTATGGCCTGTTTTATGTTGAGGAGGGGCGACGCATCATGATTCATGCTTTGGTGGACATGCGACATGACCCCAAGGCACTACAAACTCGATTGTCGGGGATGTAAAATGGATGAGGCGGATCGCTGACTTTTGAAGTACAGCAATGCGTGGTTCCTCAGAAACTATCTCTCGTCGATGGGGACGACTTTTTGACCGTATGGACGGCCATTGTATTGGCTGAGTGGGCGGAAGAGGCGGTTCTCGCTCCATTGCTCCAACACGTGGGCGGTCCAGCCACTCATACGAGCGATGGCGAAGATAGGCGTGAAGAGATCAGTCGGAATGCCGAGGCTGTAGTAAACGGTCGCGCTGTAGAAATCGACGTTGGCGTTGAGGCCTTTTTGCTCGCGCATGATTTGGGCGATGCGCTCGGACATTTGGATCCATTTGGACTCGCCGAGTTGAGCGGTGAGCTGGATGGCCATCTCTCGGAGGTGTGGCGCGCGGGGGTCGAGCACTTTGTAAACGCGGTGACCAATGCCCATGATCTTTTTCTTTTGAGCGAGGGCATCCGCGACCCATGCATCGACTTTGTCTGGCGTGCCGATTTCTTCGAGCATGTGGATGACGCCTTCATTGGCACCGCCGTGAAGCGGACCCTTCAGCGCGCCGATGGCGGCGGAAATGGCAGAGAACATGTCGCTCAAAGTCGAGGCGACGACGCGTGCGGTGAATGTGGAGGCATTGAAGCCGTGCTCGGCATGGAGGACGTAAGCGACGTCGAGAGTCTTCTCAGCTTCTTTGCTGGGGACCTCGCCATTGATGAGATAGAGGAAGTGGGCGGCCTCGGAGAGGTCTTTGCGCACGGGTGGTAGTGAGAGGCCCTGGCGCGCGCGGTGGAAGTAAGCGGCGATAACGCCGATCTGGGAGGTGAGGCGGATGGCGTTGGCGAGGTTTTCGCTGACGTCGATGTCGTGACGCTTCAAGTCATAGCAGCCGAGCATGGAGACGGCGGTGCGCATGATGTCGATGGGCTTGGCGGTCTTGGGGGCGCTGGTGAGGAAGTCGATGACGCCCTGTGGCAGCTCGCGCTCAGCACGGAGAGCGGTGGTGAGCTTGTCGAGCTCGGCACGGTTAGGCAGCTTGTTGTAGTAGAGGAGGTGGACAACTTCCTCGTAGCTGACTTTAACGAGTTCATTGATGTCGTAACCACAGTAGTAGAGGATACCTTCCGCGCCGTTGACCTCACCGAGGCGTGTTTCTGCGGCGACGATACCTTCAAGACCTTTGGAGACGATGGATGACATGACGTGAGGATGAACTGGGGATTGCGAAAAAATGGAGAGATTGGAGTTAGCGTGGAGGGCACGCGGCACAAGAAAAACTCCGTTCAGATGTGAATTTTACCGGATTGAGATGGAATGTCAGCCTCACAGAGTTTCTTACACTCGGTAGAGCACGGATTGTGCCTCTCCGCGCAGAGATTGCCGGATTTTCCGTGACTCAGGGTGCTGGCGGTTTGACGAGCATGCTGGCGACACTGGGGACGGTGGACTGCGCGTCTTTGCCGGTGAGGATTTTTTTTCCGGTGAGATGGCAGGACATGTAGCCCACGAAGATTTCGGCACGCATCTCGACAGGGAGGCGCTCGGCATCATCGGAGATCCAGATGGTGGCGGTTTTCATTTTTTTGTAGCTGCTGAGCACGAGGCTGCTGCGGTCGATTTTACGGATCTGGATGCCCAGTTTGATGCAGGACTGCGTCTTGCCATTGATGGTGAGCTTTTCCCGACCCTGGACTTCGAAGGTGGTGAGGTAGGGCTTGTCCCAGGGCTGTATGACGCGGGTGATTTTGTCGCCATTGGCCAGAGGGAGGCTGCGGACGAAGAGGATCACTGAAAGCAGGTCCTCAATGGGTGCGAAGGCGCAGACGTAGGTGCTGGTGGTGGCGGTGCCGTCTTTAGGCTGAACGGTGGACTCGGTGATGAGACGGCGCGGTTGGAAGGAGACTCGGTAGCGGCAGGTCTCGGCACTGTCGGACTCGCTGTGCTGCATGAAGCGAGGGTGAAGTGTGGCGCTGTCGATGATGGAGGACATGGTGCAGTCGTATGTCCACAAGGTGCGGGCGAGGCCGGTGCTGGAGGCTTGTGCGGAAGCGCGCCAATAAGGACCAGCTTGCTTGATGATGACCTGCGCGGTGCCGGCTTTGACGGTTTTATTCCAACCCAACTCGAAGTCGAGAATGCAGGTGGGAACGCTGAGAAATGGGCCGGGTTTGTTGGAAGTGAGGTCTTTTTGCCAGGTGGGAGCTACGGGTGACTGGGCAAGGGCTGCGGCTGAGATGAAAAGACAATAGACGATAGCCGATAGGAACTGAAAAGGGTGTGCGGTCATGGTCGTGAGAATAGGAAACTTCGAAGCGATGAGTGTTCAGATTCTCTGGCGGCGTTGTTTTTCGGCTTTGAGTTGGCCGCAGCCTGCGGCGACGTCGATACCACGGCGCTGGCGGATGGTGCAGGGGAAGCCTGCCTCTTGAAGGATGCGGTGAAACGTGTCGGCAGCGGTGTCAGTGCTTTCTTGTCCACTATAGCCTGTGGTTTGATTGAGCGGGATGAGATTGATGTGCGCGTCGAGGCCGTGGAGGAGCGCGGCGATCTTTTTGGCGTGCTCGGGTGTGTCATTGACTCCAGCGATCAGCGTCCAGGCGAAGAAGATGCGGCGGCCTGTCTGTGCATTGTAGCTGCGGCAGGCGGTGATGAGCTCATGCAGCGGCCAGCGCTGATTGGCGGGGATGAGTGCGGCGCGTTCCTCCTCCGTGGCGGCGTGAAGAGAGACGGCGAGATTATAAGGCCGGTTTTCTGCTGCGAGGCGCAGGATGCCGGGCACGACGCCGACGGTGGATATGCTGATCTTGGAGGGGCCTAGATTGATGCCGCTGGTGTTGGAGATCATGTCCAGCGCCTTCATGACGGCGTCGTAATTGTGGAGCGGCTCGCCCATGCCCATGAGGACGAGATTGCGCAGTCGCTGGCCACTGACGGCAAGGGTGCGACGCGCGTGATGGACTTGTGCGATGATTTCACCGGGTCGCAGATGCCGCACGAAGCCCATCTGGCCTGTGGCGCAAAAAACACAGCCCATGGCGCAGCCGGCCTGGGTGCTGATGCAGGCCGTGTGGCGGCCGGAGTAGCTCATGATGACGGTCTCGATTTCCTGGCCATCCGCGAGCTTGAGGAGTGTTTTTTGAGTCAATCCATCGCTGCTTGGGATGTCGGAGGCGATGCTGGGCGCATCCAGTGTGAAGGTGCCATCGCCTAGGCGGGAGGTCAGCCAGCGCTGAAGCGGCGGTGAGAGGTCTGTGCGTGTCCGAGGGTCTGGGATGGAGCGGAAGTGCAGCGTATTCCACAGCGCCTTCGTATGCGCCGGGCGCAGTCCATCCGCAACGAGCGCGGTGGTGAGCTCGTCTTGGGTTAGGTCGTGAAGGCTGGGCATGTGTTTCTTTAATGCGCATTCTGCATTCTTAAATCTGCAATTATAAGCTATGAAAAAGGCGGATGTGAGGTTGAGTTGCCGCCGCACTATCATTGCCCATGCACATCGAAGATATTTTACGAGACCAGAAGCCCACCCTGTCATTTGAATTTTTCCCACCGAAGTCGGTGGAGGCTTCCGAGGCTCTGTATGGAACGATCGGTGAGTTGGAGGCGTTCAAGCCGTCCTTTGTCAGTGTGACCTACGGTGCCGGTGGCTCGACTCGTGAGCTGACCCATGATTTGGTGGTGCGGATCAAGAAAACGACCACGCTGGACCCTGTGCCGCATTTGACCTGTGTTTGTCACAGTGAGGCGGACATCGCCGGAATCCTGGAGCGCTATGCAGAGGCGGGTGTGAGCAATATTCTGGCGCTAGGGGGCGATCCGCCGAAGAATCTGGCGAACTATGACCGCAAGAAGGATGCTTTCCAACAAGCGGCCGATCTGGTGGCCTTCATCAAGAAATTCAACGACAGCGGCGCGCATGCTGACAAGCGTGGCTTTGGCATTGGTGTCGCAGGTTTTCCTGAGGGGCATCCGACGACGCCGAATCGTGTGCTGGAGATGGATTACCTGAAGGCGAAGGTGGATGCGGGAGCGGACTACATCTGCACGCAGTTGTTCTTCGACAATCATGACTTCCTGGACTTCCGCGCACGCTGCCGACTGGCGGGGATTCATGTGCCAATCATCGCGGGCATCATGCCGATCGCCAGCGCTTCAAGCATGCGCCGCATGGCTGAACTGGCTGCGGGTGCACGCTATCCGGCCAAACTGCTGCGGGCCATCCAACGCTGCAGTGGTGATGAAGATGCCGTGCAAAAAGTGGGCATCCATTACGCAACCGAACAGTGCCATGAGTTGCTGGATAATGGTGTGGACGGCATCCATTTTTACACGCTGAACAAATCTCATGCGACTCGCGAGATTTATTCCAGCCTTGGGATCAGGGACTCAGTGGCAGTGCGTCAACTCTCATGAGCGACGCTGCCCCATTGATTGCCGCCATTGAGTTTGGCGGGACGAAGGTGGTCTGTGCCGTTGGCACGGGGCCACAGGATCTGCGTCAAGTAACACGAATCCCAACAACGACGCCTGAAGAGACTCTGGCGGAGGTGTGCCGGTATCTATCGATGGCCAAATCAAAGCATGGTGCGTTCTCTGCGATCGGTGTGGGCTCGTTTGGGCCGATTGATCTCAATCCTGCAAGTGAGACGTATGGATTCATCACCACGACGCCAAAGCCTGGGTGGCAGTATGTGGACATCGTGAACATGCTGAAGAAGCGGTTTCACGTGCCGATGGGTTTTGATACGGATGTGAATGCCGCAGTGTTAGGCGAGTACCTTTGGGGTGCAGGGCAGGGAATTGATCCACTCGTTTACATCACAGTCGGCACCGGTGTTGGCGGTGGTGTGCTGATTCATGGTCAACTGCTGCATGGACTGCTGCATCCAGAAATCGG
>JANOBP010000481.1:0-11577 GCA_031411715.1 Verrucomicrobiaceae bacterium | reverse complement strand
ATCGTCTGGGGTGGTGAATTTGGCCGCACCATCTACAGCCAGGGCACTCTTACCGAGACCAATTATGGCCGTGACCATCATCCGCGCTGCTTCACCATCTTCATGGCCGGTGCCGGCATCAAGAAAGGCTACACGCACGGCGAGACGGACGACTACTGCTACAACATCACCCGTGATCCCGTGCATGTGCATGACCTCAACGCGACGATCATGCAGACGCTCGGTGTGCATCACGAGCGGCTAACTTATCGATTCCAAGGCCGTGACTACCGCCTCACTGACATCGGTGGGAATGTGGTCAAGCAAGTGCTGGCGTAGGCGGAGGTGTTTAGGCCGGGGAGGGGCACTTGGACCGCATCCGGCCCACGACTGCCCACAGAAGCTTTTTTCGGCATCTTTCGTCATTTTCGACACTCCTGACCCCGCACCGCTCACGGGGCTTTGATAATGGGGTTACACCCCAAGGAAAACTTCACTCACCGAGTGTAGTCTGCTTTCATTGAAAGCGATCCCCTTACATTTATTCATCTTGGTTCTACTGTTTTTCTTCACGGCACCGATTCTGGCGGAAAAGCCACCTCTATGCGATGACAACGAATTTGAAGAGAACATCCAGCGGGTGTTTGCCGATGATCAGGTGGCGGATATTCGCGTGATCTTCGGTTATGACAACAATACGGATTTCAAGAACCCGTGCGATCCAATCAGAGCCCGGAACTTCATGTCCTACCTGACAAGCCACACCTTTACAGCCGTGGCCATCACGGAGGATCAGGCGGAGCAACTAGGGGTTCCTTTAGCAGCGCCGAATTTGCGAGTTTTTGTGGGGCCAGGATCGCCAGGGCAGATGCTGCGGATTTCCCTGATCTGGAGTTCCTCCACGTCCAGCACGGCGGAGAATATTGGGGCGGGCAGGGACCTTCAAATGCGATGCAGTCGTGAGGCACTGGGGTTCATGCAGAAGGCGGCCACGGATGCCGAGGTTCAGGTGTATGTCGGTCACTCGCGGGGCGGCGGTGGCCCTGACACCTTCCCGCCTGTTACTCTCCTCAACCTGGGAGGGAATCGACAACTGGTGGACTATTCGTATTACCGCAGCTCACAACCGGGGCTCAAATCCTTGGGGTCTTACTTTTCAAAGGCCAGGAAAACACCGCATTTTATCGCTTGGACCAGTTGCTCCACGGATCGCCACTTTCGCGGCTGGTTGTCCAGAGTACTTTCCAAGAAGCCACTTGCCACAAGCCTGGTGATGTCCACACGTCTCACGGATCACATCCCCGAGCAGGAGCTAATCGAAGGGCGGGATGAGGGATTGATGGTGGTAACCCGCCTGATCGAAGCCTTGCAAAAGCATCAATCCAAATTTGAATTTGAGCAAAGCCTCCTGTCATGTGAGATTGCTTCAGCGCGCGTCCCACTCAAGCATGCTTGGAAACTATCCATACTGCCATGATCCACGACGACAAATCATCGCCTTTTAGCGGCAGCCCCGGTCACAAGGCCGCTTTCACCGGATGGTATGCTGGAGGGCGCGCTGGGTGGTGCGGAAGCCTCGAGTTTGAAGATGCTCTGAACGCGGGGTGTGGTATTGGAGTCGATTGAAGGTATGAATGCTGCTGACGAGTTCTTGAAGATTGCGGGAGATTTCCAACTGGGGGCGCTGGAGACGGAGTCGCAGCATCCGTTCACGACGTCGCTGTCGCAGATGGCGCAGGAGGATGTGGGGGAGGCGATCAAGCTGATGCATCAAGTGGATGTGCTGGCGCTGCGGCGGATGGAAGGGGCGGCGAATGGCATCGTGGCACTGGCGCGGGCGGTGGCGGGGACCTTTGAGAGCGGGAGGCGGGTGTATCTATGCGGCTGTGGGGCGACGGGGCGGCTGTCGCTGAGCGTGGAGATCTTTTGCCGCATGGGCGTGCTGCCGGTGCCGGGGGAGGACCGCGTGCGGGCCTTCATGGCGGGTGGGGATCTGGCGCTGATCAAGGCGATCGAGACGTTTGAGGATCACCCGGAGTATGGGGCGCGGCAGTTGGACGAGTTGGGCTTTGAGGACGGGGATATGCTGATCAGCTCGACGGAGGGCGGGGAGACGCCGTTCGTAATTGGAGCGACGGAGCGTGCGGCGGAGGTGTCGCGAAACCAACCGTGGTTCCTGTATTGCAATCCGGATGAGCAACTGATGCACGTGGAGCGCTCTCGACGTGTGATCGAGGATGCGCGGATCTTGAAGCTGAATCTGGCGGTGGGGCCGATGGCGCTGAGTGGCAGCACGCGGATGCAGGCGAGCACGGTGCTGATGGCGGCGATTGGTTTTGCCTTTCTGCATGCGGATGAGCCGGAGCGGGCACGCGGGGAGGTGGTGCGACTGCGGGCGATGCTGGAGCGGATGGATGGGCAGTTCATGGTGCCGTTCATCGAACAGGAGTCGGCGGTGTATGAGCGCGGTGGCTATGTTTTATATGAGAGCGGGCGCTTTGGCATCACGGTGGTGACGGATACGACCGAGCGCGCGCCGACGTTCAGTCTGGCGGCGTTTGAGAACCAGAAGGATGAGGCGCAACCGGTGTCGTGGTGTCATTTCATCATGCCGGAGCAGGCGGATGCGGTGGCGGCATGGCGTGGGCTGCTGCGGCGTGCGCCACGGACGCTGGAGTGGCCGGAGGTGCGGCAGGTGGCAGGCGCGGAGGTGCTGGCGTGCTATGATTTCTCGGCGGAGTTGCTTCAAAAGAGGCAGCGGCGCACGCAGGGAGCGGCGCAGGAGCGTTTCAGCATCGGCGGGGCTGAGGGAGAGATGGTGTGGGAGTTCGCTGGGCTGCGTCAACGTGTGGCGCTGGCGGTGCCGGAGTTTCATGCACACCTGCTGCTGAAGATGTGCCTGAACATTCATTCGACACTAGTGATGGGCCGGGTGGGTCGCTATTTGGACAACCTCATGACTTACGTGAAGCCGAGCAACAACAAGCTCATCGACCGCGCCGCGCGCTATGTGCGGCTGCTAGCCTTACGGCGCACAGGTGTGATGCCGGATTATGAGAAAGTGGTGCGGGTGCTGTTTGAGCAACGGGACCAATTGAAGCCCGGAGAGCCCATCGTGATCAAGACACTGGCGGCGCTGGGGGTAGCCTCTGAGTGAGGTGCTGGCGGTGGCTGAAGTGATTGACGATTGATGAGCAAGGATTGATTCGCTCCGCTTCACCCTCCGGGCTCCTTTCAGTCGTCTGTCTCGCTGCGCTCGGCTGCTGATTGCAGAGGTGCTAACTCATCGCGCGCCTCCCCCTTCAAAAATCAAAAATCGATTGTTTATCAATCTTCAATCCAGCTTCCCGCAGGCTCACATGACCATGCCACCATCCACGGCGAGCACCTGGCCTGTCACATAACGCGCCGCTGGGCTGGCGAGGTAGAGGGCGGCTTCGGCGATGTCTTCGGCGGAGCCGAGCACGGAGAGGGGAATCTTACTGAGGATGCCTTCCTTGAGCTGGTCGGTGAGGCCGTGGGTCATGTCGGTGGCGATGAAGCCGGGGCAGATGCAGTTGGCGGTGACGCCGCGTCCGGCGAACTCGCGGGCGAGTGATTTGGTGAAGCCGATGAGGCCGGCTTTGCTAGCGGCGTAGTTGGCCTGGCCAGCGTTGCCGATGAGGCCGATGACGGAGCTGATGTTGATGATGCGCGCGCCTTTTTGCTTCAAAATGCTGCGCTGGACGGCCTTGACCATGTTGAAGGCACCTTTGAGGTTGGTGTCGAGCACGACGTCCCAGTCCTCCTCGCTCATGCGCAGGAGCAGGCCGTCTTTGGTGACCCCGGCGTTGTTGATGAGGATGTCCACGTGATCAAAGTCGGCGAGGATCTGCTTGCCGACCTCGGCGCAGGCGGGGCCGTCGGCTACATCGAGGGCGTAGGCTTTGGCGGCACCTGGATGCGCGGCATTGATGGCGTCGGCGGCGCTTTGGGCATTGGCCTGCGTGCGGCTGATGACAGCGACTTTCGCGCCTTCGGCAGCGAAGGTTTCTGCGATGGCTTTGCCGATGCCGCGACCGGCTCCGGTGATGACTGCGACCTTATCTTGAAGTTTTCCCATACGGCATTTAGACAGGGGGAGTTCACGGCGCAAGAAGAAGTGCGCCGTCCAGCCTATGCCGACTCTCGATCATGAAAATCAACTGCGTGCAGCGGGCTTCCGCTGTGTGGCGGGTATTGATGAGGCGGGCAGGGGACCACTGGCGGGACCAGTGACGGTGGCGGCGGTGGTTTTACCAGAGGGCTTCACGCATGCGGTGCTGAATGACTCGAAGCAACTGACCGAAAAGAAGCGTGAGCGGCTGTATGAGGAGATCACGAATGATGAGCGCATCCGCTGGCACTGTGTGTGCATCGAGCCGGAGGAGATTGATCGCATCAACATCCTTCAAGCGACCTGGGAGGGAATGCGGCGTGCGGCTTTGGGACTGAAGCCGCAGCCGGATGCGGTGCTCATTGATGGACGTCCGGTGAAGAAGTATCCGCTGCATCAGGTAGCGCTGGTGAAGGGGGATAGCCTGAGTTTTTCCATCGCTGCGGCCAGTGTGATCGCCAAGGTGACGCGTGACCGCCTCATGGTGGAGATGGCCGCGCGGCATCCGCAGTATGGCTTTGAGATTCACAAGGGTTATCCCACACCGCAGCATCTGACGGCGCTGAAGAAGTATGGGCCGTGTGTGCATCACCGGCGGAGTTTTGGGCCTGTGGCACAGCTTGAACTGGATCTGGGATGAAGACGAAGCTGCTCCAATGGCTGCGGAGATCCGCATGGCTGCGCTATGGGGTGCTGTGGATCAAGGCGTGGCCGTTTGGGCGTTTTGATGGCCAATTGCTCGGAACCAAGTTAACGAATGCAGAAGTGGGCCGACTGGGAGAATGGATGGCGGCGCGTTGGCTGCGCTGGAAAGGCCGGCGGGTGCTGGCGCGGAATTTCAGCGGTTGGAATCGCGGTGAAGTGGACATCGTGGCTCGGCATGGCGAGGTGCTGACGTTTGTGGAAGTGAAGACACGGACGAGCACGGCCTTTGGTCGCCCTGCGGATGCGGTGGGGCCTGAGAAGCAGCGTTTGATCCAGCGCGGGGCACAGGATTGGCTGCGCGAGCTTGGAAATGGGAAGATCCGATTCCGCTTCGACATCGTGGAGGTCATCTTGACTCCAGGAGAGCCACCCAAGCTCAACGTGATCGAGAATGCCTTCCAGTTGCCGGATAACTCATTGGCAGGGCGCTGAGAGTTGACTGTGCTACTCCAAAGCTGCGACACCCACGGCCAATGTGGTCGAGGAGAGCAAGGCCCACCGGCATAGGTGACGAACGCTGCCCTGAGCAATGCCATTGGCGGCACCAGCAACAACACCAATGGGGTGAGCACGCTGGACACACCCTTTGCTGACCCGGATGCACTGAGGCAGGCTTACAACACGCTGGTGCTGGGATTGAGGCGGCAAGTTGTCCGGTTGCGCTGCAACCGGTTCAATCCAGTTGCACAGCAACGGGGCTACTTTGAAAGTTACCCTGTTCCTGTGGAACAGGGTTCTCAGCATCCGTTGCGGCGCAGATTGAGTTGGAGTGAAGCGGTGCGGATAGCCTCTGCTTGGGAGACTCACTCACTCAGGGGATGGGCTTGGCTTCGGCGCCGGTGCTGGCGGTCTTTTTGTCTTCGGGCTTTTTGTTTTTGGCCAGAGAGGAGGGCATGGGCTTGTCGTCGAGGGTGCGGAGATCGACGAGGGCGCCGTCGGCGGGAAAGGGGATGGGCGTGAGGCAGATGATCTCTCCGGGCTTGGGGGCTTTTTCGGCGGCGGCGGAAATGACGATGTTTTTTTCGTCACCGAAGAGTGGCTCGACGGTGAGGCGCTTGAGGCGGTTTTGGGCGTTGATGAGGATGATTTCGTTGCCGGCGCGTACGACGTTGCGCGGGATGAGATAGACGTTGTCGAGAACTTCACCCTCGATCTCGGCTTCGACGAACTGGCCGATCTTGAGTGGTGGCATGCCGTCGGCGCGCTTGGCGTAAGGGTCGATGACCTGGGCGACGGCGGTGTGCTGGCGAGTTTCGGCGTCGAGTGCGCTTTCGACTCGGACGATGTGGCCATCCCAAAAAATGGGCTTGCCGGCGGTGGTGGAACGCAGGCGAACCTTGGCGGGGACGTTGGATAGTCCGGCGTCGCGGTAGTGCTCGGGGAGCTTGAGATGCTGGCTCTCACGCTCAGGCAGCGGCAGCCGGATCTCGACGTAATCGGTGGCAAAGATGCGGCCTAACACGGTGCCCTGGCCGACGTATTGGCCAACGTCGGAGGCTTGCTCAAGGACTTGGCCATCATAGGGCGCGCGGATGATGGTGCGCTCGAGGTCACGCTGGGCTTTGACCACACGGGCCTCAGCAGCGGCGAGGTCGGCCTGTGCACGGGCGACTTGCGGGGCGCGGATGAGGAGTTCGCTGGGGTCTCCACTACGGCCGAGTGCTTTCCAGTTTTCGCGGGCCTGGTCGGCACGAGCTTGTTCTTCGGTGACGGTGACTTTGGCCAGAGCGACGGCCGCTTTGGCAATGGTGATGGCGGTTTCGTAATCGACAGGGTCGAGGCGGACGAGGACGTCCTCTTTGCTAAAGAAGCCGCCGGGGCGGAACGAAGGGCCAACTTCGATGATCTTGCCCGCCACCTCTGGCAGCAAGGTGCTGCGTGTGCGCGGCTGCACGGTGCCCTGTGAACTGACGTGGACCGGGAAGGTGGTGGTCTTGAGCGTCGCTCCCTCGACGGTGACGATGACGGGAGGCATCTCCATGGTCTTTTGCTCCGGCTTATGGGTCATGAACCAGTACATGCCGTATCCGCACGTCACGAGGATGACGAGTGGGAGGACGGCGCGGATGATGGTGGACATGCAGGGCTGGAAGGTGAATGACGAATGACGAAAGTCGAATGACGAATGGGTCAGTTCGAGTTCAACGAAGCTTTCGAGCCTCTAGGATCCGTTATGGAACTACTACGCGACGATGAAGTCGCGCATTGCTTGCACAATGACGGTGACAGAGCACGCACCAGCATCGGGGAAGCCGATGCCTGCAGCGCCAAGGGTCTTGGCGCGGCCAAATTTGGCGATCATGGCCTTGCTGGCCTCGGTGCCGGCTTCGGTAGCCGTGAAGATGGCCTGGATGGCCTCTGGGAGTGATAGGGCGGCAACTTCGGCGGCTTTTTGAGCGGCAGGCTCCATGGCATCGACACAGGTTTTGTCACCGACTTCAGCCGAACCGCGCTGCTTGACGCCATCGACGCCAGCACGGAAAAAAGTGGCCAGGCCAGCTGCGGTGAGGGTTTCCAGTCCAGCGAGGGCTTTGCCGCCATTGCGGAAGAAGGTGCCGAAGATGGCTCCACTGGCTCCGCCCATGCTGCTCATCATCTTGGTGCCGACGGTGATGAAAGCTTTGTCGATGCTCTCCACGGGGGCGGCGAGCAGGCCTTCCTTGGCCGCTGTCATGCCGCGCTCCATGCCGAGACCATGGTCGCCGTCACCGAGATTCCGGTCTGCTTCGGAGAGCATCGGCTCTGCAGCGATGATGCGCTCACAGGCGAGGATGAGCATGGCTTGGACGTCTTCTTTGGATAGGTTGTTTTTCGGCATGACGGCGGATTAGTGCGAGCCTGCGCCGCAAAGTCAAACGGGCATTCACCTTCCGCGTGATCCTCCTTGCCTTGCTACAAGCACATCTGCTATATCGGGCGGGGATTCTTTTAAATCGCCTACAACACCACCATGATCCGCGAAATCGTTACCATCTCAGATTTGGAAATGCTGCTTCAAGAATGGACGGACTTCACCAAAGCCGCCGTTACGAGCCTGAAAAAGGAAAACCCTGATCCCAAGCTGCTGGAATACAAATGGACGCTGGAGGATGCCCAAACACTGGAAACCTTCCTGGCGGAGGCCACCCAGGAACTGGCGGTGGAAAAGGCGGAAATCCTGGCCTCACCGGATGCGGATAACAAAGCGGCTTTCATCGCCCGTCAGCCGACCTTGAGCATGGCGCAGACCATGCTGCAGACTGGATATGCGGCGGCAGGGATGATCGATCATGCGGATAGCAAAGGCGGTGCCCAAGGGGCAGCCAACATGATGCCGGGTATCTCGGGTCAGTCACTCAAGGCGGCGGCTAAGCCCGTGGCAGGTCAGCGACTCTTTGGCGGTCGGTTTGAGGAGCCGGGCATCCTTTACCTTACTGAAGGGGCCAAGGCCGTGGCTTGGAGGAAAATACACGGCACCCATCCCTTTTCCGTTACGCGGCCCGAGGCGAAGCTGGCAAAGAAAGCACGCATCATCATCGTCGGTGACTGGGGCACGGGCATCGAGCGCGCGAAAAAGATCACCCGGATGATGGAGGAATCCCTGGCGGAGAAACCCGACGTTGAGCATCACGTGGTGCACCTTGGGGATATTTACTTCGCTGGCTGGCCAAGCGAGTGCAAGGAACGCTTCCTCGACTGCTGGCCTCAGGCTTTGCCGCCCAAGCTCAATCACTGGAATATCAATGGCAATCACGACATGTATTGCGGTGGCGACGGTTACTTCAAGACCATCCTCGGCCAGAAAGAAGGCGAGGGCGATCCAAGGTTCGCCGCACAGAAAGGATGCAGTCAATTCATGTTTGGCAATGAAGACTGGCAATTCATCGGCCTCGATACGGCTTATAATGAATGGACCTTTGAGTTTGATAACAATACGAAAAAGAAGCTGCCTGCCGCCCAAGGCCAAATCGCATGGGCCCAATCTCTCGCTGCCAAAGCACCGAAGGCCCGTCGCGTCCTTTTGAGTCATCATCAACCGCTTAGCGCTTATGAAAGTGCGGACAAAGCCGCTGCCCTGGCTGCAGAAGCCGCGCCTCTGCTCCAGGATGGTAAAACGGCCGCGTGGCTTTGGGGGCATGAGCACCGCTGTGCGGTGTATGAGCCTAAAACATTCCCTTCCGGCGGGGCCTTGCCTTTTGGTGCGTGCCTCGGACACGGTGGTGTGCCATGCAATCCGACCAAGCAGGATAAAACACCGCCTTTTGATGCCGTTGCGCCGCGCCGGTATGTGTTGACGGACAAGGATGGCTTCTATGAAGTCATGTGGGAGGAATATGCGCTGATGGGTTTTGCCGTCCTCGACATTGATGGACCGAATGCTGAAATACGCCTCCTGCATGAGCGCGGAGTCACGCATTTTACGGCGGCGATTTAACCCCCCTTACACATCGCCATGACCACTTTGGAAGATCGTCAGCGCGTGGAGATCCAGCGCTGTCTTGACAGTCTGGACCGTCAGTTTCGTGAGTGGCGTGCGCGTGTGGAGACGGCCACGTGGGCTACCCATTATTCGCAGGTCCATGCCGCCACCGCGATGCTCCAAGGCCTGCGTGAGAGCATTCCCAACTTAGCCAAGAACAAACCGAATCGAATCGAGGCATTGGTGCTTTCCACCTGGCGCGTGTGGGAGGCCTTCCGCAGTCGCTTGGGCCAGCGGCAGGAGGAAATGTTCCGGGAAGGTCTCTCGGCTGCCGATGAGTTTGCCTGGATCTGTCGCAAGCCTTTGGCGGATGCCTTTGCCGCAGCCAATCGGGCGTATCCCGTCGAGCCTCCACTGAGTTGCCTGCATGGCAGCACAAGCCCGAGTGCCCTGGTGCGCCACCGCATCTTTGGTGATGAAAGTGGTGCCTCCGAACCGCTGGCACCTCATGCGGCCGCGTTGCTGAAGGATTTGCCAGTGCCGTTCATTTCGCTGCCGTGGCATGAACTCTTCCATGCGCCGAGCATGGTCGCCATTGCGCATGAAACGGGACATGTCGTCGAGGCGGACTTCCAGCTCACCGAGTCGATCAAGGCCACCATCGACAGCGCACTGCCAAATGCTACCGAGCGGATGCGCTGGGCACTGTGGCATGCGGAGATCTTTGCCGACTTCTTTGCCATGCGGCATTGTGCGCATGCTTTTGCCGGCATGCTGGCGGACTTATTGCTCGGGCATCTCAACTCTGCGGCTTCCGACTCCTATCCACCGTTTGAGCTGCGCATTGAATTGTGTTTGGCCGCGTTGGAAAATGTGGGTCTGAATGCAGAGGCACAGGAGATTCGAGATGTCTGGGTGAAAAATGGTGGTACACCTGTTTCCGAGAAGGATGCGGAGCTTGCCGATCAAGTCGTCGCCGCGCTGGCTGTGATGCCGGTTTTTCCGAAGGGGAAAACGCTTGGTCAACTCATCCCGATGGGCCCTGAGCAGCGAGATGCCATTCTCGACATCAAAAAGTACCTCTCGATTGACGATCCCAAAGACGAACTGGTGCAGAAGCACTGCCCATTCATCGCGGCGGCTGTGTGGCTGTTGTTTCGTGATGACCCAAGCCAGTTTGCCAGTGAGTCGCAGTCTATTGAGATCCACGGACTCATTATGAGGATTGCTGGACCGGGCTCACGCCGTGGTAGTCGCACGCTGGCGGATATCCGCAGGCGTCGTGGTAGCAGCACCACGCGGCCTGATAGCGCCTATAAGTCCGTGCGTGAGCAAGGCCATAAGCTGGCTGCCAAATACCTTGCTGGGACTGTCAGTTCCGCCAAGCCCGTCCGCCGCAAAAAACGCCAAGCCTGAGCCGCCATGCCCAAAAAGAATCTATACCCTGGCCTATGCATCCGCGCACGTATCAGTGGTCGCCCTGAGCCCGTCACCATCCCACTGCGTTTCACCAACAAAAAGACCTTCCAGATGCTGGCCATGCGCTGGAGCAAGCAGGCAGCACAGCGCATTCAGTGGATCGAGCGTGATAGCGATATCGATGCCTCTCGCTCCTTTGCTTACCAAGCCATTGATGAATCAGGTCTGACCACCAGCCAATTCAACACCATGCTCGAGGCAGACGTTCTCGAAGTCTGCATTCCTTGGAAAGATGAGCAGTCGGTTTGGGAAACGCGCATCATGCCTTGGGAAGTAATCCTGATTCAGGCACTGCGCAGCATTAGCAAAAGCAAGCGCGCGCCCTGTATTGTCCGCCATCTCATGGTCAACAATGAGACAGCCCCCAGTGGCCCTCCAAGCAGCGTGATCGCCGTTCTCAACGGCCCCACTCACACCGTGGAGGAGCAATTCGCCAATTTTAAACGGGAGGCTGCCGCAGTGAATGATCTTTTTCAAAAGCCGGAAACTTTTGAACGTCTATCGACTGCGGAGCTGACTCAAACGATTGATGTTCACAATAAGAAGGATGCCAGTCTCCTGGTGCATTTTATGGCCATTGACCAAATGCTCTCGGTCAACAAAACCATCAATGGCAAACTCAAGTCGCAGCTCCTGCCGCATGTCTGGCTGCCTCATGAGGACGGCCTAGAGCCAGAATGGCAGGACTTTGAGCACGCGGCGTCCGTGCTCGCTGGTCAGAGGAAACACCATCCACGTCTTGTCTCGCTCAGTTTTAGTCATACCGGTCCACGTCTCGCTGCGTTGACTGTCGCCCGTGGGGCGCATGCTGCGCTTGGCTTTCAAGACATTGCGGATGACTCCCTGCGTCTCAATTTCTTCAGCACGTTCTACCAGAAGT